>JADLEL010000053.1 GCA_020846145.1 Pirellulales bacterium | reverse complement strand
TTCCTCAAAGTTTATCGTTTAGCCCGGAGCCAACGGCGACGGCGGGTGGAGTTGTCCAGTGCCCCTTATGCCCGCCGTCGCCGTTGGCTCCGGGCTAAACGATTGGTTGCGGCTACGCCGCGCTAGGAATAATCCCGGATAACGTCAGACTAGAAACCCGGCCTTCGAAAAAAATGCTTGCGAAACGGATCATCCCCTGTCTCGACGTGAATCGCGGCCGCGTGGTGAAGGGGACGAATTTTCTGAACCTGCGCGATGCCGGGGATCCGGTCGAGGTGGCGGTGCGCTATGAGGCGGAAGGGGCCGACGAACTGGTTTTTCTGGATATCACCGCCAGCCACGAAGGGCGGGACATCATGCTCGACGTGGTTCGCCGCACGGCGGAGGTGATTTTCATGCCGCTGACAGTGGGGGGCGGGATCCGCACCATCGACGACATTCGCGCTTTGCTCAATGCCGGGTCCGACAAGGTGTCGATCAACTCGACCGCCTGCCGCAATCCGGAGTTCATCAGCCAAGCCGCCCGGCGATTCGGCAGCCAGTGCATCGTGGTGAACATCGATCCGAAGCGGGTGCAGAAAGACGGGCGGGAGTTTTGGGAAGTCCACATTAACGGGGGGCGAATCGGTACGGGACTCGAGGCCGTGGCCTGGGCGAAGAAAGTCGAAGAACTGGGGGCCGGCGAGATTGTGCTCACTTCGATGGACGCCGACGGCACCAAGGACGGCTACGACCTGGAAATCACCAAGGCGGTGAGCGACGCCGTGACGATCCCCGTCGTGGCCAGCGGGGGGGCGGGCAAGCCGGAGCATTTGGCCGACGCCATCCTCCGAGGTGGGGCCGATGCCGCCCTGGCTGCCAGCATCTTCCACTTCGGCGAGTTTTCGATCCGCGAGACGAAACTGATCATGCGGCGGATGGGCATTCCCGTCCGGCTGAGCACCGCAAATTAACGGTAAGTCATTTAGCCCCCGGTGAACACACCGGGGGCGAGCGGCGGAGATGACGTGGTAATCGATTAACTGTTTGGCCCACGGCGCACGCCCCCCGTGTGTTCACGGGGGGCTAAATAGGCGATTGAATACAAAAAATCGCCTACCGATGCAAAAAAAACGGATTTATGCCATAATGGAAGGTTTGCGAGAGGATTGGGCAAGCGAAGGAGCGGCGGCGCGGCCGTTCGCTCCGCGGAAAACAGCGCACGGAAGAAAGTACCTACCATATTGAGTGCGATTTAGTACGGCGAACTAGTGGTCCCGCAGATACAATTTGACAGGTTCATGTTGGGGCGATAGTTGTACCGTCGCCCCGGGGATGGCAGTACAACTGCCATCCCAACAACCTGTCATTATACGGTTGTCGGACCACTAGGAAAGAATCCCTTGGTTGACGCAGACGAGAGAACCATCCATGCCTAGTCCCAGCGCCATTATCGTTTCGGCCGAGGAAGATAAACAGCGTTTCGGCAAGCGGCCCAAGAATCTGGAGATCGACAAGCTCTTTCGGGCGGTGATCAAGCTCGAGGGGAGCGATTTGCACTTGAAAGTCGGCCGGCCCCCGCACATTCGCATCGCGGGTACGCTGCGGCCGTTGAATCGCGGCCCGATCGACGACGAGGAAATGGTCCGGCTGATCTTCCCCATGTTCGACGAGCGCAACCGGCGGATTTTCGACGAGGACGGCGGCGCCGACTTCGCCTATGCGGTGGAAGTGGATCACAAACCCTGGCGGTTCCGCGTGAACGTGCTGCAACAATTGGGGCACGTGGGATTGGTCGCCCGCTGCGTGAAGAATCAAATCCCCACTTTCGAAAATCTTTTTCTGCCGCCGATCCTGGAGGAGCTTTGCAAGTTCGATCAGGGAATGATCCTCTTCGCCGGGGTGACCGGTTCGGGCAAGAGCACCTCGATCGCCGCGATGTTGGATTGGATCAATCGCGCCAAGCCGGTGCATATTTTGACGCTCGAGGACCCCATAGAATTCACCTTCACCGAGGACAAGGCGATCATCAACCAGCGCGAGATCGGCATGGACGTGAAGGACTTCATGACCGGCATGAAGCACGCCGTGCGCGAAGACCCGGACGTGATTCTGGTGGGCGAAATGCGCGATCGCGAGACGTTCGAGACGGCGCTGCAGGCGGCGGAGACGGGCCACTTGGTGTTCGGCACGATCCACGCCTCGACCGCGCCCAGCACCATCGGCCGCATTTTGGACCTCTTCCCGGCGGACATGCACAAAGCCATCCGCAGCGCGATGGTCTTCAACATGAAGGCGATCATCGCACAAAAGCTGCTGCGCTCGATCAAGCCCGGCGTGCCGCGCGCGCCCACCAACGAGATCATGATCTTCAATCCGACGGTGCGGAAGCTGCTGCTGGAGGAGATGGACGAAAAACTATCCGACGCGATCCGCCTCTGCAAGGAGGAGGGGATGCAGGATTTCACCATGAGTTTGAAATCGCTGGTGGAGCGGGACATGATCGACCGGGAGACGGCCTTCGAGGTCGCCCCCAGCCCCGAGGCCTTGAAAATGGCGCTGAAGGGCATCGAACTCCGCGAACAAGGCATTTTGTAGGGGAGAGGGGAGAGGGGAGAGTGGAGGGTGGAGAGTGGAGAGTGGAGAGTGGAGAGTGGAGAGTGGAGAGTACGGAAGCCTGTGTCGCCTCACTGCCCACTAACCACTGCCCACTAACCACTGCCCACTGCCCACTGACCACTAACCACTAACCACTAACCACTAACCACTAACCACTAATCAGCCCGAATCCACGAATGCGACGTTATCCGATTATTTTCGCCGTTTTTTCGTTTCTGCTGTTGGCGTTCGCGGGCGATCTGCTTGCCGCCGGGGGGGAATGGCCCGCCGCGCCCATCACCAGTCCCGACTGGCGCGGAGACGGTTATTATTTGCACTGGCCTAAAATCCTTGCCTTCTTGGTTTTGTTCCTGCTTTGGGTGTGGACCACCGACTGGGCAAGTTGCGACATGCAGGAAGTCAAGGCGATGGACTACGTGCGCTGGAGTCCGATCTTGTTCGGCACGTTTTTCGGCACGCTGCTCTTGACATGGATCATCCCCAAGCTGAATTTTTGGATCGGATTCATCCTGCTGGCGATTGCGTACGCCGCGCCGCTGACGACGTTCATCATCTTGCGCAATAAGAAAGTGACGAACGACCTGCGGGTGATGACGCCCGAACATCTGCGCTATTGGTTTGCGGTGCGTTTGAACAAGCTGGGATTCAACATCCCCTACGAGAAGCGCGATCCGCACGAGTCCGGCCCGCCGATCAAGGTTTTCGCCAGCGACCCGGACGAGCGCACCAGCGGCGCCCGCCAAATCGCCGCGCGGCAGTCGCCGGGCTTGCGGTACGCGCGGGAATTGTTGGCCGAGGGATTGGAGAATCGGTCTTCGGCGATCATGTTCGATTTCACGGCGCAGGGGATGGCGCTGAATTTCATGATCGACGGCGTGTGGCTGCCCCGCGAGGCGCGCGACCGCGAGAGCGCCGATCCCGCGCTGGTCGCGCTGAAGCTGCTCTGCGGCATGAATCCGCAGGACCGCCAGAGCCGCCAGGAGGGGCCGTTCACCGCCGAATTCAAGGGCAAGAAACTGGGCGCCACCATGGCTTCGCAAGGCACGCCGACCGGCGAGCGGGTGATCGTGCAGTTCGAGGAAAAGCGGATCCCCTTCAAATCGATCGAAGAACTGGGAATGCGCTCCAAGATGGAGGAACAGCTCCGGCAGCTTTTGAGCGCGGAGAAGGGAATGGTGCTGTTTTCCGCCGCGCCGGCCAACGGATTGCGTTCCTCAACGAAGGTGTTCCTGCAATCGACCGACCGCTTCACCCGCGAGTTCATGGCCGTCGAGGACGAGCAGAACCGCTACGAAGAGGTGGAGAACATCCCCGTCACCACCTACAATTCGGCCGCGGATCAAACGCCCGACGACATCCTGCTGAAAGTTTTTCGCATGATGCCCAACGTGCTCGTGGTCCGCGATTTGGTGAACGGCCGGACGGTGGAAATGCTTTGCGAGGAGATCGAGGAAGAGGGCCGCTTGATCATCGGTACGGTGCGGGCGCGGGATTGCAGCGAGGCCCTGCTGCGGATTTTGGCGCTGGAAGCGCCGGCGGAGCTTTTCGCCAATGCGGCGATCGGCGTGGTTTCCCAGCGGCTGATCCGAAAACTGTGCGACGACTGCAAAGAAGCCTATGCGCCGCAGCCGCAGGTGCTCGCGCAGTTGGGCATACCCGAAGGACGCATCCAATCGTTCTACCGGCCCAAGCCGCCCGATCCGGAGAATCCCAAGGAAATCTGTAAGAAGTGCAACGGCATCGGCTATTTCGGCCGAACCGCCGTGTTCGAGTTGTTGCCGGTGGGCGAGAATGTCCGCCAGGTGTTGATCGAAAATCCGAAGCTCGACCTGCTCCGCGCCGCCGCCCGCAAGGACGGCATGAAAAGCCTCCAGGAGGAAGGCGTATTGATGGTCGCCAAGGGCGTTACTTCGCTGCCGGAATTGATGCGCGTGTTGAAGAATTGAGAAAGAGTGGAGAGTGGAGAGTGGAGTGTGGAGAGTGGAGAGTGGAGAGTAATAAAGACCGACATTTTTTCAAAACTACCCACCACTGTCCACCGTTCACTGTCCACCGTTCACTGTCCACTAACTACTGACCACCGACCACTATCCACTAACCACTAACCACTATCCACTAACCACTATCCACTAACCAATATCCACTATTCACTATCCACTATCCACTAACCACTCTCCACTCTCCACTCTCCACTCTCCACTTTTTAATCATGGTCATCACCATCATCCTTTGCGTTATCCTGCTGGCCTGCGTGGCCTCGCTGTTCAACGACGGCTTGTGGAGCAACGCGGTCCGCTTGATCAACGTGATCTTCGCCGCGCTTCTGTCGATGAATTTTTTCGAGCCGCTGGCCGGCGCGCTCGATAAATGGAACACGACCTACACCTTCGTCTGGGATTTTCTCGCGCTGTGGAGTTTGTTCGTGGTCTTTTCGATCGTGCTCAAATTGCTGACCGACAAGATTTCCCAGGTTAAAGTGAAATTTTTGAAAATCGTCGATCAGATCGGCGGCCTGGTCTTTTCCGTCTGGATCGGCTGGGTCATGATCTGCTTTACCCTGACCACTTTGCATACCGCGCCGCTGTCGAGAGATTTCGCGGGATTCGCCGTCGATAAGGACCAAAAGATGTTTTTGGTCGGCCCCGACCGGCTCTGGCTGGCCTTCACGCAGAAGCAATCGTTGGGCGTTTACGGCCATTCGCCGGCAAACGAACCCGAAAAGTACGTTTTCGATCCCCAGAGCCAATTCATGCTGAATTACCATTACCGCCGCGCGAAACTGGAGTCGAAGAACAAGAAAAACGATTCGATTCGCATCGGCAAAAACGAACCATGGTGGGTGGATTAGATAGCAGGGGATAGGGGATAGGGGATAGAGAACGCAAGAGTGATTTGTGCGATCCTGTCCCCTGTATCCTGTCCCCTGTATCCTGTCCCCTGTATCCTGTCCCCTGTATCCTGTCCCCTGTATCCTGTCCCCTGTATCCTGTCCCCTATCCCCTCCCCTCCCCCTCCGCTCATGCATTTCCACGAAGAGCCCGACGCGGAAGTCGCCGAATATCGCACGGTGAGCAGGGCGGCCGTGGGGAGCTTGATCTTGGGCCTGCTCTCGCCCGCCGCGCTGGTCGATCCCGCGGCCTGGTGCATTCCGCCGGCGGGAATCCTGGCCGGCATTTATGCGCTGTGGCGGATTCGGCAAGATGCCCCGGCGCTGGCCGGCCGCAAGGCGGCGCTCTGGGGGCTGTGGCTCGCGCTTTTTTTCGCCGCGGCGGCGGCGGCCGATTATCTCTACTATCGCTATCGCATCCGCCGGGAGGCCGAGCAATTCGCCGCGATGTGGTTCGAGCTGCTGGCGGAGGGGCGGCCGGAACGGGCCTTCCAACTCGCGGTCGATCGCCTCGAGCGCCAGCCGTTCGATGATCGATTGCCCGATTATTACCGCAATAATTACCGGGCGCGGGCGGGGATCGAGCGTTATGTCGCCCCCGCCGAAGCGGGCAAGAAACCGCAGCCCGTCCGCACGCTCCTCGCCCTGGGTAAAAACGCCAGGGTCCGCTGCCTCGACGCCCCCGTTCAAGACTATCAGCCGGGCGTGGACGTCGTCCATCTGCGCTACGCCGTCACCTTCGAGGACGCGGGCACGAAAAAAACCTTCCTCCTCATCGTCCAACTCCTGCGGCGGAAAGGCGAAGACGGCCGCGCGTTCTGGAAAATAGGCGCCTGCTCAAGCGCGGACGAGAAGCCGGAAAGCGATTACACTTCGGCGGATAAAACCGTCAACAAGTTGCGCCAACGGCTTTTCGCGCGGGCGGAGAAGCTCAACTCCTTCGCTCGCTATCGCCACTACCCTTCCGCATCCTCCCGCACGCTGAACTCCAGTTTCCAGCGTTTGTCGTCGATGGCGCTTGCGCACCATAGCTCCAACACGCCGAGTTCCGTAATGCGGGCGTGGAATCGGACCGGCACGTAATAGTCTTCGGGCGTTTCTTCGGCGGGCAGGGCCGCTTCGAGCGAGTCGGTTTCGGAGATGTCTTCCGCCGCCCAGGTCGAAAGCACGTCGCCGGGCCGGTCCTGCTTGCGCGTCGAGGAACTGAAGAAGCGGAATTGGGCCGGCTCGCCCACGATCAGCCCGATCTCCTCGCCGGGCACGTCGCCCGCGGCGCCTTCCTCCATGCCGATGGGCACGACGCACAGCGCCCGCAACGGCCGCGGCGCGCCGGGCACGGCCAATCCGGCGGTCTCGATGCCCACGTAATAGGCGCGGGCCGTGCCGCCGCGAATCCGCACGCCGCCGCAATGCTTGCTCCAACCGTAATACGCCGCGCCCCGCGCGGCGGCGTGGTCGAGGTCGTGCTCTCCTTCCAAAAGCCGCGGCGGGGCGGCGGGAAACCACTCGCCCAGCACGTCGAGCAGGCGTTGCCGCAAGGCGTCGGCCTTGAACGCGCCGCCGTTGAACAGCACGTGGGTGGGCCGAACCGGTTCGCCCTCTTTTTCGCCTTGCACTTGCAGAAACGCCGCCAGATGCCGCGTTACGGCCGTGTCCGACTCGAACGGCAGCCCAATTTCGCGGAAGCCGGAAATCCGCCGCCGTTCGGGCCGGTCCGCTACGCCGCAGCGCGGAAAGAAGCCGTCGATGAGCAGATCGCGGACGGTTTCCCGCTCGACTTCAATCGAGATCGAGCCGCCGATCAGCTTTCGGCCGCGGCCCATCACGGCGATGCTGTGTTTTTCCGGCCCGCCCGGCGAGAGCAGCAGTTCCTTGGCCGCGCGGCAGGAATGCCACAAAGCGACCGATTGCCAGGGGTCCAGTTCCAAGCCTTTTTGGTTGAATTGTGCGGCGGCGAAATGCGCCAGGGCGAGGTCCATGTTGTCGCCGCCTACCAGCAAATGGTTGCCCACCGCGATCCGCTTGAGAATCAACTCGCCGCGTTCCTCGGCCACGCCGACCAGCGTGAGATCGGTCGTGCCGCCGCCGACGTCGCATACCAGCAGCGTGTCGTTGACGGTGAGCAACCGCCGCCAGCGCTCGCCGGTCGAACCGAGCCAGGCATACACGGCGGCCTGCGGCTCTTCGAGCAAGAGGAAATCGGGTGGAAAGCCGGCTTCGATCGCCGCCTCGCGGGTCAATTCCCGCGCGCTGGCGTCGAACGAGGCGGGCACCGTCAGCACGACGTATTGCTCGGCGAAGGGCGCCTCGGGCTTTTCGCCGTTCCACGCGGCGATCAGATGCTCCAAATAGCGCCGCGCGGCGGCAACAGGAGAAATTTTCGGCACGTCGGCGGGCGCGTTCCAGGGCAGGATCGGCTGGCGGCGATCAACCCGGCTATGGCAGAGCCAGGATTTCGCCGCGCCCACCGTGCGGTCGGGCACTTCGGCGCCCTGCCTTCGGGCGAACTCGCCGACGGCATAATGACGGCCCGTTTCCCAGGGCACGTCAAAGGCCCCGCCGGCGGCTTCCTGCTCCAGACCGAGATACAAGAACGACGGCAGCATGGTCCGCGATTCGACCGTACCCGCCGCGACCAATTGCGGAATCGAAAGCACTTCGATCCGCGGCAGTTCGGCATCCAGCGGCGCGTAGGCCAACACGCTGTTGGTCGTGCCGAGATCGATGCCCAGCGAATATTGGAAAGACATGATATAGAGATAGTATATGGATGGTCAGTTTTTTTATGGCCGCGGAGAAACCTCCCCACGAACCGATCGCCGGAATATACTCGAAAATCCCGCCGAACGCCACCACTCGAGGTCAATTGATTTGCTATCGGATTGCGGCATGGAGATTTACCGTCGCGAATCGATTTTGGGACCGACCGATCCCGGCCTTGAAAAAATCGTCTTGATACATTAGAATCAACTAGACATTTATTGGATAACGGCCAGCCGAGAACATCGATCATGCCTACCGTCTTGATAGATGGACCCTATAGTTTCGTCTTTTTCAGTTCCGATGGCGGTGAACCGCCTCACATCCACGTCAAACGGGATCGGCAAATCGTCAAGTTTTGGCTGGAACCGACGGCTTTGGCCGGCAATCACGGTTTCGCGGGACATGAATTGAATCGAATCGCTCGTCTCGTAACAGAACATCGGCAGCGTTTATTGGAGGCATGGCATGAATACTTTGGTGCTTGAAACGGCTCCCTTGGCAAAGGCCGTTGCGGTTTCGGATGACGAGTTAATTCTGGATCTCGCCGACGGCCGCCGCATCATGGTGCCGTTGGCCTGGTATCCCCGCTTGCTGAACGCCTCTCCCGCCGAACGGAAAAACTGGCTGCTTTTAGGCGATGGTTACGCGGTGGAATGGCCCGACTTGGACGAACACATCGGCGTCGAGGGCATTTTGGCCGGTCGTCTCAGCGGCGAAAGCCGCCGGTCGTTGGAGCGCTGGCTTGACTCGCGGCAAGATCGAAGTCGATGAAATCTTAAAATAGAATGCCTCCACGTTGTCGTGAATCAAAAGGAACGAACGCCATGAACCAAGCCGTTGAAATCTGCTTTGATTGCCTGCCGTTGCGCTCGCTGGGGCGATTCGACATCCCGCTGGACGCCGCGCCCGAGGAAAAAGCGCTGGCGGAACGGATTCGCGCGGCGGTCGGCCGCCACGGGTTGTACAACACCTTTTATCTGTGCAACGCGAAGTGCGTTTTTCGCCTGACCAACCATCCGGAGATCGGCATGTTGCGGTTCGCTTTCGAGGGGACCGTGCTGACCGACCAGGAAGACCGCAAAACCATCGCCGCCGACCTGGCCGTGGAGCTCGACCAGGAAGTGTGCGAATGGCTGACCGCGCCCGTCGTGGAGTGGTTCAAGGAGACGGTGGCCGAGGCGGTGAAAATCGAGTTCGACCGCTACATCGAAGCCGGAGATCTGCGAAAAACCATCGAGCGCGTCGAACGCCTGCAAGCCGAAACCGCCGCGCACGGCGGATTCCTCGGCATGGGATTATAAAAAACCGCGCGCCGGGCCGTCCTTGGCCCCGCCTGTTTCAGAATGCCTCTACCATCAAAAACTACCGGCAAAGTCTATTTCGTCGGCGCGGGGCCGGGCGATCCGGGTTTGATAACGCTGCGGGGCGTCGAGTGTCTGCGGATGGCCGATCTCGTGCTTCACGACTATCTGGTCAACCGCGAATTGCTCGACCATGCTCCGCCGTCGGCGGAAAAGGTCTGCTTGGGGCACCATCATACCGGCCGCGAATACTCGCAAGAGGAAGTCAACGCGCAGATGATCGCCGCCGCGCGGGCCGGCAAAAGCGTGGTTCGCCTCAAGGGGGGCGACCCGTTGGTCTTCGGCCGCGCGGCGGAAGAAACCGCCGCGCTTGCGGCGGCGGGAATTGCTTACGAGATCGTGCCCGGCGTAACGGCGGCCATCGCCGCGGCGGGCTATGCGGAAATCCCCATCACTTCTGGCCAGCAAGCCTCGGCCGTGGCGTTCATCACCGGGCACGAGCGAAGCGCGAAGGCCGGCGAACGGCTCGATTACGCCGCATTGGCCGATTTTCCCGGAACGCTCGTCTTTTACATGGGCATCCGCAGCGCCGATCGTTGGAGCCAAGCCTTGCTCGCGCGCGGCAAGCCGCCGCAAACGCCCGCGGCGATCGTGCGGCGCTGCTCCTGGCCGGATCAGGAAGTCGTGCGCTGCACGCTGGGCGACATCGCCGAAGTCGTCGAAACGCGAGGCATCCGGCCGCCGGCGGTGATCGTGGTGGGCGAAGTCGTCGAGGCGATGCCCGCCGCCTCCTGGTTCGCCGCGCAGCCGCTGTTCGGAAAATCGGTGCTTATCACCCGCCCGCGCGAGAGCCGCCTTGGGGACTGGTCTATTTTTCGGCGAGAAGACACCGCCGATAATTTTGATTTTCCCCGAATAATGGACCTGTCCCCTTCACCCCGCGACGAAATGACGGAAAACTTGCGCGCCTGGGGCGCGGAAGTGCTGTTCCAGTCCGCGATCGCGATTTCCGCGCCGCTCGACTGGGGACCGCTCGACCGGGCGCTTGCGCGGCTCGAGGAGTTCGACTGGCTGGTGTTTTCGAGCATGAACGGCGTGCGCTATTTTCTCGAACGGCTCTTGCACGGCGGCGGCGATGCGCGGCGGCTGGGCAAGGCGAAAATCGCCGCCATCGGTCCCTCGACCGCCGAAGAGTTGAAAAACTGCCGCCTGCGCGCCGATCTCGTTCCCGGCGAATTCCGCGCCGAGGCCTTGGCCGACGCGCTTTGCGCGGAAGCCGCAGGACGGCGATTTCTACTGATCCGCGCCAGCCGCGGCCGCGAGGTGCTTGCCGAGCAACTCGCCGCCGCCGGGGCGACCGTCGAGCAAGTGGTCGCGTATTCCAGCATCGATGTCGAGCGGCCCGACGAGGCCGTCGCCGCCCGGCTGGCCGCCGGCGGCATCGACTGGATCACGGTCAGCAGTTCGTCCATCGCCCGCTCGTTGGCAAAGCTCTTCGGCGAAAACCTGCGGCGAACCAAACTCGCCAGCATCAGCCCGGTTACCTCCGCCACCCTCCGCGAGCTCGGCTTTGAGCCGGCCGTCGAAGCCCGGCAATTCACGGCAATCGGATTGGCAGAGGCGATATTGGAGCGAGAAAACGAGATTGCCTCGATTCCTTCTCGATGAACTATGTTGGCTCTTCCGTTTCTAGGTGCGAACATCGCAATTCCCCTGGGGACGAGGCGAAATGGCAGGCTGCAGGGATGGCAGTTGTACCGCCATCCCAGGGGCGACAGTACAACGATCGCTCCAACATGAACCTGTCAAATTGTATTTGTCGGACCGCTAGAATCCCTAGACAAGCCGCTTACGGCAGTTTATAATTCATCTGCACCATTGGCGTTAGCCCTTTCAATCGCACCGGCGAGAGTCTTTTCAATCGCCAGGCACCGGCCTGTTAGCGGGCCGCGGCCTTGTCGAATAGTTAACTCCTTACACACAAACCATTTGCGTTTATTGCATAGGCAAGTTTTCGTCGATGGTGACGGTGGTTTCGCCGTAGCTTCCGGCCCAATAAATGGTTAATAGTTCGACAAGGCCGACCATCGTGCACCATCCTCAGAAAGGAAAAGTGGCATGCGACGCCCCCAAAAGAATTCCGAATGGAGCCGGTGCGGTTTTACGCTGGTCGAGTTGTTAGTCGTCATTGCGATTATCGGCATCCTTATTGGACTTTTGCTGCCCGCCATCCAAGTGGTCCGCGAGGCGGCCCGCCGCGCTACCTGCACCAATAGTCTCCGGCAGATGGGCTTGGCGGCTTTGGAGCACGAGAATGCGCTCAAGCGATTTCCCGCCTCCCGCGTAACCATTCCGGCCACTTATAGCTCGTTGGTCCAAATTCTCCCCTATCTGGAATTGGGATCGCTGAAGAAGCGATATAACTTCAAGCGGAATTGGAACGACGCCGCCAATGCCAACATCACGAGAAACACCATCGCCATCTTCGTTTGTCCGACCACTCCCTCCGGGCGCGACGAAGCGCAGTACGGCGTCGCCGACTACGGCCCGAACATCGTCATTTCGGATACGGTCATGACCAAACTGGAATCCGGCGGCCTCGTCAAGCGCCGCAGACGTCCGGTCCAGTCGTTGTTGGGATATCCGCCGAACGCTTATGCGAAAACCAAGGATATCGTGGACGGACTCGCGCATACGTGGCTATTCACCGAAGACGCCGGCCGGCCCTGGAGATTTTCCACGAATCGAGTGCGCGTGAGCGGCACGTGCAACGGCTACGCTTGGGCCTCGTACGAAAACTGGAACGCCGTGGACGTGATCTGCTTTACGTCGAACATGATCAATTGCAGCAACAACAACGAAATCTACAGCTTTCATTCCGGCGGAAGCAATTTCGTTTACGGCGACGCCCACGTGCGATTCCATCGGGACGACATGAACCCGGAAATCTTCGTGTCGCTGTTCAGCCGCGACCAGCGCGATATTCTCCCTCCGGGCGAATCCTAAAAAACATCCCCCAGGCTCGAAAAAGGCAACGCCCTTTCGCCGCCGCGATCGCGCGATACGCCAATCCCTCGTCAACCGGTGGTATCGGGCCATCCGCGCGCGCGTGCGCTCCGCACAACCGGCAAGCATGAAACGCTTGTTGCAACCGCGCGTTGTCGGGCGGGCGACGCGGCGCGAAACATGGCGGGAAGCGTTTTTTCGCGGTGCATTTTTTCAATCTCTAAACTTCAATTTGAGCACCCACTGCTCCCATTCTTTTTGAAACGCCTTCATTTCGGCGTCGCCCTTTCGGCCGAGGATTTCTTGGAGGGTTTGATAGCCGGCGGGGTCCTTGGCGGAGTTCGCGCGGAATTTTTTATAGTAGCTTTTCAGAAGTCCTTCCTGCTGGAGGTAATAGCAAAGATACCGCGCTTGGGCGTAGTTCGTGCCTTTGTCTTGCGAGTAAAACTCCTCGGTTGTGGTCGCGCAGAGCGTTTTGAAGGAGGGGACTTTTTTCCCGGCGACGGCGCGCTGCAAGCCGGCGAGCCGCCAGTTGGTATAGCCGTGGATTTCCCCGTCCTCCTCGCCGCACTGCTCGTAGAGCGAGGCCAGCCCCTCGTTGAACCAGGAGGGGCAGTCGGGGAAATTCGCGGCGATGTACGGATGCACGAGTTCGTGGATCAGCGTGCCGCCGCCGGTCGAAATATTCATCACCAGCGCGCGGTGCGCGGCGGAATAATACCCGAAGGGCGTGTCGGGCTTCTTGCCGAAAAGCTCCTGGGCGTTCGCCTCGTAGCTCTCCTTGTCCTTGAAGAGCCAAATGTCGATGATCACCGGCGGGTCTTTCGTGAAATAAGCCTTCTTCAGCAACTTCACCGCCCAGCGGACGTTCTGCTCGGCGCGGCGGCGGACCTCGGCCGGCTCGTCGTCGCCGACGACCACGAACGGTCGCGCCTCGACGATCGTGAAATTCTCGCCGGGGAGCCTGCTTTTGAGAAGTTCGATATGCTCCTTCATCGCGGCGGGCGCGGTCTCGCCTTTCGCCGCGCGGATCGGCGGAACCGTCCTCCAAACGGGGGCATCTTCCTCCGCGCACCGCGCCGCGGGAGAAAGCAAAGCGAGCATCATCCAAAGTCCGGCGGGAAGGCATTTTTTCATGGTCGAATCCGCGCGTTTGCCAAAAGTGTTCCGTTTCGAGACGGTCGATCAAATTACCGTATCGTTTCTCCACACATCATCTCGAAAGTCCCGACGGAATAATCGGTTTGGGAAAGAAGTATTGTCGCCACGCGCGATTTTTTCCGCAAGACGGTAATCTCTGGGTGCAAATATCGCGCCAAAGTTTGCGACGATCATTAAGACGGATCGATCCGCCGCGGCCATGTTGAAATCGAAGGCTGCAAGAAAAACAAGCGGCCGCAGGCGCATCTCCCTTGCCTACGGCCGCCGTTTTAGGTTTTTTTGTCGCGGAGCGACGAGAACGCGAGGAAATGTCGCGGTTTTTCACGCCGATTCGGGAACGCAGGAAAGCATCGTCTGCTGGAGTTGTTCGGGCAGGAACGGCTTGGCGATGAAATCCTGGGCGCCTTTGCGGATCGCCTCCGAGATCAGCTTGGTTTGGTTCAGCGCGCTGACGACGACCACTTTGGCGTCGGGATCGAAGAGCATGATGTGTTCCAAGGCGTAGAGGCCGTCGGTGCCCGGCATCACGATATCCAGCGTGACGGCGTCGGGCTTGAGGCGGCAGTATTGCTGCACGGCTTGCGCGCCGTTGCTCGCCTCGCCGGCCACTTCCCAGCCGTCGTCCGCCAGGCTGTCGCCCACCATCTTCCGCATCAGCATGGAATCGTCCACGATCAAAACGCGATTCGGCATGATTTCATCCTTTGCTCTCGATTTATTTCGGCGCGTTTTGCCGAAAATTTCTTCGATCGTTTAGCCCGGAGCCATCGGCGACGGCGCAACGCTGAAAACCATCGCCCCAACGATTTTTAGCGGAGTTGAATCGTTTGGCCGTCGCCGATGGCTCCGGGCTAAACGATTTTCACTCCATGCAATCATAGGATACGAACCGGGACCCGCGGGGCCGCGAAGAAGGGGGATCGGCCTAAACGACGCGATCGGCGGGCATGCTATTGTCGGCAGAACCGGATCATTCCGACCAATCGTTGAAAGCGTTCCCGGCCATCCGTTACAAACGCTACGGAATGGAGCGGGATGAAGTCGTCCGGCCCGACGATTCGATACCTTTCAAGGATGAGTTTTTGCGGTCCCGAAGGGACGGCCGATTGCGGATGGGAGCATTCCTCATGGACATCACCCGAAATCAATATTTTCTGGCCGGATTGGTGCTGCTTTACCTGGGCATCGAACTGCTTTCGGTGGCGAGCTTCACGCTGACGCCCGAATTCACGATGTTTTTGGCGAAGCAAACGAATCATCCGATCGCTTCGCTGAACGCCGCCACGGAGCCGCTGGTCCCGGATTCCGGCAGCGCGGCGCCGCCCAAGACCATCGTCCATCCCGAATGGATCGGCTGGTCGCTGGTCTCGCTGGGGAGCGTGCTCATCCTGCATAGCTGGGCGATGAAGAAGCCGGGAGGATAAACGGTCGCCCTCGTCCGCAAGCGCCGTTACTTTTCGGGAGATTTTTTTTCCGGCGTCTTGAAGCGTTCGGCGCGCTGTTCGCGCGTGCCGGCAAGTTCCTCGGTGATCTCGTCGAGCAGATAGACCTCGACGCGGGCGTTTTTCTTGACGTCCTCCGCGCCGCCGGAGATCGTCAGCGGCTCGTAAGTGCCCGCCTGGCTCAGCCGGAAGCGGTCGGCCTCCACGCCCTTGGCGATCAGATAATCCATCGCGGCGATGCAGCGCGTGTAGGTGAGGTTCCAGTCTTCTTCGGCCGAATCTTGCTTCTCGACGGGCCGCCGCATGGCGTGGCCGCGAATTTCGATCTTGTGCCGCTTGCCGCGCAGCGCGGGCGCGAGGATCGCCAGTTGCTCCTGGGCCGCCCGGTTCAAGTCGCTCGATTGCGGATCGAACAGCACGATGGTGCCCACGCGCTCTTGCTTGCCGTCGTGCGTCGTGGCGATGACGATTTTTCCCGGCTCGACGTTTTTCTGCCCCTTGATGAGCTTGGTCTTGTCGCCGGGGGTGACGAATTTCGTGGGTCGGATCTGCGTGCCCGATCCCTTATCGTGCGGCAGATTGATTCCTCTCGTCGAAGGCGTGATAACGCCCGCTTTGGCGGGATCGTGGATTTTCCGATAGTATTTGTAGGGATCCTGAAAATACTCGGCGACCGCTTCCTTCACCTTGGGCTTGCCCTGGGCGACGATCCACATCACCATGAAAAAGGCCATCATCGCGGTAACGAAATCCGCGTAGGCCACTTTCCAAGCTCCGCCGCCTTTGCCTGCCATGATAGGGGATAGGGGTTAGAGGATAGGGATTAGGGATTAGGGAAAGTATGAAGTATGAAGGATGAAGGATGAAAGATTCCCGCTTGTGGCTTCTCACTGCCCACTGCCTACTGCATACTGCCTACTGCTTACTGCCCACTGTCCACTCCCTATCCCCCATCCCCTACCCCCTGCTACGCCTTATCGACTTCCTTGAGCAATTCGTCCATGTGTTCGCGGGAGATGCGCATTTCGCCGCCCACGCTGCGGCGCGCCTGCTCGATGGCCTCCTTGGGCGCGAGATCGTTGGTGAATCCCTGGATCGCGGAGGAGATGGCGTTGAAAAATGCCATGTGGTCCGCGCCGATGAACTCCATTTTCGTCGCCAAAGGGGCGACGAAACCGTAGGAGAGCAGAATGCCCATGAACGTGCCCACCAGCGCCGCGCCGACCTTTTCGCCGATCTCCTCGACCGGGCCGCTGATGGCCTCCATGGTGATCACGATTCCCAGCACGGCGGCCACGATGCCGAAACCCGGCAGGGCGTCGGCGACCTTGGTCAATACGCCCTGCGGCGCGTGGTGCTCCTCGGCGATCAAATGCAGCTCCGTGTTGAGCATTCCGGGAACCTGCTCCGACTTGATCGTGCCGTCGATCACCGGCGTGAGCGCGTTGCAGATGAACTCGAGCACGTGGTGATCGCCGAGTATCTTCGGGTATTTCGTGAAGATCGCGCTTTCCTTGGGGGTCGATAAGTGCGGCTCCAACACGATCAGTCCTTCGCGCCGCGCCAGGCGAAACAACTCGTACATCATCTTGAACATGTCTTGGAAGTTGGCCTTGGAGTAGGGCGATCCCTTGATGCACTGCACGATCCCCTTGAACATGTCGATGAGCACTTTCTTCGGCGACATGACGATCATCGAGCCTAATGCCGCGCCGCCGATGGTCACGATCTCCGACGGATGAATGAGCGCGCCGATATGCCCGCCGGCCATGGTGAAACCGCCCAGAATCGCACCGATCACGACGATGAAACCGACAATGGTGACCATGAATGCAAACCGAGGTTGAAAATATGATAAATCTAGGGATTGCACGCGGCATTCCGCGCCCACAAGTATGTAGCATGGAATAACGCGGCAGGCAAACGGCGGCTGCCCCGTCCGGCATAATCCGCAAAAACGCGCGGATCGCGACTTCCCCGCGCAATCCCGCCCCGAAATATCTTCCGCCCTCGCAATCCCGCACGTCATTCAATAATCCCGAATCAAATCATCCTTCGTCCTTCTGCATTCAGCATTCATCATTCATCATTCATCATTCCCCATCACCCTTTGACGATTTCCGCCATTCGTTGGCGGAGTTCGTCGCAGAGTTCGCGAATTCCCTCGCGGTCTTCCGGCGCGGGGACGGCGACGTCGATGGGCAGGCAGCGTTTTCCGTCGTGGAAGAACCCGCAATTTCTGCCCGCGGCCTTGGCGGCGTAGAGCGCCCGATCGGTGCGGCCGAGCAGATCGGAGCCGGTCTCACCCGGGCGGATCATCGCCATGCCCACGCTCATGGTCACCGCCAGCGCCACGCCCTCGAAGGAAAAGCGATGCTTGGCGACGGCGGCGCGGATTTCCTCGGCCAGCCGGCAGGCATCCTCGGCGGATTCGCAGTCGGCCAGGACGGCAAGCTCATCGCCTCCCAGCCGCGCCGCGAACGAGTGCTCCGAGGCGAAGCCGGAAACGATCGCGCCCAACTCGCGGAGCACGTAATCGCCCCCCAAATGTCCGAAACCGTCGTTGATCGCCTTGAAACGGTCGAGATCGAGCATCAACAGGGCGAAGGGCGTTCGGCGGCGTTCGTACTCGTCGATGCTTTGCCGCAGCCGCTCGTCGAAAACGCGGCGATTGGGCAGCCGCGTGAGGGAATCGGTTTGCGACTTGGTCAAATAGGTGTCGAGCTGCGCGCTCTGCGCCTGCAATTTCGATTCGGCCGAATGCAGGCGTTTCTGCAGCGTCTCGTTGCTTTCCAGGATTTTGCCCACCGCGTTCACGACGAGCTCGGTGAGGTGCTGCGACGACTGCCCGTGCATGGCGTTCAGCTCGCCGGCCGTGGCTTCGATTTTCGATTGGTGCCGCCCGACGTCTTGCGAAATTTGGCCGATCATCCGATTCAACCGCTGGATGAACCGCGTCAATTGCGGATTCAACTCCTCCGCCGAAAACGCGGTCGAGATTCGCCTCCAGACGGTCAATCGGCCGAGAAACACGCCCGCCGACAAGGAGACTCCTCCTACCAGCAGCGCGCCGAGAACGATCCAAAGAAATGAGGGCATGGCCGAGTGCAGGTATCGATTGGTATGATGGAATGGAAAGGTTGCGTTGAAAAAGGGGACAGGCACGTCGCTTCAATCTGTTTTCCGTGGGAATTCCGGCATTTGGCTCCGAGCCAGTCCCCTTTTTCAACAGGCTGCTAAGCCGGGAATCCTGCGATCCCGCCGCTTTGGGGAAATCCTCGGACGCCATGCAAGAATAGCTCAATAAATCACCCGACGCGGCCCGCGCAACCGGAATTTCGGGTGTAATCCGTCGAAGATATCGGATAGAATAAAAAAGTCGCGCGGACCAAATATCGCTATTTGGATGCAAGTCCGCCCGCTATCGAACCTTATCGAGTTATTTTCGCCGATAACTTCTCAACGTCGCGCGAAACGACTGAGCGGCGGCGAGGATCGCAAGCAGTGCGACAAGATAAATAATAATCGATCCCGCCAAACTGTAGTAAATATGCGGCACGATGATGGCAGTGATAAAAAGCAGGGCGACAAATGCTCCCACGAATACGATCGCGGCGCCCAAAATCGCGACGATGTACTTAAGCGGGGAGTCTTTTTGAGGTTGCTGCGCATTTTCAGCGGGAGAAGGCCTTAACTCGGCTTCGGGAGATTGATAAGGATTGATTTCCATGCATCCGCTCATACGGTTAGCCATGATCGGCGGAGAAAAGGATTTTATCCCACGGCAAATCGTACGTCAACCATGGAATCGCCAATGAACTATGATAAAATGAAGCGTTGAGAATCACTTTATTTTTCTAGTTGCGGTATGACGAAAAGAACGCAATCGATGGCCGAATCGAGGACTTCCTCGCCGTTGCGCCGCGTTGCCGTCGCGGTGCGCGGCGTGGTGCAGGGAGTCGGATTTCGGCCCTTCGTTTATAACGCGGCCCGATCGCAGGGGCTTGGCGGCTGGGTGTTGAACGAGGCCGATCTGGTGCGGATCGAAGCGCAGGGTTCGGTCGAATCGGTGGCGGCATTTCTGAAAATCGTGCAAAACCACCCTCCTTCCCAGGCGAAGATCGATGCGCTCGAAATCCGGGACATTCCCTGTCGAGACGACGCCCCGACGACGTTCGAAATTCGCACGAGCGACGCGTCCTCCCTGCCCGGCCCGACGATTCCCGCCGACTTGGCCGCCTGTGAAGAATGCCTGGCGGAGATTTTTAATTCTTCCGAGCGGCGATTCGGCTACCCGTTCGCGAACTGCACGAACTGCGGGCCGCGCTGGTCGATCATCGAGCAGTTGCCCTACGACCGGCCGCGAACCTCGATGAAGTCCTATGCGATGTGTGCCGAATGCCGGGCGGAATACGAGAATCCGGCCGACCGGCGGTTTCACGCCCAACCCATCGCTTGCCCGGCCTGCGGACCGCATCTGCAACTGCTCGACGCGCAAGGTCGCCGGGACGTCCTCGTCCCCGATGACGGCCAGATGATTCTGCGCGCATCGGAAGCCATCAAAGACGGTCATACTCTCGCGCTCAAAGGGCTGGGTGGATTCCAACTCCTCGCCGACGCCACCAGCGCCGCCGCCGTAGCGCGATTGCGCGAAAGAAAGCGCCGTCCCGACCGCCCTTTCGCCCTGATGATGCGTTCGCTCGCCGAAGTGCGGTGGTATTGCGAAGTTTCGGAAGAAGAAACGCGGATGCTCGCATCTCATCAAGCGCCGATCGTTCTTTTGCGGAAAAACGCGATCGCCGACCAACCTTTGGTCGGTGCCCGGTCGAGGCTAAACGATTCATCATTCATCATTCATCATTCATCATTTTCCTCTCCCCTCTCCCCTCTCCCCTCTCCCCTCACCCCGAACATCGCTCCCGGCAATCCGTACCTCGGCATCATGCTCCCTTGCACGCCGCTGCATCATTTGCTGATGGCCGCCGTCGATCGGCCCATCGTTTGCACGAGCGGCAACCTGGCGGAAGAGCCGATGGCGATTTCGCTGGAAGACGCATTGCGGCGGCTGGGCCACGTGGCCGATTTGTTCTTGACGCACGACCGCTCCATCGTCCGGCCGGTTGATGATTCGATCGTCCGCTTCGGCCCGGCCGGAATGCAAGTGCTTCGCCGCGCCCGCGGATTCGCCCCGCTGCCCGTGCCGGTTGATAATCCCAGCGGACGAACGATCCTCGCACTGGGCGGACACCTAAAAAACACCGTGGCGCTGTGCTTGAAGGCGGAAGGCGGAACTGCGGAAGGGGGAAGGCGGAAGGCGGAAGAGGAGCAGCTCATTCATCCTTCATCCTTCATCCTTCATCCTTCATCCTTCCCCCTTCCCCCCTCCGCCTTCCCCCTTCCGACAATCCTCTCCGCACACATCGGCGATCTCGATTCGGCCGCGAGCGTCGAGGTGTTTCGCAAGGCGATCGACGATTTAACGCAGTTTTATCAAGTCCGGCCGGACATAGTCGTCTGCGATCTGCATCCCGATTACGCTTCCACGCGGCAGGCCGAGACGCTCGCCGCGCGGTGGAACGTGCCGCTATTGCGCGTGCAGCATCATCACGCGCACGTGGCGGCGTGCATGGCGGAGCACGGCTTGACCGGCCCCGTACTGGGCTTCGCCTGGGACGGCACCGGCTATGGCGCCGATGGCACGATCTGGGGCGGCGAAGCGCTCGTTGTCGAAGCGAGCCGGGGCGTCCCCGCCCCCGGTCTGGTGAAGGAATTCTCGCACGTGGCGCACCTTCGCACCTTTGCATTGCCCGGCGGTGATGCGGCGGCGCGAAAGCCGCGGCGTTCGGCACTGGGGGTGCTTTACGAAATCTTCGGCGAAGAGGCGGCAAAATACGCCGAAGATTGGTTTCCGCCCGGCGAAATGCAAACGCTTATGCAGATGCTCCGCCGCGGGACGAACTGCCCGCGCACGAGCAGCCTGGGCCGGCTTTTTGACGCCGTCGCGGCCATCCTCGGCCTCTCGCCAAGCCGTGGCTCCATCACCTTCGAAGGGCAAGCGGCCATGGCCCTGGAATTCGCCGCGGAGGAAGCGACCTCCCCTCTCCCGTCCAACGACCACGCTTCGCGCGGTGCCCGGTCGGTTCCCGGAGAGGGGCCGGGGGTGAGGGCTTACCGAATGCCGCTTGAACGACATAACAGCGGCGTTTTGGTGTCCGATTGGGAACCAATGATCCGCCAGATACTCGCCGATGTATCGACCGGCGAGCCTGCCGGGCGAATCGCCGCCCGATTTCATCTCGCCTTGGCCGAAATGGCGGTCGAGATCGCGCAATCGGCGGGCCTGCAGCAAATCGTCCTGAGCGGCGGCTGTTTTCAAAACGCTTTGCTGCTCCGCAGAACGTTTTCTCGGCTGACCGAGGCCGGTTATCGAGTTTTTCTCCCCCAGCAAGTCCCCCCCGGCGACGGCGGCATTGCCCTCGGTCAAATACTCATCGCTGGATTAAAATCCAAAAGCGAGTAAAATAAAAAAGCGAGTCGCCGGGTTTATCCCGGCGCTTCGGCCTGTATTATTAACCGAACGATGCGCCGGGATAAACCCGGCGGCTCGCTTATTTTAGAATTATCTTCTTCAATTCATCCTTCAGCATTCATACTTCATACTTTCTTATGTGTCTCGGCATACCCGGCAAATTGATCGAAGTGCATCAGGAATCGCCCGAAGCGTTGCCGATGGGCAAGGTCGATTTCGGCGGCATCCGGAAAGAAGTCTGCCTGGCCTACACCCCCGAGGCCCAGATCGGCGACTACCTCCTCATCCACGTCGGCTTCGCCTTAAGCCGCATCGACGAACGTGAAGCCCAGGAGATTTTTTCGTATTTGGAGGAGATCGGCGCGGCAGGCGAAGAAATGGTTCGCAACGATGCGGATTCTTAAAACCTTTGGGCCTGTTTTTTACTTCACGCTTCTATTCGTAAGCTTCTTTGCGATGGACGATTCGCACAACGTACACGGTTTTGTTTTTTGAATCGATCCGATAGACAACGCGATAATCGCCGATTCTGAACCGGAAAAATCCTTTGAGCGGCCCGATCAGCGGTTTGATGTTCGGATGTCGCAGGGGATCGATTTCCAACAACCGTAAACATCGAGCCAATTTCCGCGCGAGAATTGCATCGGCTTGAGCGAAGGTTTTTTCCGCCGCGGGAAGAAGTTCGACTTCAAACATCTTTTCGAACCTCTCGCCAATTCTTGGTGCGGCCTCGTTTGATGTGCTTGGCCGCTTCTTCAACGTCTTTAATCAGGCCGGGGATTTTCAGCAATTCGGCGGTGGCGTCGCGGCTGGCGGCGGTTTCGAGATAGCCCAGAAATTCCACGGCGACCCGCACCTTGTTCGGCGGTAGGGAATCCAACTGTTCCTTGGCTTGTTTTCGCAATTGGGCGGTAGTCATGAATCTTCCCACAAACTAGCAGTGATAAAATATTTCTGATGGGGATAGCCTTTGCAACTTTGGAATTTTAGCTGTTTTTGACCGTCCAAGCAAACATCGCTTTGAAGTTCTCGAAACATTGTTTACAAATCCAACGATATTCATCCTCCGTGCAATAACCGGCACGAAGATACTCCGGGCCGGCAGCCTCCATAAACTCCGCCCAACAGAACTCGCAGTGATCATGATCCCACGATTCACTAGGTGCCTTGTATTCCTTCCAAACCAACTCCACGTTTCGGAGGAAGTCCATCTGATTCTGTAAACGCCAGTCATCAGGCATGGGCGTGCTCCCCGCGCAACGCCGGAAAAATATCCTCCGGTTTCTTGCCGGTGACTTGAAGATACAAGGAATCCGGGCATAAATCTACATCAGCGCCCCAGATCAACTCGCCTACGGAACCAATTTGGACATTTTCAAATTGCATGCGGTCGAGCCAGAGCGCGAACACGCCCTTGCCGGCCAAGCGGGAAAGATCGACCGTCCCGGAAACTCCGTCGTCAAACGTCAGTTCCAGACGATATTCTTGCAGAATTTTAACGCCGGTGATTTTGTGCATGAGCTTCTTCGTCCCTTTACCCAAAAATATCTCGAACGAGTACGCCAAATCCCGGCAAAACATCGCCGCCCGAAAGCGTATCGCCTTTGCTCAACTCGAAAATGCGATTTTTGCTCTCGTGAACGGTTATCGTTTCGGTTTCTGGATCGACGATCCAAACCGCCTTGCAACCGGCGTGGAGCCACTCTTGAACCTTGGCGATTACTTCGCTGGCGCGATCGCTCGGCGAGAGAATTTCAACGGCCAGATCGGGTGGGCCGTCGAAAAAACCGCTCAGCTTTTTGGTAGGTAAGCGGTCGGCGCGGATGAAGCCCACGTCGGGAGCGCGGACGGTATCGGGATTGCGCTCGATATAGAATCCCGTCTCCGCCCCAGTTATCTCCCCCAAGGATCGCGACTCGACGAAATCGAGTAAGATGCGCGCTACTCTTGCGGCAAGACGGCCATGCATAAACCCCGCAGGCGACATTTCGATGAATACTCCCCGGACAAGTTCGCACCGCCCCAGTCCCGGCGTCTGGAGTAATTGTGCGGCGGTCGTAATGGTTCGTTCGAGGGTGGACATATCCCAATTATAGCCTAGACGGACGAAAATGTCACTAGAGAATTGGTATTACGCATCAGATGACAGGTTGAAAACCTGTCCTACATGTTCTTTACGAATAAAACTCCCACTTCCCCGCCGCCTCGAAGGCGTTTTGGATGTGTTCGATTTGCGGCCTTCGCACGTTCTCCGGCCAGGTGATGGCGATGACATCGAAGCGGGCGGGATAATCGAGCAAGCGGTGGCGCTTGAGGAACGTAACGGCGAGCTTCGTGAGTTGACGTTGCTTGGCGGCATCGACCGCTTCGGCGGGATGGCCTTGAGCCTGCGAAGAGCGGGTTTTGACTTCGATGAAGACGACCGTTCGGCCGTCGGCGGCCACGATGTCCAATTCGTCGCGATGCTTGAGCCGGTCGCCGGTGGCGAGAATTTTATAGCCCTGCCGTTTGAGAAATTTCGCGGCCGCCCGCTCGCCGCGCTGGCCGAGAGTGCGTTTGGGAAACCAATATCGCCAACTCAGCACTGGCAAGATGCCAGTGGCACACGTGCGCCAGCCGCGGACAACAAGTTCACCGAGCCGCATGGAAAATACCCAAATTTAGCCCCCGGTGAATACACCGGGGGAGACGTTGCGATGGTGATCGAATTCAACCACTTGCCCCCCATGTATTCATGGGGGGCTAAATGACGAATTGCTATTTCGTTTCCACGCGACGTTCGCGCAAGCGGACGCCCTTGCCGCTGCGGTCGCGGAGGTAATAGAGCTTGGCGCGTTTGACGACGCCGGAACGCTTGACGTCGATTTTGGCGATCCGCGGCGAGTTGACGGGGAATTTCCGCTCCACGCCCTCGCCCTGCACGATCCGCCGCACGACGAACATTTCGCGCGAGCCGGAACCGCTGCGGGCGATCACCACGCCGGTGAAAATCTGGATGCGCTCCTTGTCGCCCTCCAAAATCCGGCAATGCACATCGACCGTGTCGCCGATGCTGAATATCGGCTGCTCCGGCTTGATGCTGCTCTTTTCGACCAAGTCGAGAATCTGACGACTCATGATTAAAGTTCCTTTCGTATATGATTCAATGATCGATTTGAAATTTGATATTTGAAATTTTCAATTACCAATTTGCGATCTCATCCCAATAAATCCGGCCTTCGCTCCAAGGTCCGCCGCCGGCTTTGCTCGTCGCGCCAACGGGCGATCTCCTCGTGATTGCCGGAGAGCAAAATTTCGGGCGCTTCCAATCCGCGGTATTCCCGGGGGCGGGTGTATTGCGGAAACTCCAGCCACCGGCGTTCGCCCGAAAACGAATCGCTCGCACTGCTGTCTTCGTCGCCCAACACGCCCGGCGCCAGCCGGATCACCGCCTCGACGACGGCCATCGCGGCCACTTCGCCGCCGTTCAGCACGAAATCGCCGAGCGAAATCTCCTCCGGCTGCAAAATTTGGCGAATCCGCTCGTCGAATCCTTCATAACGCCCGCACAATAGTATCAACCGCTCATTCGCCGCCAGCCGCTCCACGGCGGCTTGATCGAGCCGGCGGCCTTGCGGCGTGAGCATGACCAAGCGGCCCGGCGTTTCGGACGCGGCTTGCACGGCCTCGACGCATTCGACCACGGTGGGCGCCATCAGCACCATGCCCGGCCCGCCGCCGAATGGCCGGTCATCGACCTGGCGATGCTTGTTCTTCGACCAATCGCGGATATCGTGCAGCCGCACCTCGATCAATCCGGCCTGAATCGCCTTGTTCAACAAGCTCTCGCCCAAGAATCCTTGGAAAATCTCCGGGAATAGGGTAAGGATGTCGAAACGCATGGGTTTTGTAAAGCCGCGACCAGTGGTCGCGGAATGGAGCGCAAACCGCGACCACTGGTCGCGGCTTTGCAGGATTATTCCTTCGCTTCCTTCGCGGCGGCTTCATCGCGTATCGCCTGGGAGTCGGATTTCGGCGCGGCGGCCTCTGGTTCGGGCTGCTTTCTTTGCTTCGGCGCCCGCGGCGCAACCTGGATCGGCTCGTTGCGGCGGCGCTTCTGCGCCAAGCGATCGACCGCCTGCTTCTGCGCCTCGACGTGCGTGCCGTTCTTGCCGTACTTCTTCAGGAAAATCTTCACGTTGTCCGAAGGCGTCGCGCCGTGGTTGATCCAATGCTCGACGCGCTCGAGATCGAGCACCACGCGGGCGTCGGTCTCGGGGATCATCGGGTCGTAGGTGCCCAACTGCTCGAGCACGCGGCCGTCGCGCGGGGTGCGGATGTCCATCGCACAAATCCGGTAGAAAGGACGATGCTTGCGCCCCATCTGCTTCATCCGAATGCGTACTGCCACAAATAGTCTCCTCGTAGGAAAGGGGTTAGGGGCTAGGGGCTAGGGGTTAGGGGAAAAAGAAGCTCTCTTTCGCCTTGCCGCTTTTTCCCTCGCCCTTTTGATACATCAATGATTATTTGTCGTTAGGTTTATCTTTGTCGTCGGGTTTGTTCTTATCGTCCGGCTTGTTTTTGTCGTCCGGTTTGTTTTTCTTGTCGCGGTCTTCGCGTTTTTTCTTGCGTTCTTCGCGTTCTTTCTTCTTTTTGAGTTTGTCGCGCTCCTGCTTGGTGAGCCGCTTGCCGGTATCGCCCTTCGATTGCAGCCGAGCGCTGGGATTGAGCATCCCGCCTTGCTGCAATTGGCGCACGGTCTTCATGCGTTCCATGATGCCCATCGAGGCCATCTTTTTCATGATGCCCGCCATGCCGTCGAACTGTTTGACGAGTTCGTTGATTTCGTGGGGCTGCACGCCGGCCCCCGCGGCGATGCGGCGGCGGCGGCTGGGATCGATCACTTTCGTGGGATTCTCGCGTTCGGCGGGGGTCATCGAGTCGATAATCCCGACCAAACGCGTCATTTCCCCTTCGGCGTCCGTATCGCCCATCATCTGCGTGAGGGAACCCATACCGGGAATCATGCCCATCACCTTTTGCAGCGGTCCGAGCTTTCCCACCTGCCCGAGCATTTTTTTGAAATCGACGAGCGTGAACTGGCCCTTCTGCAGCCGGGCCTGCTGCTTCTCCATCTCCTCCTTGTCGAACTTTTCCTGGGCCTGCTCGACCAGGGTAACGACATCGCCCATGCCCAAGATGCGGCCGGCCATGCGGTCGGGATGGAACTCCTCGATCGAATCGAGATGCTCGCCCGTGCCCACGAACTTGATCGGCACGCCGGTGACGGCCTTGACCGAAAGCGCCGCGCCGCCGCGGGCGTCGCCGTCGAGCTTGGTCATGATGACGCCGTCGAGTTCCAACGCCTCGTTGAAGGCTTTCGCGCTGTTGACGGCGTCTTGGCCGGTCATCGCATCGACCACCAGATAGACCTGATCCGGCCCGATGCGGCGGTCGATCTGCGTGAGCTGGTCCATCAACTCCGCATCGACGTGCAGCCGCCCGGCGGTGTCGAGGATCACCGTGTTCGCTCCCTGCGCCTTGGCTTGCCGCACGGCGGCCTGGCAGAGCGTGACGGGATCCTTGGCGTTCAAGTCGGCATAGACCGGAATGCCGAGCTGTTCGCCCAGCACCTGCAACTGCTGGATGGCGGCGGGGCGCTGCAAGTCGGCGGCGACCAACAGCGGCTGCCGGCCGCGCGTTTTGATGAGCCGGCCCAGCTTGCCGCAGGTCGTGGTCTTGCCGGAACCTTGCAGGCCGCAGAGCATCAGCACGGAGACCTCGCCGCGGAAATGCAGCGAGTGATCGACCGGCCCCATCAGGTTGATGAGTTCCTGATGGACGACGTAAGTAAGCTGCTGCGTGGGATTGAGCGACTTGAGGATCCGCTCGCCCACGGCCGCTTGGCCGATCGTGGCCATGAAATCCTTCACGACCGGCAGGCTGACGTCGGCCTCCAAGAGCGCCATTTGCACCTGGCGGAGGCCCTCCCGCATGTTCGCTTCGGTCAAAATGCCGCGCCCGGTGAGGGACCGCAGCGCGCTCGACAGATTTTGTTGCAGCGATTCGAACATGGCGTGGTATAGGGGACAGGTTACAGGGGACAGGATACGGGGGACGGCGGAAAAAATCCCGACTCCTGTAATCCGTTCCCTGTATCCTGTCCCCTGTAACCTGTTCCCTTGAGTTGACTTGCGTGCTAAACCTCGTACGCTCCCAAAGGCATGAGCCGGCGTACATCGCGCGCGGAACCGTTCCGCGAGGACCGTCGCACAGGAAGTCAATCCTGCTCGGGAGCGCGTAATCCACCATCTTAATCGAAACGGCCGAGTTCTGGCAATGCTTAATGACCTTTCGAGGCGGAAAAAACAAAAAAAACGTAAGCGGATCGTACCCCCTATTATGTGTTATGTGTAAATAACCAATATAGCGGGATGGACTTCACTCAGTGACTTGCATAGAGTTCTATCAAAGGGGGGTAAGAAGGTTTTGGGCTGAAAGGGCTTGTTTTTTTCGAGCCTTTCTCCCCACGGCACGACCGCCCTAACCGAGCGCAAATCGGTTTTTGAAGTAATTCTTCCGGCTCGCTGCCGAAAGCTTCCCTCCCCCCTTTTTGCGGTTTTTTCCAAATTAGGCAGGTTATGCTTCAGCATGACACGAGTAAATAACCGGGATAATCCTTATTTCGTTATGCTGAAGCATAACCTACGAGGTTCGATAATTCTCCCACGAGACCGTGCCATTTCGCCAGAGTCCGGAATCGAAAAAACAAAAAAATTTACCGCCGACACGCACATCCATAATTTATGTTGTAACTTTGATAAACCGCTGGTTATTCAATCGATGATTCAAGCTTAACGAACCTTTGAGGAGATTATCATGCCGCGTCGAGTGGGAATTCTTTTGGTGCTGACCGTGGCGATTATGGCCGCCGCTTTCCCGGCAACCGCCCAGGAATGGGCGCGGAAGATGTTCAAGGACACCGAGCACAATTTCGGCACGGTAATTCGCGACAGCAAGACCGAGTTCGCCTTCCCGTTCGAAAACCTCTACATGGAAGACGTACACGTGGCCGCCGTCAGCACGAGTTGCGGCTGCACCACGCCCCGCATCGAAAACGCGACGCTGAAAACCTACGAAAAGGGAGTGATCGTCGCCCATTTCAACACCGACACCTTCTCCGGCCAGCGCGGCGCGACGATCACGGTAACCATCGACAAGCCCTTCTACGCCCAGGTCCAATTGCACGTCCGCGGCTACATCCGCACCGACGTGATGGTCGATCCCGGCAGCGTGCAGTTCGGCGCCATCGATCAAGGCGTGGGTTACATCCAGAAGGTGAACGTCAACTACCGGGGCGGATATGGCAACTGGAAAATCGTCGATGTCCAATCGAACAATCCGCACCTCAAGGCCGAGGCCGTCGAAACCGGCCGCAATTACGGCCAGGCGAACTACTCCTTGAAAGTCCATCTCGACGGCCAAGCGCCGATGGGCTATCTGAACGATCACGTTACGCTGGTTACCAGCGACAACCAGAAAATCCCCGTGCTGGTCGAAGGCCGCATCGAACCCAGCGTTTCGGTCAGCCCCGCCGCGCTTTTCATGGGCGTGGTGCAGCCGGGCCAAAAAGTCACCAAGCAATTGGTCGTGAAGAGCAAGAAGCCCTTCAAGATCCTCGCGATCGGCTGCGACGACAAGTCGTTCGAGTTCGACACCACCAAAGAAGACGCCCCCAAGCCGGTGCATCTCATTCCCGTAACCTTCATGGCCGGCGAAGACCTGGGAAAGATCGTGAAAACGATCAAGATTCAAACCGACCAAGGCCAATTTACCCCCGAACTCGCCGCCTATGCGGTAGTCTCCAAGTAGCGGTAGCTTCGGATCACTCGAAAAGACGGCGGGACGGCGCTTCAACGGCCGTCCCGTTCTTATTAGGTCTTCGCAGCCCGTTAAAAAAATCCCTTCTCTGGTTTTGGGTGCCATACCCACGCTTGCCGTGGGCATGTTTTCGGCGGGATTCTCATGCTCACGCAAGCGTGAGCATGGCACCCGATCACTTCTTCAACAGGTTGTTGGGCCTGGGAAACCAAGATCCAAGACCTCAGACCCAAGACCTAATCCCAATTGGCTATTGCCCGCCCCGGGCGAATCTGATAAGATGATTGCGGTCCTCTCCCATGCTCGTGATGTTGATGTAAACATTTGGGGAGCCGATATTTTTGCCCGTTGGGCGCCTAATACAAAGGCACTGGCCGCGTGTATAGCCGCGGACCGGATTTCTTCCGGCCGCGGATCACACAACCCGGTGTCCGGGCCGCCCGCCGTTACAATGCGGGCTCTCAAAACGGCATCAGCACGGCATTACGGTGGAGGGCTTTTTTCTTTTCTTGAAGCGTGTCCGCTCGATCCGAATATCTCACCACGGAGACGCGCAGGACACGGAGTTTTTGCTTTAGTGGTTGAAGAAATCGAAATATTCGGATGTTAAACCTAGCGCGGCGTAGCCGCAACCAATGAAAAAAGGTATCCTTGCCTGTTGGCGAAAACAGTTCCCAAACGGGATGCAAGGATACCCATGAAGTACGAAATTGTAGCACAAAACGAAGCGCGTGT
>JADLEL010000052.1 GCA_020846145.1 Pirellulales bacterium | reverse complement strand
TCCTCAAAGTTTTTCGTTTAGCCCGGAGCCAACGGCGACGGCGGGTGGAGTTTTCCAGTGCCCCTTATGCCCGCCGTCGCCGTTGGCTCCGGGCTAAACGATTGGTTGCGGCTACGCCGCGCTAGGAATAATGTGGGCTAACGCTTTCTCGTACAATCGCGTGCGTGCAAGCACGCACCCTACAATTCTGCCCGTTACGAACCTAGCCAAGTTCCTAATTGATAGGTAACGAGTGCGCCGATGTAGGCCAGCGCGGTCATATAGCCGAAGGTGAACGCCGGCCAGCGCCAACTATTGGTTTCGCGGCGGATGACCGCCAACGTGGCGGCGCATTGGGCGCAGAGGGCGAAGAACACCAGCACCGAGAGGGCCGTCGGCAACGTGAACAGGGGTCGGCCATCGTCGGGCCAGGCGGCGGCGTGCAGTCTTTCCTTGAGCGCGGCATTGTCGGAATTCGGATCGTCGTCTTCGCCGGCGTTGAAGATCACGCCCAGCGTGGCGACGACCACTTCCCGCGCCGGGAACGAGGCCAACACGGCGCAGCCGATCCGCCAGTCCCATCCCAAGGGTTTGACCGCCGGTTCGATGAAACGGCCCGCGCGGCCGAGTATCGAATCGCGCTGGTAAGCGCCTTCGATTTCGCGCCGCACCCGTTCGAGTTGCTTTACGGCGGCCGCTTTCGCCGGATCGCTTTCCTCAAGTTTCTCGATCTTTTGCCGGAGTGCTTGTTTTTCCGCTTCCAACTCGGCGACCGCCCGCCGGTCGTGCGGAAAATAGAGCGCCGCCCAAACCGCGATCGAGACGATCAGGATCAGCGTGCCTGCATTACGTAAAAATACCCGGCAGCGTTCGCCGACGCGGAGCGCCACGGTTCTCGGCGAGGGCCATTTGTAGCTGGGCAATTCGAGCATGAACGGCAAGATCGGCCCGCGGGTGATCGTGCGTTTCATGAGCATCGCGGCGGCCACGGCGGTAAAAATGCCCAAAGCGTACAAGGCCGCGAGCACCAAGCCTTGCAGTTTGAGGTAGCCGCCCAAGTAACTCGCGTCGGGTACGAAGGCGGCGATCAGCAGGGCGTAGATCGGCAGCCGCGCGGAGCAGGTCAAAAGCGGCGCGACGAGGATCGTGGTGAGCCGGTCGCGCTCGTTTTCGATGACCCGCGTGGCCATGATGCCCGGCACCGCGCAGGCGAACGAGGAGAGCATGGGAATGAACGATTTCCCGCTCAAGCCCACGCGCGACATGAGCCGGTCCATGAGGAACGCCGCCCGGGCCATGTAGCCGCAATCCTCCAAAATCGCCAGGAAGAAAAACAAGACCAGGATTTGCGGCAGGAAAACGAACACCGCGCCCACGCCGCCGATAAGCCCCTCGGCGAGCAGGCTGCGGAAGGCTCCTTCGGCCATCGCCGATTCGACCGCGCCGCCGGCGGCTTCGGTGAGCCGTTCGATGACGTTCATCAGCGGACTCGCCCAGACGAATACCGATTGAAAAATCGCGAGCATTACGAAGGCGAATGCGAGAAGTCCCCAAAGACGATGCGTGAGAACGCGGTCGATGCGGTCGGTAGTCGTAGCATGGAAATGCGCGGGAGCGGCGACGATCCCTTCGAGGATTTGGCGACTCCAGTCGTAACGCGCCGCGGTCTCGACGCCGGGGATGGGGCAGCCGGCCGCGCTCAACCACTCGCGCTCGGCGGCCAGCCATTGGCCGATTTCGTCGGGAAATTCGTTTGAAAGCCGGCGTTCGAGATACCCGCCGGTTTCGAGCAACAACCTTCGGGCGAGGAAAGCCGGCAGCGGCGAATCGCCTTCCGATGCATGTTCCCGCAGCTTGGCGACCGATGCCTCGAAGGCCGGGGGGAAGAGCGGTTTTGCCGGCGGCGCGTGGATTTTTTCCGAGTCGGAACCGGGAGGGGAGGCATCGTTTTGGCCGGATTTGGGATCGCCCCGGCTCGCTTGCGAGAAGGAATTTCCCCGAACGGCTGTCGCCAAGGCAATCTTGAGGTCGGCGATGCCCATGCGGCGATTCGCCTGTACGCCCACGACGGGGATGCCGAGCCTTTTTGCCAGCAACGCCAGATTGATCGTAATGCCCCGCGCGCGGGCCACGTCGAGCATGTTCACGGCCAGCACGGTCGGTACGCCGAGTTCCAATACCTGGCTCGCCAAATACAAATTTCGCTCGAGGTTCGCGGCATCGACGATGCAAATCGCGGCCTCGACCGGCCGGCTGTCGAGTTGCCGGCCGAGGAGCAAATCGACCGCCACCATTTCATCGCGGGAACGGGGCGCGAGGCTGTAGAGGCCGGGCAGATCGATCAATTCGTACTGTTCGCCGGCAAAGTTCATCCGGCCGGTTTTTTTTTCGACCGTCACGCCGGGATAATTCCCGACCCGCTGATGTACGCCCGCCAACGCGCCGAACAGCGTCGATTTACCCGTGTTCGGATTGCCGATCAGGGCGACGGTGAGCGGCGAGTTGGCGGCGGAGGGCGGCATGGGGGGAAGGATGAAGGATGAAGGATGAATGATGAGTGATGGCTGGCCCATTCCGTGCGGCGAACTTCTATTCATCATTCATCATTCGGCATTCATCAATTCCTTTTCCTCGCCGCTGTGTTGAATGATCTTTTTTTCGGGTCTGGGTCGCAAATGCGCGGCGATCGGCTCGACCAACACCTTCACCAATTCGTCGGCCCGCAGGCAGAATTTATTGCCGGCGATGCGGAGGATGCAGGGGGCGCCGGCGCGGAACATTTCAATCCGCGTGCCGCAACGAATGCCAAACTCTTCCAAACGATGAACGTCGTCGGGATGCCCGAGGATCCGCAGAATGGAAGCCGAATGCCCCGCGGGCAGATTTTGCAGAGGAATCGCTTTGGTGAGCACGATCGAAATTCAGTGGAGGGTTGCTAGCTGCAATTGAGACTCAGTCTCATCGTCATTAAATCGATTTTATTCGACCGGATCGATTTCCACAAGGGCGTTTCCTACAATTCAAGAATTCGTTATTCTGGTTGGCGTGGCAGGGAAACGTCGCGGCTATCTGAAAACATTCGGAAAAGACCTATTGCATATTGCACCACTGTGGTGCAATATGGTGCATAGCTGGAGCGGGATCATGTACCCTTCCCCGTCGGAAAAAATCGATCGTCGTACCGTTCGGACTTCGGTGAGTATTTCTGCCGAATGCCACCAACGCCTTGAACGAATCGCGCACAAGAAAAAAGTATCCCTCGCATGGGTGGTTCGCGATGCCATCGAAAAGTACCTGGAATCGGAAAAATCTCTTTCCGAACCGTGAAGCGGCGGCGGCTCTGCTTCCCAATGGCCAAGTGCCGGCAACCGCGGGACAGTCGGCGGTGTCGATCCTTTACCGGAGTTTTGCAATCTACCGCCTCGCTCGATAGTACCGCCGGGCGCCATTGCCGGTTTGCCCCGCGGTATCATATCTGGACGGGCGTCGATGAATCGCCCTTTTCGGAATCCATCCCAAGGCAATTCCATACCGATCGAATGATCCTCTGCCCCGACTCCTTGTCCCGCAATGCGTTGCAATGCAAACCGAAATAATTCGCCGGGAAGAGCCTCGCCATAATATAAATATGTACATGTATCTCCAACCATCGATTTCCCCGCCCCATCCTCCGTCCCCCGCCGTATTCCGTCCCCCGTATCCCACCCCTCTCCCCATCCCGTTTTCACGGGCGGGCACGTTGGAAAGCCGCGACCAGTGGTCGCGGTTCGCGGGAGTCGGGAATGCGCAGCCTTCCGATTTGCAAGACTTTGCGGCGTTCCCGTGCCTTTCCCAAGAATTCGATGAAAGTGTCGCGTTTTCTTGCTATAATGAATGTAGGGGAGAACGAGAATCGCCGGCGAATGGCATTCGATTTCAAACGCCGATTCGCAGAGTTGTTTTCGTTCGATTTATCGGAACTCTTACGGATTGTTTTCCAACTCGACGCGAAATATGCGGCTCATTCAATTGCGGGAAATCGGCAAAACCTACACGCTCGGCGAGGTCGATGTCGAAGCGCTCCGCGGAGTTTCCCTCGATATCGACCGCGGCGAGTACCTGGCCCTGATGGGCGCCTCCGGCTCCGGAAAAACGACCTTGATGAATATGCTGGGCTGCCTCGATCGCCCCACCCGCGGCAGCTATCTGCTCGCGGGCGAGGAAGTCGTGGAGATGTCGGGCGACGAACGCGCGCGGCTGCGGAATCGGAAAATCGGATTCGTGTTCCAGAGCTTCAATTTGCTCTCGCGGACCAGCGCGTTGGAAAACGTCGAATTGCCCCTGATGTATTCACCGCACATTCGTAGCGGCGAACGCCGCGAGCGCGTCCTGAATTTATTGAAAAAAGTGGGATTGGAATCGCGCTTGAACCATCATCCATCGCAGCTTTCCGGCGGCCAACAGCAGCGCGTGGCCATCGCCCGCGCGCTGGCCAACGAGCCGCCGATCCTGCTGGCCGACGAGCCGACCGGGAACCTCGATTCGCGCACCAGCCGGGAGGTGTTGGACCTGTTCGAGCAACTCAACCGGGAGGACGGCATCACCATCATCCTCGTTACGCACGATCGGGATTTGGCGCGGCGCGCCCGCCGGGCGGTCGTGCTCCGCGACGGGGAAGTCGTCTGCGATTCGACCGACTTCGCCCGCGCAACCGCCGCCATGCATTCCGTCGAGGGGTAGAAAGGGAACACCGTGAAACGCATCCTCTTCTGGTTGATTGCCGCCGGGATCGCGGCGGGTTTGGGCACCGCGGGCTACAATCGTTATTTTGCGTCCAGTTCCAACGCCGTGAGCGCCAAGTACCGCACCGCGGCGGCGCGGCAGGGAGAAATCGAGGTCGTCGTCAATTCCACGGGCAACGTAAAGCCGGTGCGGAGCGTGCAGATCGGCTCTTTCGTTTCCGGACCGATTCAAAAGGTTCTCGTGGATTTCAACGACAAAGTAACGGCCGGCCAACTGATGGCCCAGGTCGATCCGCGGCTCTACAAGGCGGCGGTGGCGCGCGAGGAAGCCACGCTTGCCCGCTGCAAGGCGGACGTAAAGCGCATTAAAGCCCTCTTGGCCCAAGCGACCGGTAACGAGGCGCGCGGGAGGAAATTATACGATGCGAAAGCCAAAACCAAAGCCATCTCCGAAGCCGACATGGACCTGTATATCGCGGAAAAGGCGGCCCTCGAAGCGCAGCTCGAAGTCGCCGAAGCCTCGATTCGGGAAAGCGAGGCGAATTTATCGATCGCCAAAACGAACCTCGATTTCACCGACATCAAATCGCCCGTGGAAGGGATCGTGATCGATCGTAAAATCGATCCCGGCCAAACCGTGGCTGCGCAGTTCCAGACGCCGACGCTGTTCATCGTCGCCCCGGATTTGGAAAAAACGGTTTACGTCTATGCCTCCGTCGATGAAGCCGATATCGGCCTGATCCGCGAGGCGCAGCGGCGGAACGAGCCGGTCGCGTTCACGGTCGATGCCTATCCGAACGACGAGTTCGCGGGGAAAATCAGGCAGGTGCGCCTCAATCCCACGACCGTGCAGAACGTCGTTACGTTCACCGTGGTCGTGGAGGCCGCCAATTCGGAACTGAAATTGCTGCCCGACATGACCGCCAATTTGTCCTTCCGAATCGAGCAAAAGGCCGGCGTGCTGACGTTGCCGAACGCCGCGTTTCGGTTTCGACCGCAACCCGAGGAGGTTCACCCGCGCGATCGATCGATTTTGGAAACGGCGGATACCGAAGCAACAAGCGAACGGAAAACCGGCTCCCCGAATCGCAAGAACAAAAGCGGCGATTCGCCGGGTACGCCTTCCGCCCGGAACCATAAATACGTTTGGATCGTCGAAGGCGACCGGCTCGCGGCCGTGCCGGTCGAAATCGGCATTAGCGACAAGAATTCCACGGAAATCATTTCCGGCACACTGTCCGAGGGGCAAGAAGTAGTCGTCGGCTCACAGAAGTAAATGACAGAAAAATTGGGTCTCCGCGTCCACGTGGAATCTTGCTAAGCCGCGAGCGGCCTCCTTCATCCTTCATCCTTCATCCTTCATACTTCATCCTTCATACTTCATACTTCCCCCATGAACCTCACCCTCACCATCCGCGTCGCCTTGCGAGCCATCGCGAAGAACAAGACGCGCGCCGGCCTGACGGTGTTGGGCATCGTCATCGGCGTGGGGGCGGTCATCCTGTTGGTTTCCATCAGCCAATCGGCGGGCTTGATGGTCCAGGAGCAGTTTCGGACTTTGGGGACGAACATGCTTTTCATCATCCCCGGCAGCCAGGAAGGGGGCGGTGTGCATCTCTCGTCGGGAACCATCACCACGCTGATCGCCGCCGACGCCGAGGCCATGATGGCCGAATGCCCGAGCGTGATGGCGGCCTCGCCGATCATCAACGCCCGCGCCCAAATCGTTTCGGGAAATCTGAACTGGTCGCCGGACCAGATCTTCGGCGTCAACGAGCTTTATCCGGCGATCGGCAACTGGAAGATCAAAAACGGCGAGTTTTTCACGGCGAAGGAAATTCACGCCGCGGCCAAGGTCTGCGCGATCGGCAAGACGGTGGTGGACAATCTCTTTCCGGGCGGCGATTGCGTCGGCGCGACGATTCGCATCAAGAATATTCCCTTCCGCGTGATCGGCGTTCTCGAAGCGAAGGGAGGGAACCTCTTCGGCCAGGATCAGGACAATCTCGTGCTCGCGCCTTACACCACGATCATGAAACGCCTCAGCGGCAACACGTACAATAACGTGGACGCGATCTTCGCCTCCGCGCGCGCGGCCGACCGGATGCAGGAGGCCTGCGACGACGTTACCGCGCTGCTGCGGCAGCGGCATCGCATCCGCCACAACAACCTCAACGATTTCACCGTGCACAACAGCTCGGAAATTTCCAAAGTTTTGAACATCATCACGATGGTGATGACCATGCTCCTCGGCTCCGTGGCCAGCGTCTCGCTGGTCGTGGGCGGGGTGGGCATCATGAACATCATGCTGGTGTCCGTAACCGAGCGCACCCGCGAAATCGGCATCCGCCTGGCCGTCGGCGCGCGCGCCCGCGACATCCTCTGGCAATTCCTGGTCGAAGCGATGGTGCTCTCGCTCTTGGGCGGGATTATCGGCGTACTGGCGGGCATCGGCTCGGCCGCGGCCGCGACCTACGCCGTCAATATCCTTTTGAGCGGCGGCACGCGCTGGCCGTTCACGATCTCGATTACCGCGATCGTGGTATCGCTGGTCTTTTCCGCCTCGGTGGGGATGTTCTTCGGCTACTATCCCGCGCTCAAGGCCAGCCGCCTCGATCCCATCGAATCGCTGAGATACGAATAGAATCCTCATTTAGCCCCCGGTGAATACACCGGGGGCATGTTGCGGAAAGAATTCCGAGAATAGTTTTTTTGGGTGAGATTGATAGTTCATCCCCTAACACAATGCCCCCCGTGTATTCACGGGGGACTAAATATCGCCGACGATTATCGGGACCTACCACATAATCTCCACGCCGAGGTGCGGGCCGTGATAGACCGTTTCGCCCGCGGCGTCGATGCCGAAGCTATTGACGGGGCCGACTTCGAGCGCCGTCCCCGCGGGACCGAGATTCCGCGCGGCAAGCGCCAATCCGTCCACCCACATCGCCTGATAGCCGAACCTCGCGACGCAGTGCGAAGTGATTCGCCAATTGAACATCAACGCCAAATCGCCCACGAAAGCCGTAACGACGCGATCGCTTTGCACGTTCAGGTTGGTGGCGCTATCCCAGGTCATTTGCGTGGCGGAGTTGCCGCAAATCGCGCCTTTGACCTCGAAGGTGATCCAACTATTGGGCAGGGAGGAAAAGAATTCGAAATAGCCGCCGATCTGCGGGCCGATCAGATCGTTCGTGGCCCACGTCTTGAGAAGTTGCGAATGCAACTGGGTATTGTTCGTTTGCAGGAAGGACTGATATTCCAGCGTTTCGTCGATGCTCACGTAGCGCACGCCGACCAGGAACGACGCCCGGAAACCGTTGCCGGGCATGGGAAGCAGATATTTTACGTTCAGTTCGCCGTTTTGCAGCCGGGATCTTTCCTGAATGGAAACCACCTGATTGTTGTCGAAACCGGCCAACGGCGGATTGCCGAAATTTCTGAACGGCGAATAGAGCAATCCGTTGCCGCTCAGATCGCGCACGTCCGCCGTGGAATCCCAATCGTCGATCCAAAAATACGATCCTTCGATCGAATAAGGCGAATCGCCGAAAGTGTGCCCAAGCAAGATCTGCGCGCCGGCTCGGAACTGGGGGTCCATACTGCTAGTCGAAAGCACCGAATTCACGGGATTCACGGTCGCGGGCGGAGCTAATCCTAGAGAGGCAAATGAAATATTTCCGTAGGTTTCCCGACGCAGGGCCACGGCATCGGCTTGAAAGTACCACGGGCAGCGCGGCGGGGGGATGTAGCACGAGGTGGCGCAGGGCGGGGCGCAATCTTCAAACGGCGGATTTCCGCCCGTCATCGGATCGGCCAATGCCGACCGGTCGGTCGAGGCGACGGAAAAAAATACCAAAGATAATCCTGCCGAGAATACCAGTTTTCGAAAGCTTTTCATGCGAAACCTCTTGCTGCCAAGGCAGTTAGGCTCTGGAATAGTATTGGAAGAATCAGACTCCTTATAGTTTATCGGTTCAGTACTTTCGGAAAGAGTAGCACAACCGGCACAGACGGAAGAGATTCCCTAGCTTATCCAGTTTAGCGGCTTGGGGCCGGTTACGAATGCATTCGAAGATGCACACTTATTCCAGGCTGAAGGACGGCGAATAACCGCCCGTTTCGGCATCGCCGACCTTGAGCACGGCAATGCGGTATTTTCCGGGCGGATAGGGCGATAGATCGATCCGCGCGGTCGCCGCTTGGCAGGGAACGCTTTCGGCGAGCGTCGCCACGTGCCTGGGCCGCTGATTTTTCGGCAAGATATTCTGCAGGGTAATCGCCAGCGCGGCCGCGGGATCGAGATTCCAAGCCCCCTCGAGCCGCCAGTTGACCACGGTTTGGTTCTTCGGACCGCTCACGGCGACATCTTCCAGGAAGCAGATATTCTTGATGGTAATAGTATTGCCGGCTTCGTTCCAGAGTTCGGGCTTTTCGAAGCGGCCTTGCAGGTTGTACCGCTGGTCCCCGCCGCAACTGTTTCTCGCGGCGAGTTTTTCGTCGTACTCGAACTCGCGGTAGAGGGGGCGGAAAAGCTCCGAGCCGATATTGAAGATAATCCGCTTGCCGCCGATTTCGCTCGCGGCGATCCGATTCATATAACGCCATTGCGGCTGAAGGGGCGGCGGGGGATCGAAATCGCTGAAATCGGGTTTGGTGGGAGTGCCGTCGAACGCCACCCAGCCGTAGCGGCTTCCCAGCCAAACGTGCGTGTAGCGATGGCCGTTCGTGCAGGGGGCCGACTCTCCGGCGTCGAGAAGCCCGTTTTTGTTGGCGTCCCAGGCCGCCGGTCCCTTTTGGGTGCCCGTGCCGATCCAGCGGGCCGGAATGCCGAGGTAGCGCATGGCTCCCGCGATCATCACGCTGGTGCCCGAACAGGCGATGATTTGCGATTGGTCGTAACCGCGATTCGAGAGTTCGATCTTCAAATTGCCGGGATTGGCGTCGTAGTGTTTCCGGGCGTAGTCAACCGCGGCGAATTTCTGTTTCGAGGTATCGGGATAATAGTAGTTGTCTTGAATGTATTCGAGGACATTTCTGGCGGCCCAGTAGGGATTTTTCAGATCGGCGGGTACGTCATACTTCTCCCGGATGTGCGTTTTGACTCTCTCGAAAAAGGCGTCGTAAGTGCGCTTGTCTTTGAGGTTGTAGAGTTCCGGGTCGTCGGCGAGGTAATTCGTGCCGCGGAGCGCCGCCGCGTTCGTGTTGACCCGGTGGGGATAGACGAACTTCCGATGAATATGGGTCCAAAAATCGATCTCGTAGCGCGAACGGTAATTGCCGGAGGGGGCGTCGGCGTATTCGACGCTCCGCATATACTGCCGGCTCGCGGCATCGCCCGCGGGATCGACCGTGAATTGTTCGATCTTCGCATTCTTCGCCCCCGAAAGGTCGGCGACCTTCTCGGAATCGGGCCAAATGTCCTGGCTCGGAACGGGGGTGGTGTCGTAGGGGCGGGAGTAATAGTGAGTCACCTTGCCGGCGCGATCGGAAGGGCGATGGGGAGTCGTGCGGATGTCCATCACCAAATGGCGGAGAATGCGCGGACCCGAATAGGCGGCATCCAGGTTCTTCGTTACATTCACGCGATGGACGCAATCGGCCCCCGGAAGCCCCTCGGGAACCCAGAGCGCATCGTTCCCGAAGCAAAGTCCGCAAGCGGGCGTGCTTTTTTCGGTGGTTTTCGGCCGTTCAAAGTAGAACAGGCCGCGGCCGGCAGTCGCCTCGGCGCAGTAGATTTGGCGGTCGCCGACGGTGCCCCAAAGATAATCGGCCCCTTCGAGCTTCATGCAGGCCAAGCCCTGCGAGGGCGCGGCGCCCGAATCGGCCAGGTGGCGGATGAACTCGATCTTGCCCGGCGCGCCGTCGGCTTTCAGCCGGACGATTCCCCGCCGCACGCGAAAATTGCGATCGCCCAATCCGCCGGGATCGAAGGCGATAAACAACTCGCCGCGGCGGCAGGCGACGGCGGTCGTTTCGAGATTGCCCAGCTTCAGCGCATAATGGCTCAGATCGACGCTCGAAGCGGTTTCCTTGACAAGGTTGTAGCACCAGAGTTGCGAGCGGATCAAGCCCTTGTTTTCCTCGACGTGGGCGTTGTCCTCCAACTCGTTCAGTTTTTCCCAATTCAAGAAGTAAACCGCGTCTTCGCCGCCTTTCTTGGCGAAAGCCAAGCCGCGCAGCCCGCCAAGCGAACGCATTGGCTCGCTCTTTCGCAAGTCGCGGACTTGCAGCAGCGCGAGTTCGTCTTTTTTCGCTTTCGGGCTTGGTGGGAGCCGGTACACGAAGAGCTTGCCCGAACCGTCTAAAACGAAAAGCCGCGCGGCGGGCGAAGCATCGTCGATCGCCAGACCCCGGACATCTTGATTTTCCGGGGCCAGAACATAAGACTTTTCGCGCTCGCCGACGATGGGCGCGCGGTCCTTATCGGCGAAGGCCGATCCCGCGAGCGCGCCTAAACAAAACGCCAATGCCCCTAAGCGTGATATCGACATCATTATTGGTTCTCGCTTTTCTCGCCGCCAGAATGTTTTTCTTGCCGCCGCTGCTCCAGTTCCACGGCCTTTTTTGCCCAGTCGTCGATATTACCGAAGGGGAGTTTGCGCAGCGAGAGCACGTCCGCCGTGAGGTTGTAGCGGAGTTTGCCCGTTTCGGGATCCTGGGAAGACGGATTCGTGCCGACGCAGATCAGCCGCAGCGTATGTACGCCCGGCTCGAATTGGAACAGCCCGATCTTTCGCTCCCGGCGCTGTCCGTGGATCATGTCCTCGTTCTCGTTCTTGCGGAAGATGTTGAAGAAATCCAAGGTCTTGTTGATTTCGGCGGGCGGAAGTCGGTTGACCTGGCTCACGTCGTACCCGCCGGCGATTTGCGATTCTCCCGCTTCGGGCAGTTCCCTGCCGTCGATCGTCACCTTCCAGATGCCGTTGTCTTCGCGGAGCAGTTGGAAGAGCGACATGGAATAACGGCCTTTTTCCCGCACTTCGAAGGGAATTTCGATCCACGAGCCGACGCGCTCGTTCTTCGCGCGGAACCAGGGCTTGGTATAAGTGGCCCGGTTGTACGGCAGCAGTTGCAATTCTACGCCCGGAGAATGCTTGATTTTCTCGATGATTTGCGGAAAATGAAGCACGATCTCCGGATTGACGCGGTCCTTATAGGGCGGGAACTCGCACCAAGGCTCTGCAACCGCGTCTTGATACCAGTAGGAAACCGAGGACCAGTAATCGGGGCGGGAACCGGAAGGCGAGAAATCCTCGCCCCGCGAGTTCACGATGTAGCCCGTGCGCTCCAACTCGAACCGCAATGACTTCCGGAAAAAGACGGGGTCGGGAATGTGCCAGCGGTAGGCGGTGATGCGCGCGTCGGGCGCGCGCGGCTCGAACACGGTGCAGCCGGTATAGAGGCTCGTATGCACCCGCATGTTCCAGGCCTCGTTGAAATAGTCCTCGGTGCCGGTGCCGGAAAGCGAGGGAATTTTCTCGCCGTCGATGTAGAAATAGTCGTCCCCTTCGCCGAACCAATGCCCCATCGCATTCTGCGAGGAGAGCACGGTCCCCACGTATTGGCCGCGACCTTTACCGACGAAGACCGTGTAGGGCTTGCCCAACTCGGGCGGATATTCCTGATGGTATCGGGCATGGAAGTACAGCATGTCTGCCGGCTCCCGATCGAGTTTCACCCAATCGATCTGGTAATAGCACGCGCCCGATTCCGTTTCACATTCGTTGGTGAGCGTAATTTTGGCTTTCTTGCGGAAGGGCATTTCCCAGTAGCAATTGTAGCCGCGGCCGTAGGAACTGACCTTGACGGGCAGCGATTCGACGTTCGCCGTCATGCCGTTGCCGACGGCGAAAAAGTCGCCCAGCGGAACTTCCACCGAGGGCGCCTTCGCTCCGTCCCAATAGATGCGCATCACGAAGGCCCGCGGATAGCGGATATTCATCGAGTAGGGGATCATCCAGAAATGAACGAGTTTTCCCGGCCCCTCGAGCTGCGCGATGGTTTTGCATTCCCCCGCGGCGAATTTGATGGAATCGTGGTTGTTGAAGGGATTGCCGCTCGTGGCCCGCATCGATCTCCCGGATTGCTCCCGGGCGATCGCATCGAGCGATTGCGAAGCGGCCGGACTAACGAGACCCGCCATCAATAACATCCACGCCGAAGCAATTTTTTTCGCGTGCATCATCGACATCCCATCTTCCTTTCTTCATGGAATAAACTGGATTTTTCGGGAAATCGCCCGCTTGGAGCATCGAACGCCGGCCGATCGCTTACGCTTTATTGTCCTATCATTCCGGCGAAATATCAAGCGGGCGTAAGCGTTCACGCCCCGGTCGGGGACTGGTCCATTTTTCGGCGTGAAAACGTAATTTGCGGACAAACGGTAGGCCGAAAACATGGACCTGTCCCCTTCCCGCGACGCAAGGGGGACAGTCCCATTTTCGCGGCGATTAAGCACATTTACGGCGCCATCATCTTTTGCGCCGCGAAAATCGGGACAGTCCCCTGTGAACGGTTACAAGCGGGCGATGGACGAGGTATCGATGCATTCTCGGCAGGCTATTTGACAATGCCGGTCATGTGTGTTAGATTTCTCTTCCCGGCGCGGGTTTTTCTCGCTTCCGTTCTTCGCGACAAGACGCTTTTTCTCCATTCACGAGGTGGTCTGTCATGAGATTTCTGCAAAAAACTCGAACATTATCGCTTCCCGCATTTCTCTGCCTCTTTTCGGGATCGCTATTCGCGCAAGGATTGCTGGAGGGTTTGGCGCGGCCGATGGAAGGCCGGAGCATGCGTTCGACTTCGGCGTTTCGCAAGGGAGCCGACGGAAAATACGATCCCCGGGCCGAGCCGCTGGGCACGACCGAACCTTTAAGCAATTTCGATGCCCGCGATCTTCCCCCCGGCGAAACCCAGACGGTCTTGGACGTGAAAGGCCCCGGGGCGATCGCTCACATCTGGTTCACTTTTCGCGGGCCGGAACCCACTCCCGGCGCGCCGCGGGGAGCCGCCAACCATCAGGAAATGTTATTGAGGATCTATTGGGACGGCTCGGAGAAGCCGGGCGTCGAAGCCCCCTTGGGCGACTTCTTCGCCAATTCGTTCGGTTTCCGCAGCGAGGTCATCAGCATCCCGGTCGTGGTCGAGGACGCCGATTCCTACAACTGCTACTGGCGGATGCCGTTCCGCAAATCGGCGCGGATCGAAGTCGTCAACCAGAGCGATAAGCCGATCCGCGGATTATACCACAATATCGATTGGCTGAAATACGATTCCCTGCCCGAAGACGCACCCTATTTCTACGCCCAATACCGCCAGGAATATCCCGTGGAGAACGGCAAGGACTACGTAATTCTCGACACCAAGGGCAAAGGGCATTACGTGGGGACGGTGCTCTCGGTGCGAATGCGCAGCCCCGCGTGGTTCGGCGAGGGGGACGAGAAAATCTACATCGACGGCGAGTCGAAGCCTTCGATCTGGGGCACCGGCACCGAAGATTATTTTCTCTCGGCCTGGGGGTTGAAAACGTGCAAAACGCCCTACTTCGGCGTGCCGTATTTCAAGGGGCGGGGCGTGGGAAGCTACACCAGTTCCTACCGCTGGCATCTCGCCGATCCCATGGTGTTCAACACGGGCATCAAGGTAACGATCGAGCATTGGGGCTGGATGTCGGAGGACGAAAATCCGAATTACAAGGCCATGAGCTGGAACGAGCGGGAAGACGATTATTCGAGCGTGGCGTTCTGGTATCAAACCGGGACGCCGACCTTCGCGACCCGCGCTCCCCATGCGCGGGAACGCCAATTGCCGAACCTCGAGCGGACCGTCGTGTACGCCAAGGATTTCACCGCCGCGAAATATCACGGTTCGGGCGCGGCGCGGACCCAGCCGTTCCTTTCGCTCTACCGGGAGCCGCAACTCTTCTACCTGCCCGATTCGCCCGATGACGGTTGGATCGAAATACCCTTTGAAGTCAAGAAGAAAGAGCCGTTGCGGCTTCTCATCAACGCCACCTGCGCGCCGGACTACGGGCGCTATCGAGCCGCGCTCGACGGAGTCGCTTTGGGCGAGCCGCTGGATTTTTATGCCGAGAAGGTCGAGAGTCGGGAATTCCACTTGCTCGATTTCTGGCCGGAGCCGGGTAAATACACCCTGCGGCTGAAATGCGCCGGCAAAAACGGCCGCTCCGAAGGAATTAAGTGCGGCATCGAATCGGTACGCTTGCGCGAACGCCGTCCGCGGGTCGAAGCCATGGGCCACGACAAAAACAAAAATTGGCGGGTAAATCCGCCGCTCTACCAATAATGACGAATGGAAAATCCGGTTTTTTTCGGCGAGTCATCCCCCAAGTGGTCCGCAAAGTCATTTTTTCTCGGAAGGACACGTTGGAAAGCCGCGACCAGTGGTCGCGGTTTGCGGGAGAAAGGGATGCGTAGCTTCTGATTCGCCGGACTTCGCAGACCTTTGCACCCCTTGCATCCATTTTATCCCCCCCGTAAAATCTGGACAATATAGAGAGGAAAAGTTCGATCCAATCCGGCAGTTTCCTTCCGGGAAAGTAAACGCAATTTGCCGAGGACTTCATGGCCAGAAAGGTGCTATTGGACGTTGATCCGGGCATCGACGACGCGCTGGCGATGTGCCTGGCGTTCTTCGAGCCGGAGTTGGACGTGATCGCGGTGACGGCGGTGGGCGGAAACGTTTCGCCGAGCCAGGCCACGCGCAACGTGCAAGTGATCTTGGAGCAGCTCGATCCACCGCGCTGGCCGCGTTTGGGCGCCGCTTCGGAGCCGGAGCACGGCCTGCCCGTCGAGGGAAGATATCAATTCGGAGTCGATGGGTTGGGCGGCATCGATTTCGCCGTCGCCGAACGGCAGCATATTCTTCCCTCGGAGAAAGTGATCTGCGACGCGGTTCGCGCCGCGCCGCACGAGGTGACGATCGTCGCGCTCGGGCCGTTGACGAACATCGCCCGCGCGTTCGCCCGCGATCAGGAATTGGCGGGTCTCGTGGGGCAGATCGTGATCGTCGGCGGCGCGGTGAACGTGCCGGGCAACATCACGCCCGCCGCCGAATTCAACATCTATTGCGATCCGACTTCGGCGCGGACGGTTTTCCGCTCGCATTCGACGAAGATTCTCATTCCCCTGGACGTGACGAATCGGATCGAGTTGAGCTACGATCTGTTCAACCAACTGCCGGACGAAAACACGCGCGTCGGCAAGTTCCTGCGGCAAATCCTTCCGCCGGCCTACCGCAGCTATCGGCAGCGGCTGGGCCTGGAGGGCATCCACGTCCACGATTCGATCGCCATGGCGTCGGTGATCCATCCGGGCCTGTTTACCCTCAAGCCAATGGCCGGCGACGTGGAGACGATGGGCGAACTGACCTCGGGCATGACCGTTTTCGACCGTCGCCGCGTGCCCGCCTGGCGGCACAACATGGAAGTGGCGACCGAGATGCACAAGGAGCAGGTCATCGAGCAAATCATCCGCGGATTGAATCGCACGGCGTGATATTGGGCTTTTTCGCTTTTTTGAATGCGGTCTTGGAGAGTACTCATGTTTCAAGAAACGAAGCAGGCGGTATGCTGTCCTCCATTCGATCCGGCGCTTTGGGATGAAAAATTCATCGAGTGGGACCGGAAAAAGTTCATCAAGGACAGAGTGCGGACGTTTTTCTACGTGCCCGTGAATTTTGGATCGGTCATGAAAAAACTCGATGGAAAAGTTAAGCGGGCGGACGCCGCGATACCCGATTGCCTCTTCCTGGCGGATCATACCTCGAGATGGAACATCAACCTCTATTTGGCGGTGGATCGAGAGATCCCCAACGCGGAGAACGTAACCTTGAGCGGCCGCTATCTGAGCAAAGTCTATGAAGGCCCCTACAAGGATACCGGTAAGTGGTGCAAAGATTTCGAGTCTTTTGCGAAAAGCAAGCGATTGGAGATTCGCAAATTGTATATGTGGTACACTACTTGCCCCAAGTGCGTTAAGAAATACGGAAAAAACTACGTCGTGATGATGGCGTTGGTAGGCTGACCGAACTTCGCCGGTTGTTGACGCTAGTCCTTGCGGCGCAATGAGCGGCAGGCATAAGGCTTCACAACATGTCAATCATTTGCTTTCGGGAGGGGAATCGAAGGTCGAGAAGTTGGATCTGGCTGGCTTGGTGATCGGTGGTGTAGGTAACGCGGCATTTGCGGACTTCTCCGCCTTGTCGGGTGGGAAGTACCGCGTCCACCAATTTGATTTGGTTGCAGCCTCTGCTGCGCGATACCGCATCCTGCGCAGTTTTTCTATAATAACGTATAGTGGCTTGTTTTTTGAAAGCGGATGACACAAGTCGGGTTCCAAGGTAAAACATTGAAGCATTGAAACCATGTTTCATTGTTCTCAGCTACTTCCCTATTCCTCGGGATGAGAACGATTACGAGGTTCAGAATCCGTACTCCAGGTTATAGCAGGAAACTGATGTGGGGCCGTATGCCTTACCCCTGCCCCAACCTGAGAAATGGAGATAGCATCATGATTCAATGTTTTCAACATGGGCTTGTCTTCTGGGGAATCCTTCTTGTCGCTGGCGGCGTTGGCGCGGAGGAGCCTTTGCGGTTGGAAAATAACCAAATTGGGCTCACGTTCGACCGGCAGACGGGAACACTCACGGCAATCGAGAACAAGCTCGTCGGGGAAACATATCGGATTCGCGGCGAGGAATTTGGCATCGAGGCGAGTGAATTCAAGCTGGCACAGGGCGATTTGAGGCTTGTTTCGCTGGATCGGCAGGGCGACGCCGTGAATGCCCGTTACGAGGGCAAGGGCATGACCGTCGAGGCCGGCTACTCGCTGCAGGACGACAATCATTTTGCCGAAAAGCAGTTGACGGTTACGTCGAATCGCAAAATGGGGATCATCGTCGTCAAAGTTTCGCATCCCACGTTCTCCGCCGCCGGCCTGCGCATGATTTCCCATCACTATCCGCTTTCCAAGCAGGAATGTACCCTCTTTGGACGCACGGCAAAGGGAGGCTTTTTCACGGGACTCGAAGGGTCGCGCGACGACACCGTGGTGAACGGCAACGAAGTGGCCCTGCGGTACATTCCCGGCTTGAAGGTGGCGGCGGGCGAGATGTTCGTCTGTGATCCGGCCTATTTCGGCGTTTACCGGCGCGGCCGGCACGATAAGGAAGATGAATCCCTTCCGACCCGCAGCGAGTCCGACGCAATGGTGGCCATGACCTCGACGATTCTTGGACCATCGCGGTCCGGGTTCATGGCGGTCGCAAACGGCTGGGGCTCGGAAATGCATCAAGACGAGTTCACCGAGGAGTCGCTGGCAAAAGACATGAAAGCGCTCGATACCATAGCCCAATGCGGCATCGACTGGTGCAGCGACGCCCATGCCTGGGGCGGACAGTGGGCATCCTTGCAGGATTTCGGGCCGAACGACAAGTTCGAGCCATCTCCTTTATTAAAAAAATTCCTGGAACATTCGCAGAAGGTCGGCGTAAAGATGGTGCTGTTTTCCACCTTGAATAACTCCTTTCCCTGGTGGATGGTGGTGGGCACGAAAAAAAGCCGGGCCTTTCGCGACGACCAACCCGACTGGCGGCTTGACGCCGGAAACGAGCCTCCTGCCGGCACGGAGGGCTGGCGCGGGGCGAAGGAAGGCATAAACAACGCCGGCGGCAACTGTCTGGGTTGCCGCGATTTCGAGAAGTGGCTGACGCGGCTCAATCTCGATGTGATCGCGAAGAACGGCTATGCGGGCTGGTGCATGGACGGCGACTTCTTCGGCGGCGCCGGCGTCGTGTTTCCGGCGGATTGCCGATCCGACAAGCACGATCATGTTCCCGATTATTCGGAATACGCCTGCCAGCAGGCCCTCATGCGGCTGATGGGCAGCATCCGCCAGCACAGCCCGGGGACCAGCATTCAGGTGTACCGGCCGTCGATGGATTTGGGCGTTTGGTCTCTGCGCAACGTGGATATATGCTTCACGCTCAACGAAGGAGGCACCGGCAGCGACAACGTGGTTGCGGGAAACCAGATTCGAACCTGGTCGCGGAAGCGCGTCCATCACAATTTTTTTCCGCACTACATGGACCAGCCGCTGCTGTTTCCCGCGTGCTGGGACCACACGCCCGAGAACTCGAAGAAGTGGCCGAAGAGCCACTTCGATTACATTATGCTCAGCGCCTTGTCGTCGGCGCCCAACCAACTCTATTACTTCCCGTTGCAATCCGGTTTTCCCGACAAAGACAAGGCCGAGATCAAGAAATGGCTCGATTGGGGGCGGAAGAACGCCGCCTATCTCATGGTGCGAAAAGACTTGCCCGACTGGCCGGCGGCCGACAAGATCGACGGCTCGGCGCACCTCGTCGGCGATCGTGGCTTGATCTTCCTGTTCAATCCGAGCCAAAAAGCATTGACGGGCGAATTTGAGTTGACGGACGAAAGCATCGGGCTGAAGGCGGCGGGCAATTACCAAATTGACCAGGAATATCCCGCGCCCAATCGTAAGATCACCTCCGCCGCCGGTCAGACGGTTCGGTGGGAGATTCCGCCAACCGCCGCAGTCGTGCTCCGGATCCAGCCGGCCGTACCGTTTAGCACAACCGCAAAAGAAGGAACTATCTTCCATGACGCCTTTGCCCGATCGGCAACTCGCGATTAAGCCGGATGCCGCTGACGCCCAACGGCGACTTCGTGCCTATAGGCAAGACGAACTCATTGATCGCGCAAGTCAACAAAACTTTGGAAAACCGTGAAAGATGACGTTGTTGACGGACCCGGCATTGTCGCCCGCATGCCGAGCGGCAAAACCGCGGACGCCCTACGGCAGGCAATTGCCTCCCAGAATTCAAACCATGATGCGCGGGGCGGATAGGGAAGAGGATTTAGGCGTCGTTTGGCAATTCAGATCATCGCATTTCCGTAACCGTTCACAGGGGACTGTCCCGATTTTCGCGGCGCAAAAGATGATGGTGCCGTAAAAATGCTTAATCGCCGCGAAAATGGGACTGTCCCCCTCGCGTCGCGGGAAGGGGACAGGTCCATGTTTTCGGCCTACCGTTTGTCCATAAAATACGTTTACACGCCGAAAAATGGACCAGTCCCCGACCGGGGCGTGAACGCTTACGCATTTCCTATCAGTAATTTCTTATCAGTAGGAGATCTCCAATGGCGGACCTAAACATCGACGCGGTGGATGCTACCCCCGGCGACGAATTCCTGGCCTACTACCAGCGAATGCTCCCCAATGCATTGCGGGTGCGGTCCGCCGAGGACATGGTAACAAAGATCCTAGCCAGGCTCGGGCATCGCCAAGGCCAGGCCATGAACGTGAGCGGGGCCAGACCACGCCCGCAGAACCTGATTCGCCGGCTGCGCATCATTGGCCATGGATCGGTGGGGATGCAAGTGGTGGGAGGGGGGCAGGAGCCGCGTCCGGAACAGCAAATCCTGAACCACTGCAAGGTGCCCGGAGGCATCATCGTGTGTCTGACGGACGTATCCGCCCTGCAGCCGCTGTGCGAGCACTTCGCTCCCGACGGATGGGTGGAGATGCTGGGCTGTTATGTCGCCTATGGATTCGAGGGTGAGGGATTGCTGCGGAACCTGGCGACGCTTTGGCGGGTGCCGGTCAAGGCAAGCACGGGGTTTGAGTATCCTGGGCGGGGCTTCGAGAGTACGGTGCGCATCGCGTACCCCGACGGAGGCATGGTCGAGCGGCCGCCGACGAGATCAACGGGCGGCGATAGACAATAGCAGAGAGAGGAATTAGGAACCGTAAAACAATAAGTTGCCGAAATCGTAGTAGGCACACTCCGTGTGCCGTCTGTGAATTACGGCACACGGAGTGTGCCTACTACTTTCCAATTCGGTAATTTATTCCTTTACGACGACTTATCCCGATATCGGTGGGTTCGCGCCGCGCTTGACTCCACCCTACACATGAATCCGCAACCGGAACGAATTAGCTCGAACATTCGCTAATTCTACCTCAATACAGGAGGAAGCAGTAATGCTTGTTCATCGAGTTGTATGCCGGCTCATAACGATCTTATCGTGCATCTTCGGCGCGGGCCGGATATGCGATGCCGCACCGGCTTCCCCGGCGGCTGCGACGGTGCCCGTCGGCGTTGCGGAGGGCGACATCACGCCCGACGGCCCAATCCGGCTGGCCGGCTATGCGAGTCGCAAAACGGAATCGGAAGGGATTGCTCTGCGGCTCAGGGCCAAGGCGCTGGCGATCGGGGGCGACGACGGCGAAGGCCCCGCGGTGCTGATGATGGTGGAAAACTGCGGTGTACCGGGCAGTTTGACGGCCGAGGTGGCCCTGCGCCTGAAGGCCAAGACCGGCATCAAGCCCGAACGGTTTTTGGCCTGCTCGACACACACGCATTCCGGACCGTGGCTGATCGGTTTCGCCCCCGCGTTGCTCTCGGAAGCGTTGCCGGCCGAGCACCGAACCCGCATGGAGCGGTACCAACGGCAATTGGCCGACAAAATGGAGCAGACGGCACGGGCGGCGATCGCGGCGCGCAAGCCGGCGCGATTGGCCTGGGCCGAAGGCGCGGTGCATTTTGCCATGAACCGCCGGCCGGTGAAGGATGGCCGTTGCTCCGGGCTAGGCGTGAATCCCGACGGTCCCGTGGATCGTAGCCTGCCGTTGTTGTGCGCCAGCGACACCGAAGGAAAGGTCTTCGCGGTCGTGGTCAACTACGCCTGCCACTGCACCACCCTCGACGGCGACTTCAACCAAATTCACGGCGACTGGGCGGGAATGGCTCAACAGTACATCGAGGCCGAGCATCCCGGCGCGACGGCTCTAGTATGCATCGGCTGCGGGGCCGACGCCAATCCCGAGCCGCGCGGCAAGGCCGAAATGACCGCCCGGCACGGCCGAGCGATCGCCGATGAAGTCGATCGACTGTTGAAGGGAAAGCTGACGCCGGTCGATCCGCGGCTTACCGCGCGGCGTCTGCCGTTACAGCTACCTTTGGACGACGTGCCGACGCGCGAGGAGCTCCAGCAGCGCGTCGCCGTCGGGCAGCAACCGAAGGCTGAGGCCGGAGACAAGCGGCGCGCCGATCGGGCAAAAGCCTTGCTGGCCGAGTTGGATGCCGGCCGACCGCTGCCGACGAGTATCGATTATAGCGTGACCACGTGGACGTTTGGCGACGATCTGGCGATGATCTTTCTGCCGGGCGAGGTGGTGGTCGATTACGCCCTGCGGCTGAAGCGGGAATTGGACGGCAGGCGGCTCTGGATCACCGCCTATGCCAACGACGTTCCGTGCTACATCGTCAGCCGCCGCGTGCTCCGCGAAGGGGGGTACGAGCCGGAATCGTCGATGATCTACTATGGCAAACCGTCGCGGCTCTCGCCGTTGGTCGAGGATCGGATCGTCGAAACGGCCAAGTCGCTGGTGCCGAAGAGCTTTCTTGGCGGATCGGGGAAATGATCCGAGTAAGCGTTCACGCCCCGGTCGGGGACTGGTCCATTTTTCGGCGGGATAACGTATTTTGCGGATAAACGGTAGGCCGAAAACATGGACCTGTCCCCTTCCCGCGGCGCGAGGGGGACAGTCCCATTT
>JADLEL010000051.1 GCA_020846145.1 Pirellulales bacterium | reverse complement strand
GCTTAATCGCCGCGAAAATGGGACTGTCCCCCTCGCGCCGCGGGAAGGGGACAGGTCCATGTTTTCGGCCTGCCGTTTGTCCACAAAATACGTTTTCACGCCGAAAAATGGACCAGTCCCCGACCGGGGCGTGAACGCTTACGAAAATCCGAAAAAACGCAAGCGATTTTCTTTTGTTCAATTTGCAATTTGCAATGACCAATTTGCAATCCTCCCTTTTTATTCCGCATTCGCTCCGGCAAATTGCAGTTCTTCCGCTTCCGGGATTTTTTCCGTCGGTTTTACTTCGGTAGGTTTCCGCACGAGGATCAGGTCTCCCACGCCGACCGCGCAGCGGAAACCGATGTTGTGGCGGCGGCTTAGCGGATTCTCGCCGCTTTGGAACTGGCAGGCGGCCTGGTTGTCGAAGTACGTGTCGAAAGCCCCGCCGCGAATGCTCCGCAGCGGCGCGTCGAGCACCAATCCGCTCGACGGCAAATGATCTTGCGGCAATTGCGTGCCGCGAAAACCGCTCGACGTCCATTCCCAAACGTTGCCGATCAACTGATAGACGCCGCCCACGCTGACCCCGGCCGCGTATTCATCGACGGGCACGGTGCGGCCCGGTCCCGATCCCCAAAGGTTCGCTTTCGAGCGGTCCATCGTATCGCCCCAGGGATAACGCCGTTGGGAGCGGGCGGTGTTCGACAAGGGAACCGGCCAACAGCCCGCCTTGACCCATTCGGCGTCGCTGGGCAAGCGCTTGCCGGCCCAACGCGCGTAAGCGGCGGCCTCGAACCAACTGACGCCCACCACCGGATGCCGATCCTCCCCCGCCGGATAGCAGCCGTTCTCCCAGTACTTGGGGCCGGATTGATCGGTGCGATCGACGAAATCGAGCACTGCCGGCAATACCGACTCGTCCCAAAGGGCCATCTGTCGATATCCGCCCGCCGCCACGAACTCGTAATACTCCCGATTCGTCACCGGATAGCGGTCCAGGAACAACCGCTGCACGGCGACGACGCGCGGGCTGTCGGTTTCCTCGAGCGCGACTTCGCCGTCGGGCACGAGGGCCATTTGCTCTCCCAGCGCCGCTAACGCCTTCCCGAAATGCGCTTCGCACAAGTTGTCGGCAAGCTGCGCGCGAAGCAGCAACGCATAGCGGTCTTGAGCGAGCATCTGGGCCACGAGCGCGTCGCTGTCGGTGGGATCGATCGCCGCGGCCGCGGCCGCCCGCGGTTTGACCGCGTGCTCCTTCCGCCGCGCCGTCTCTTGCGAAGCGCGCAGCAACAGGGCATGTTCCCGATCGTGTTTTCGTCGCAGCACGAACGCGCGCGCCAAGGCGAAGACCACGACCACCCCGCCGACGCCCGCCAGTCCCGGCTCGTTCAGCATGACTCCCGCGTTTAACAGGAATACCCCGCCCAACAAGACGACGCCCTGCAGTATGATGCCGTTTATTTTTTTTGTGGTGTTTCTCATAACCGAAACTTCAATGATGTTTTTCGTCGGTGGTCGGTGGCTAGTAGTCGGTGGGTAGTGTTCAGTGTTCAGTGGGTAGTGCTCAGTGGTCAGTGGTCGGGAGTTATGCAGTTTGTGGAAAAGCCTTTTGTTCGCGTACAAAGTACTCTCCACTCTCCACTCTCCACTCTTTACTCTCTCCTCACGCTCTGCGCCTGGCGCGGTCTTGCTGCAACATCTCGAATTGGGCCAAAACCGATCCCAACACCGGGTCGGATGCCGCCGCGGCAGGCTCCGGCTTGGATGCCGGCGGCGTTACCGGATCGGCCGCTCGCGGCAAAGGCTCGATTTCGCGGTGCGGCCGGGCGAAGGCATCCTGTCGGGCGATGTTTTCCAGCAATTGGCGCATCCGCTGCAATTCCGCGGCGCCTTGCGTCTGTTGTTGCACGGCCAGCCGTTTTTGTTCGGCCAGCGACTCCGCCAAATCGGCCGCGCGGTTTCGCACGCCTTCCAATTCCTTTTCCAACACCGCCCGGTCCTGCTCGAGCGCGGCGTGCTGCCGTTCGAGATCGGTGAGTTTTTGCTCCAATTCGCCGTTCGCGCCGTTTTTGGGCGCGGGAAATTCGGTTGCCTCGCGCGCCAAGGCTTCGCGGTTCTTGGCGATTTCCTCGCGAATGAGTTGGAAGTTCGCCTGGAATTCGGCCTGCGCGGAGGCCAACTCGGAGGCCACCGCGGCCAATTGCGCGACTTGTTCCCGCACCGATTCCCGCGTTTCCCGAATTTCCTCGCGTTCCGCTTCCCTTTGGGAGATCAGTTGGCTCAGCCTTTCGCCGAATTCGGCCGACTCGGTCTGCCGATGCTCCTCTCCCGCTTGGACGGTTTGCACGAGGTGTCTTTTCCGGGCATCCAGGCCGATGCTGAACAAATTCAATTCCTCGAAAATCCCGTGAAAGAACGCCCAGGTCTCCGCGTGGCAATCGCGGATTTCCCGCAGCGCGCTGGAAACGCCCTCCCAGCCGGCTACCGTTTGAATCGAGTCCATGGACACGGTTTTGCGATAAATTTGATTGAGGAGATAGGTTTGAGGGCCGATCGGCCCGGCGGCGATCCGAGAATTCAATCGCCAATGATAATCTAGGTCATAAAACGACGGCACGCAAATATACTTTCGCCTCGCGGCCGCTTGCCGGCTCCCCGTTACCTTTCGTCACGGGGGCAGGGGGCGTGGGCTGGCGCGGATGTTGTTTTTTTGCATCATCTCGCACGGTAATAACGGGGGGATGCCGACCCTCTTGCCTTTTTTGCCGCAAGTGCGAATGATTATGCAATTGCCGTCCTCTCCACGACATCCCCTTTCGGAGGTTCTTAACCATGAAACGCATTTTGCTTTGCATCGCCCCAGTGACCGCTCTCCTTCTTCTTACCGCACATTTCGTCCGGGCGGGCGAACTGAAGATCGGCGACGCCGCGCCGAATTTTTCGGGCATCGTCGGCACCGACGACAAGGAACACGCGCTGAAGGACTACAAATCGGCCAAACTGCTGGTGCTCGTGTTCACCTGCAACCATTGCCCCGTCGCCCAGGCCTACGAAGAGCGGCTGGTGAAATTGCAAAAAGACTACAAAGAAAAAGGCGTGCGGATCGTGGCCGTCAACGTGAACAACCTCGACGCCGACAAGCTCGACAAAATGAAAGAACGGGCGAAAGCGAAAAAATTCGACTTCGCCTATATTTATGATGCCAGCCAAAAGATCGGAAAAGAGTACGGCGCGAAGGTTACGCCGCACGTTTTCGTGCTCGATAGAGACCGCAAACTCGCCTACGTAGGCGCAATCGACGACAGCATGGACGCGAAAAAAGTGAAAAAACACCACCTTCGCGATGCCCTTGACGCCCTCTTGGCCGGCAAGGAACCGCCCGAAAAAGTCACCAAGCAGTTCGGCTGCACGATCAAGTACGAGTAGAGGGATTAGGGGATAGAGGATAGGGGATAGGGGATAGGGGATAGGGGATAGAGGTTGAACTCGTTCCCACGCTCCGCGTGGGAACGCCATTTTCCGACGCTCCGCGTCGGAGGATCGCTATTCGACGTTTATGTTTTTCTCAAGCCTTAAATTCGCAATTGCCATGAAAGTAATCCGTCCATTCTCAATGGCAATTTTACTCACCCTTGCCGGGCTATTGTGCTCCGGCTGCATGGAGTGCTCCTCGCCGAGCGGGGAATCGTGTTTAACCGATCCCGGATCGCCCGATTCGATATCGCTCGCCGAGATCGATCCCGACGGCTTGACGCAGGCCGTCGCGCGGCATCGCGGTCGGGTGGTGCTGGTCGATTTTTGGGCCACCTGGTGCGGTCCCTGCAAGGATCTGCTGCCTCATACCGTCGCACTGCACCAGCGTTTCCCCGCGTCCGATCTGGCGGTCATCACCGTGAGCCTCGATCAGCCGGATCGGCGCGAATCGGTCCTCGATTTCCTCCGCCAAAAGCGGGCAGACACCGAAAACTACCAAAGCTCGCTCGAAAGCGATTCCGAAGCCTTCGAGGCTTTCGCCCTTGGGGATGGCCTCCCTCATCTTCGCATCTACGACCGCGCGGGCAGCCTTCTCCGCACCATCACCGGCAACCGCCCCGCCGAAATCGAACGAGCCGTGGTCGAAGCGATTGGCGGTGGGAAGTCGAGTTGATGCTAGGGACGGTCCTTGCGTGGGGGGCGGTCTTGAGGTATAATTATTCTTGGGTAAGCTATCTTATTGGCGGAGGATACTCTATGATTACCAATCCAGCCTATGAAGAGATCATCGACTTCGTGGCGGCAGGCACCAATCCCCAAGGGATCATCGACTTTCACCCCTCCCCGACCGCCAAGGCCAAAATAACCGATCTTATCGCGCGCGAAAAAACGACCGGGCTATCCGTTGAAGAACGATCCGAATTGGACAACTTTCTCCAATTGGAACACTTCATGCGGCTCGCTAAAGCCAAAGCCCGTGAGCATGTGATTCATGGGTAGTCCAACCGGCGAAGAACTCCGCTCGCGAGTTGCTTGGAGGGCAACGCATCGTTGCGAATATTGCCTCATCCATGAAGACGATACCTATTTCGGCTGCGAAGTCGATCACATCATCAGCCTTAAACACAACGGACCGACGGAGTTCGAGAACTTGGCTTATGCTTGTCTTATTTGCAACCGCCATAAAGGAAGCGATTTAGGGTCCATTTTAACACCGGGCGGTCCTCTCGTTCGCTTTTTCAATCCACGAATCGATGCGTGGGGGGATCATTTTCACTTGGATGGTTCATTCATTCGGGCATTAACCGAAATCGGCGAAGTTACCGCTCGCATTTTCGGATTTAATACTTCCGAACGGATAATCGAACGTCAAGCGCTCGTCGCCCGAGGGAGATTTTGGTCGCCATAATGGATCATGGATTCTTCGCCAACCAACTTTGATTCTACGCCGCCCGTCCCGACTGGGCGAACGCCATTCCAATATTCCCTGCGGACGCTGTTGGAACTAACCGTCGTCGCAAGCCTCGGTTGTTCGCTCTGGACTTGGGGTCGAGAACCCGTTTCACGTATCCCGGAATTTTATGCCTTTTTGGGTTCGATCTTAATTATTTTGGGGTTTTCTATGCGTCGTTGGACCTGGATATTGGGCGGCCTTTTAGTTCTGACGCGGCTGTTGTTCGTAATACTCATCTGGAATTCCAATCGAATCGAGGATAGACTTTGGTACGAACAACTCTCTCTGGAAATTCTACAGCCCGATGATGCCGTACCCGCAATCGACGTGGCTGGTTTCGCCGATGACGCCGGAGGAGAGGTCGCTTAAGAGGTAAAGGGCGTTTTTGCCGAGATCGGACGGTTCCACGATGCGCGAGAACGGCGATTTCTTGACGGCGTGTCCGCGGAGCACGTCGAAGCCGGAAACGCCCGCTGCGTTTCTCGCATTGCGGAGCAAGCCGGAAGTGGCGCCCTGCGCCGTTAAGCTTTTTGCAAATCCGGACCGGGTGGCCTGGAGCGGCTGCCCGCCCCAATCCACCCGGTCCCTTCTCGCTAATTTCCTCTCACTTCCGCTTTTACCGAAGAGCTTTTCTCAAACGACGCCTTCGGATGTCGCCAGGCCCCGATATACATTTCTTGGGCGTAGTGGCCGAGCAATGCCCCCTGGGCGTCTTCCAGCTTCAGGCGGATATCTACGACCTCGACGTCATCGGGTACGCCGTTTAACGCCACGGTTCCCGCGAGAACCGCGCCGGAAGCAGGCACGTCCACGCGCTGCGTCGATTCCGCCAGCGTCTTGCCCTTCTCGGCGACTCTCCAGAAGATGCGACAGCCCGGATGAGTTTTCGGCAGGTCGTTGGCCACCCACAACTCCATGGCGCGTCCGTCTTTGGTCGGTCGCGGCAGGGGCACAAGCGGTTGATTGACCTGGGCCATGGCGAAGTAACCGCGCTTGGGCGCGAGATCGTGGCTTACGATCGACTTGGGCCAGTTGGCCGGCAGCACGTCGATGAAATGGAACTGGAAATAGCCGGCAATGCGTTGCGGCGAGAGTCGCCAGGCCCTGGTCAATTCGATGAGCAAGTCGTACTGATAGTTCTGGCTCGCTTCAATGTATTCGCCCAGATTGGACGGTTTGCGGCCCCGAAATCCCACGAGTTGCCGGACATCGGCCTTCTCGAGCTGAACGTGGCCGAAAAGCGCGTCGGCTTCCTTGGCCGGCAACGGTCCCCAATCCTTCGGGTATCGTTTCATGGTTTCGTAGCCGTCGAGGGCCTCCGCGCCGTATTCGCCGATGGTGGACCGGCGGTCGGGCGGCAGGAGCGGACAGATCGCGGCGGACCAGTCGCCCTTGAAATACCAGCCCCGATAGGTGTGGAAGTCGTCGATCGCGGCGGCCCAGAGTTCGTCGGAAAGTTCATAACCCTCTCGTCCGTTTCGAGCCTGAGACCTGGCGACTTTAGGCATGTTGCCGCTGATGGGTTTGAAGATCCGCTCCGGATCGACGCCCCGCGCCGCGCGCAGCATCTCGGACGGATCGAAGTGCGTCTCGTTGCTGAAGGAAAGCAGAATCACGCCGGGATTGTTGTAGCAGTGTCGCGCGATCGCCGCGGAAGCCGCCAACAGCCCGTTGCGAACTTGTTCGCCGCGGAGGGGATATCGACCGCCGACGTCCTGCTCCGACATGATGCCCAACCGGTCCTGCATTTCCCGCACCTCGGGAAAAGTCACGTGCTGGCACGATCGAACCGCATTGAAATGGGCGGCCTTGAGCATCAGCAGAACGTCGAGCAATTTCTCGCGTTCGCCCCAAAACCAGAGGGCGTTAAATCCTTGGATGTTCGTGCCGCGTATAAACAGGGGCCGGCCGTTTAAGAGCAGTGTGCCGGCTTGTTGTCCTTCGCGGGGATGAAGCTCGCTGACCAGTTCCACGGCGCGATGTCCGAACAGGGCGTCTCGCACGTCAAGAGTCCCACCCGCGCCGTCCAACAGGCTGACTCGGCAACGGTAGAGGTAGGGCGTATCGGGCGACCAGGAACGCGCGTCGGGCATCGGCACCGTCACCGTTTGCCGATGGCCGCTTTTTTGGGGGGCGAACGACTCGGTCCGGCTAAAAAATGCGCCCTCGAAATTCTCCGGGAACAGGTCCACTCTAAGCGACGCGGGGCGGTTGCCGACAACATCGGTTTCGACGTGAACCACGGCCTCTTTTTTTGCGGGATAGCCGCGTGCCTGAAGCTCCGCGATCATCGCGGGGGCAGTCGTCTCCAAGTAAACATCGCGATGGATGCCGTAACCGCTGCCGCAAAGCACATCGTTGCCTTTCAGACCCGTTAAGGACTTGGCACGGTCGGAAAGGTAACGCCGATCGTCTGCCGGGGGGAGCGGGAAGGGCGCCCAGTAAGCGGCCGGTTCGCCGAATTGCGGGCCGTCGATCACCCGCACGGCCAGCGTGTTGTTCTCGGCAATAACGTTCGTTACGTCGAAGCGGAACGGTTCGAAATAAACGGCGTGACCGCCGAGTTTCTTGCCGTTCAACCACACTTCGGCCTCCCAGTCCACGCCGTCGAAGCAGAGAAACACGCGCTTGCCCTCCGGCGCGCGTGCGGCCTTGAACGTCTTTCGATACCAGAGAATGCAGGAGGCGGGTTGCTTGGTCGCCAGCGCGTCGTAACGCCATTCGGGGACGGTGGTCGGTTTCCATTCCGAAAGGTCCAAATCCGCCTTTGCCCAGTCCGGCGCGACGGGCCGCGAGGCCATGGTTTTGCCTGGTTTGTCCGACGTGCGCTCGATCTCGAAGCGCGTCTGCCAATCGTCGCCGCGGAGAATCCGCCGGTTGCGAAGGTCCGCTTTCGGCGGCAGACTTTGCAGGAACGGCGCGAACCGGCGTCGCAATTCCGCGACTCGCTCGCGGACCTCCGCGGGGTTGGTGGGCGTCCTATCTCCGGCCGGCGCGGCAGTTGCCGCGATCCCTAGTATCGCAAAGCAGGAAGCGCGGACCGTCAACTGCCAAGACGGATTCAGGGAGCGAAAGGGCCACGAGGATTTCGAAAGAGTTGTCGCGGAGCAAGACATGTTTTGGCCCTCCGGGGAAGCATACCGGCGGCAAACGGGGCGGACGTTGGATATTGTCGGAAAACCGAAGGATGTACGATCTGCCCTATTATATCGGAATAACGGCGAGAAACATGCGCACCATGTCCAACTTCCGCAAAATAATGGTCGATTCTTTACGCAAGACGAGAATCGCAATGATGCGCGTGCAGGCGATATTTCCGCGGCGTATGATTTGCCGGGCGGATAAACGCCGCGTTCCTCTGTTTTCTGTAGCAGAAGCCGCGGTTCCAACAACGAACGGGGCGTCGAAGCCGCCCGACCGTCGATCGACCAAAACGGCCGCCGCGTGGCGATCGACGAAAAGCCCGCGCCTTCCGTGCGGTTTCACGGTCGATGCGAGCCGGTTGGTTACCGCGTTCGGTGGCGTTTGGCGCGATCTCGGCCGAAGACGCCGGCGCGGTCGTTTTCCGGCGTCAAGCCGTAATCGACGAGTTCCAGAATGCCGTGCCGCACGAGGCGTCCGTTCGCGTCAAGCTCCTTCGAGCTATGGGCGACGATGCCGCCGGGGATGCCGGGGCACAGCACCGCCAGCGTAACGACGGTGCCCTTGGGCGTTTTCTGCACCGTTTTCAGATGCGCGGCCGACCGCGTCTCGCCGTCGATTTTGTACGGCATCTCCAGGGTGAGCAGTTCGGCCGTAGTCTCGGAGAGCACGGTTTTGCCTTCCAGGTCGGTGGTTTTGCCGATGCGCTTGAGGATGTGCGGGGCGACGGAATCGGAGTAGTAGATCGTCGTGAACGACTTGCCCGCGCTATTGGCCGATTCGAGCTTGAGCGCGCGGCAGGGGATTTTTCGGCCGTCGATCTCCACCTCGCCGGCGGACGAATCCTTGATTTTCAGATTCGGCGCGCGCACCTCGCCGTGGAAGCCCTGCTGGACCGTTTGCGGCTCCGATTCGAAGCGTTTGCCGGCCATTTCGACGCAGGCTTGCGTTTCCAGCGTCAGCGAATCGTTCCCGATGTCGGTTAGCGCGGTCGTGCTGAGGGTAGCGTTGGTCGAGGCGATCGTCCCGTGCTCGTTGAAAGTTTCGGTGGTTACGAGAATCCGTTTCCATGCGCCCGGCTCGAATTTCCCCCAGGGATGCAATTCGGCCGACAACGCGGAAACTTGCTGGGCCGCGGCGGGATACGACAAGAGCGCCGTTACCCAAACCGCCAACCCGATGGACGAAATCGCGATTCGCAAAGCATTATTCTCCGGTAGGGAACGACTTGGAATGCCTCCGACCGTGGAGAATCGATCCGATTGAACTGCAATTTTAACAATCCGCTATTATAAACGGCTAAAAGTTCCCTTGGCAACGCAGCGCAGGGAAAAATACCCTATTACAGAGGGGTGGATCGTGAGAAAAACGGCCGATTGCATCAATCACGTTGACTTTTCACGTCGAAGGGGGGGTAATCGCCGCTTCCGATGAAGTTTTCACTCGATTCCCGGAATTAAATAGCACTCCCCCTCTCGGCTACCGTATTAACCTAAATCCGCATTATTCATAAAAGCGATTTGTAGAAGCGGCATCTTGCCGCTTTTGCCTAAAAATGCGGCAGGATGCCGCTTCTACGATGTTTTTGAATAATCCCGGTTAACGGGCTCGAGGAAGAAGGCATTCCCATCGAATTTGAAAATCGAGAGCCTGGAATTGGCTTGCCGAGCGGGAGCGGCTTAGGCGGGATCGGGGAAGGTCCGGACCGCGAGTAATTTTCAGAGCGAATAAAATCCGTCCCTTCCCCACTGGTCGCAATACTTATTTCCCCCTAAACTATTCTATCGTTTGAATTCGAAAGAGTTCTATTTCCTATTACCCTCCCCAAGGAGAATGTACCGTGAAAAAGTTCGCTCGTTTTCTGCCGATGGCCGCGTTGCTGTTGGTCGCATCCGCCGCGGTTTTGCCCCGTCTTGCCGCCGCGGAGGACATCAAACCCGTCATAACCGTCTCGTTCGCCGGCTACGAAGAAGTCCGGGCGAACATCGAGGCGATCGGCAAGTTGGGCGGTAATCCGGAGTTGGCGCAGGGCCTCGAAAGATTGCTCGCCATGCAGACGCAAGGCAAAGGTCTGGCCGGTTTGGATAAAAGCGCGCCCTGGGGCGCGGTCGTGCAGTTCGGCGACGGAGGAACGCCCTCGGGTTTCGGCTTCGTGCCCGTAACCGATCTCAAGCAGTTCATGGAAACGCTGAAGAACTCGCCCGCCGGCGGCGAAATTACCGAGAACGACGGAGTGTATGAGGTCGCCGCGCCAAACGGCGAAACGATGTACATCGCCCAGCGCGGCAAAGTCGCCGCCATCGTGAAGGACAAGTCGGCCCTCGAACTGGTTCCCGCCGAACCGGAAAAGCTGCTCGGCGATCTGCCGAAAAAATACCTCGTGGCGGTGCAGGTAACCGTGAAGAACGTCCCCGAAGCGCTCCGCGAGCAGGGCCTGGGCTTGCTCGCCATGGGATTGCAGATGAGCTTGCAGCGCACGGAAGAGGAAACCGACGAGCAATTCGCGCTCCGCGAAAAAATGTCCAAGCGCACGATCGAGCAAATGACGATGTTCGTCAAGGAGACGGAGCAACTCCTCCTCGGCTTGAATATCGACCGCAAAACCAACAAGGTCGCGCTCGATTTCGAGATCGTCGCCCGGGAAGGCACGCCGCTGGCCGGCGAGTTGGCCAAGGCGCAGCCCGGCAAGACCGATCTGGCCGGTTTCGATCTGCCCGGCGCGGCGCTGGTCGCCAATTCGGTCGGCGCGATGACCGATAAGGACATCGCCGACGCCAAGGACACCTTCAAAACCCTGCACGACGCACTGGCGCGGGAAGTGGCCAAACAGGAACTCACCGAAGCGCAGATGAAGCTCGTCAAGGAACTGCTGGCCGACGCGCTGGCCATCGCCGGGAAGAATCTCGAAACGAAAAAGTCCGACGCGGGCCTCGCGCTGCTCCTCGATCCTTCGGGCGTAACGCTGGTCGCCGGCGCCGCGGTGGCCGACGGCAAGCCGATCGAGAATTTGGTCAAGAAATTATTCGACGCCGCCAAGGAGGAAGAGCCTGCCCTGGCCGACGCGGTGAAGTTCAACGCCGAAACCTACAAGGACGTGCGGTTCCACAATTTTTCGATGCCCACGCCCGACGAAGCGCTGAAGCCCTTCGTGGGCGACACGCTCGACGTGGTGCTGGGCGTGAGCGACAAGCAGGCGTTCGTGGCCGCCGGCCGCGACGCCGCGAAAGTCCTCAAGCAAGTGATCGACAAAGCGCGGGCCGAGGCGGGCAAGGACGTGCCGCCGTTCCAAATGTCGCTCTCCGCACTGCAAGTCGCGAAATTCGTCGCCGCCGTCGCGCCCGACGAAGAGGTCAAGATGCAGGCCCAAATGCTCGCCTCGATGCTCGAGCAGGCCGGCGGCAAGGATCACGTCGTGATCGTCGGCCAAAGCATCGCCAACGGGGTGCGGATGCACCTCGAATTGGAAGAGGGCTTTTTGAAATTGCTGGGCAGCGCTTCCCAAATGTTGGGCGGACTGGGCGGCATGCCCGGCGGACAAAACTGATCGATCGCATAAGCATTCGCTGCGTATCCCCACTCGGGGCGGCAGGCTTTTTGCCGCCCCGATGGTTTTTGCATCGGCCCCCGAAACGCCGAAGAAGGGAACGCCGCCACCTAACAGCCTGTTGAAAATGTCGCGTGTTGGGGTGGCAGTTGTACTGCCACCCCCGATTTGTGCCGCGATTCCTGGGGTGGCAGAACAACCGCCACCCCAACAATCTCCGTTAGACGACTTTTTTCAACGGGCTGCTAGGCGCCTGCGCCCGATTCCCCGCATGAAACGACGAAGCCAGTCCCCATTTTCGGAAGGGCGAAAGCGGGATCGCGGGGCCGTGGACGGCCCGGCTCACTATTGTTATTCGCGGAAGGGGAGATTACTCTTCGTCTTCCTCCTCCGCATTCACCGCCCAGGCGGGATAGGTGTCGTCGCGTCCGCGCTGGGAGTGCCAGAGGATGCGGTTGAGCGTGTCCTCGTCGGCCTGGTCGATGTCGTCCAGCGGCAGGGTCAAGGAGACTTCGGCCCAGCGGCGCTGGCGCGGGTCTTTGATGTCGGAAACTTGCGGATTCATCCGATCGAGCGGGATGTTGTTTTTCAATGCTTCAAAAGGCGCAAGGTCGGGTTTGTCGGTGAAGCAACTCGCCATCGGCGTGGCCGCGGCGTCGAACTGGTTCATCGGCGGCAGGCCCAATATCTGCTCGATGGTCCGCACCATGCTGATCTGATTGTAGTTCGTGCTATCCACCCCGCGGCGGCGGCTGTACGGGCTGATGACCTGCCCGACCGTCCGATGCCCGTCGATGTGGTCGAATCCCGCCTGCGGATCGTCCTCGACGACGAGGATGCACGTTTCCGGCCAGAACTTGCTGCGGCTTAAAGCCTCGACGATCCGCCCCAGCGCCAGGTCGTTATCGGCGACCATCGCTTCGGGCGTGGGCATTCCCGGATTGGTTCCCGACGTGTGATCGTTGGGCAGCAGCATAATCATCAGGTTCGGCATCGCGCCTTTCCGCTCGAACTCCTTCAACTCTTTCAAAAACTGTTCGGCGCGGTGCTGGTCGGAAACGGTGCCCGGAAATCCGATCGCCGTCGGGCAAAGGTAAGGCTGCAGGGTTTTGATGGCCGCCGTCGCGCGGATTTCGATTTTCTCGGTCCCGTCCACATAATCCCGGTAGCAATCGAGGAACGACGGCCGCCCCTTGCGGGTGGAATCTTTCCAGCGGATCGACGCCGTGACGAACTCGCCGTAAATCCGCAGCGTTTTGCGCCGCGCCAAGGCATTGTCCCAGATGAATCCGCCGCCGGAATAGGCCATTGCATCGCCGCCCCAATACGGATAACTCCGCGGCCAGCCGCCGAACGATTTTTCGAGATAGTCGGTTACGTAGGCCTCGTCGGTCCATTGATGCCCGTCCGCGCTGCAAACGCCGGAGCAGTAGAAGTTGTCCAGAAGCACGAACTCCTCGGCCAATTTGTGGTGGTTGGGGGTGATTTCCCGGCCGAAGATGCACAACTCCGGGTCGCCCTCGCCCTGCGGCATGTCGCCAAACACCTGATCGTACGTCCGATTCTCCTTGATGATGTACAGCACGTGCTTGATGGGCGAAGGCTCGCCGATGCGCTCCGGCGCCGGCAGCGGGCGGGCGTCTTTGCGGGGCTTCAAATCGGCCAGCCGCGCCACGGAAAGCCGGTTGTTCGCCAGCACCGTCGCGGTGTGTTGCGGCAGGTCTTCGGCCGTGGGAAGCGGAATGAGCGACACCGAGCCGATATGGTCCCGCGAGTTGTATCCAAACACGGTCTTTCCCTTGATTTTGTGTTGGCGGGTCGATTCGCTCGATTGCTTGCCGGTTCCCTTGACGTTGGCCACCGCGAGCATTCCCCGTTTCGCATCGACCGCCAATCCCGCCGGATACCAACCCGTCGGCAAGCAGCCGAGCATCCGACTGCGGGGCGGATCGAACGCCACCGCGGCCACGGCGTTGTTCGTGCCGTTCGAGACGTAAAGCGTCTTCCCGTCGTCGCTGAACGCCAAGGCGTTCGGGGCGCTGCCGAAAAGCAAGTCGGGCGCGGGCCGCGTGGAGATCGTCTCCGCCACGGCGCCGCGCCGGGCGTCGATGACCGACACCGTATCGGCATTTGCGTTGGCCGCGCAAACGTATCGCCCGTCGGGCGAGACCGCCAGGCCCGAAGTGTGCGGGCCGAGGACGATCTCCTTGACCGCTTTCCCTTGCGCCAAATCGACCACCGTAAGCGAACCTTCGGCGGCAACGTGCGTGCGGGGATCGACTTTCACGGGCGGGGCGGAAGAGCCCGACGGCTCGGTGATCTCGCCCTTCTTGGGCCGCCGCCCGGCCCAATTGCTCACATAGAGCTTACCGCCGGCGAAGACCGCGCCGTAGGGGGCGTTGCCGACCTGAATCTCGCGCAGCACGCGGCCGTCGGCCAGATCGATTTCGGCCACGCTATTTCGCATATTGAGGACCGCCCAGAGACGATCTTGCGCCGGATCGAGCGTCAAGCCGGCGGGAACGGGGCTTCCCCCTTTGCCGTCGGCCGTTTTGGGAAGCTTGATCGGCGGCAGAGTTTCCAGTTTTCCATCCTCGCCGACCGCATGCACGTCGATCGTTCCCTTGAGGTTCGAGGCGAAAAGTTTCTTGCCGTCGCGGCTGAAAACAATCCCGTTGAAGCTGCCGGTAATCGAAACGCCGCTTTTGACCTCCTTCGTCTGCAGGTCGATCGAGAGCAACTTGTTGTGGCAGAGCACGCCCAGCCAGCGCCGGTCGGGGCTAAGCGCCACGGCCGCGGGCCGGCTGGTGAAGGTAATTTGATCGCCCAGGGGCGAGAGGATTTGATTGGTGGCTACGACCGTCCGGCCGCCGTCCTGCTCGCCGACTCGCAGCTTGTCGTAATTGCCCGGCTCGATGGTTTTTTTCTGCTCATTTTCGCCCCGCGGCGGATCGGCCGTTTCGGCACGCAGACCTTTCGCGGTCGGGAAACAAGCAATTGCAAACAATGAAATGATGGCGAACCGGTGTAAATTCTTCATGGTGTATTGGAGGAAAGGCGTTATACCCCAATTACGTTGAATAAACCACGCAATTTAGCCCCCCGTGAACACACGGGGGGCATTTTGCTCGATGTGAACACACGGTGGCGTACCGATGAAAACGAGATATTGATTTTTTTCCGAAAACTTCCCATGCGTGGTGTGTTTTCCCGAGTCGCCCCCGGTGTAATCACCGGGGGCTAAATAATCACCGGGGGCTAAATGACTTGATCGAATTCCGTAAACATTATATCTACTAGCCGTCCATGCCGCTACCGGCCTCGATCGTAGAAGATTTCCCCCCAATTCTTCGCCGTATTGCGATATTTCATTTTGCGTTCGGGCAGAGTAAGATAGATGGTACGCGAGGGGCACCCGCCGAGGAGAAAGTCGATCCATGCCCGCCGCCCCCCAAATCAGCCCCGAAGAAGCCGTCCGCCGGGTAGCTCAGGCCCGCGAGGCGCTCATCGGCGAGGTGCATAAAGTCATCATCGGCCAGGACGAGATGATCGAGCAGATGCTGATCTGCATCTTCGCCCGGGGCAATTGCCTCACCATCGGCGTGCCCGGCCTGGCCAAGACGCTCACCATTTCGACCCTTGCGCAGGCGTTACACTTGAAGTTCCACCGCATCCAGTTCACGCCCGACTTGATGCCCAGCGACATCACCGGCACCGAAATCATCGACATGGACCAGGCTTCCGGGCAGCGCTCGTTCCGCTTCGTCCACGGGCCGATTTTCGCCAATGTCGTGCTGGCCGACGAAATCAACCGCACGCCGCCGAAAACGCAGGCCGCCCTGCTCCAGGCCATGCAGGAGCACGAAGTAACCGTGGCCGGTAAAACCTACAAGCTCGAACCGCCGTTCTTCGTGATGGCCACGCAAAATCCCATCGAGCAGGAAGGCACCTATCCGTTGCCCGAAGCCCAGTTGGACCGCTTCATGCTCTCGATCAACATCGGTTATCCCACGCGGGCCGAGGAGCGCGAGATCGTGATGGCCACGACGCAAACCGCGAAGCCGGAAATCCGCCCGGTCCTGCACGGGCAGGATATTCTCTGGGTGCAGCATCTCGTGCGGCAGGTGCCCACCAGCCGGCACGTCGTCGATTACGCGGTCGATTTGGTCCGCGCGACGCGGCCGAAAGAAGCCCCCAGCCCCGACTTCGTGAAGAATTGGCTCGCCTGGGGCGCGGGTCCCCGCGCGGCGCAGAACATCATTCTCGGCGCGAAAGCCCGGGCGATCCTCCACGGCCGCTTCACCGTTTCGGCCGACGACATCCGCACGTTGGCCTATCCCGTGCTGCGGCACCGCCTGTTCACCAACTTCAACGCCGACGCCGAAGGAATCGACGTCGATCAGATCATTGAGAAAATCCTGCAAACCGTGCAGGAACCTTCCTACGGCGAGCCGATCGCGGCAAAACCGGCCAAAAGCGCGCCTGCCGCCGCTCCCAAACCGCAGGCTCCTCCCGCCGCCCCACCCCCGCAAAATCCCAAACTTTCGACCGACTAATCTCCCGAAAAATCGCTCACTCCTCCGTTTTTCCCAGCGCGGCGTACACGGCGGCACTGAGCTTGCCGATCTTCGCGAAATCGCAGTTGCACATCACCACCACGCCGTGCTTTTCGCGGGGGAAGATCACCATTCGGGTCGTGGTCTCCGACTGTTGCCCGTTGTGCGAGACCTTGAGCCGTTTTCCCGCCTCGACGACGAAACCCAGTCCGTATTTGCTCGGCGAGCCGTCGCTGAGCTTTTGCGGCTCCCAGATAATCTTTTCCGTCGCCTCGGAAACCAATTCGCGGTTCATCAATGCTTGTGCCCAGCGGGCGAAGTCGCGGACGTTCGACTTGTACGCGCCCGCGCCATGCTTCCAATCGTTGGCCTCGTCCGGGGAAGGCGCGACCTTCCCGCCCTTTCTCTCGTAACCCGTCGTCCATTCCGGCTTGATGTCCTTCGTGTCGCGTTGGAACGACCGCAGCCCCAGGGGCTTGGCCACTTTCGCCTCGACCAACTCAGTGAAGGGCGTCTTGGCCGCTCGTTGAATCACTGCGCTCAGCAAAATGTAGGCATACGAGGAATACGAGTTCCGCTCGCCCGGTGCGAACAAGAGCGGCGATTGGTTGAACCGGTCGAGCGCGAGCACCGGATCTGCCCAGGGTTTGCTATTGCCGTATTTCCGCTTCGTGGGGATGAGTGTGCCGTTGGCATAGTGCAAAATCCCGCTCTGATGCGTCAACAGATGTCGGCAGGTGATTTTGACGCTCTTGTCGGGAAACTCGGGCACGTATTTTCGCACGTCGGCGTCGAGATCGAGCCGGCCCTGCTCGACCAACTGCATCGCCAGCACGGCGGCCAGCGGTTTCGAGTTCGATGCCCAGTTGAACACCGTTTCGGCCGTGGCGGGCGTTCGATTTTCGGCGTCGGCCAGTCCGTATCCCTGGAGATAAACGATTTGCCCGTCCTCGATGACGCCCACCGCCACTCCGACCAACTGCTGCCGCTCCATCTCCGCTCTCACGGCCGCGTCCACCGCCGCGGCCCTCGCCGGCGCAAGGCTTTTCGATTCCGGCACCGCATCGTCGGCATGGGAAATCGGAGAAGACGCGACGATCAGCAAAGAGAAAACGAGCGATAGGGCACGCGGAAAAAACATAAATCACCTTATTCCAAGGAACTTTTCTGTCGAAAAAAGGGACCAGCACAGCCCGACGAGGGTTGTTTGGGGATTGGATCGCAAGGTGTTAGCGTATGATCTTGCACCGTGGTAAAGCGTTGGCGAGCCGTTTTGCGCCGGCATCGGTGATCCCAGTTTGACCAATGTCCAGAATCTTCAAGCTACCGAAGGTGCTCAACAGATCGACCGCGGCATCGGTGATCTGCGTCTGACGAAGCTCCAACCGGGTCAGATTCTTCAATCCGTCGATATGCTCTAGGGCGGAATCGTTGACTCCCGTCTCGTTCAAATGCAGGACGGCAAGTTTGTTCCCACGGGACCAGTAAGTCAAACCGCTGCCCGTCAGGGGGATGGCACGCAGAGAAAGCCGGCGTAGTGATGTGAAGTTGGCGAATTGTCGGAAGCCGTCGTCGGTGATGCCGTAACAGCGAGAGAAGTGGAGTTCCTCCAAAGGTAATCCGGCAAGTCGTGTTAGCCCCCCATCAGTGACCGCGGCCTCATCGATTGTCAGGCTGGTCAAGGTCGAGAGCATCCGAATGATTCCCAGGCTTTCGTCGTCGATCCGATATCCGCCCAGCCGGAGGGTTTTGAGGTTTTTCAGGGTGCGGAGCTGCTGCAATCCTGCGTTGTCGATCTGGGCGCAACCTCGGATATCGAGTAACTGAAGATGCGTCATCGTAGAGAGTTGTTTCAATCCGCGATCCGTAATCCCGATCTCCAATAGTCCCAGTTTCACCAACTTGGGCAATTGACGCAGGTGCTCCAGCCCTTTGTCCGTCAGGCGGGGACTGCGCCGAATGCTAAGCGCGGTGAGGTCTTTCAGCGGGATGAGTAGTTTCAGGCCGACGTCGTCCATTTGGACATCTAAGAGCGAGAGCTCCGAAAGTCGGGTAAGGGAGCTTACCTGTTGAATGCCGGTGTTGGCGATGCCGCCGCCGGATAACTTGAGCCGTCTGAGGTGCGGCAATGCCAGCAAGAAGGGGATATCGCTTTCGCCGAGCGAAACTCGGTCGCCGGCTAAGTCAACACCGGTGAGATTGCCGGCATCGTCGAACTCGAACTGTCCGCCAAGTTCGCCGATGCGGCGGACGGCAGCCGCGAATTCCCGGCTTACGCCGCGTAGCTCTTTTGCGCCGAGAATCGTGGCAACCTGAGTCTTTTCACTCAGATCGGTTGTTGCGTCGGCGTGGGCAATCATGCCGATCAAGCAGAACGGAACGGTCAAAATCGGAAAATAGTTCATGACCGGGACTTCACTTGTTTATTAGAGCATGGAGCTCGTAGCCGGGCATCATCGATTTTTCCAGCCGCGAGTATTTTCTACCTCGTGTCTATTGTGAAAATTCAAAAACTACGGTGCGTTGTCCACGACGTGCGCGGGCATGGAGCCGGACGGTCGAAAAGAAAACTATCTATTCGCGGCCCACCGGATGCCGTTGACCAGGATTACGGGGTAATGGGGATTTCGCCAAGCGGAAGGTCCATGACCGAGCATTAGGTAAAACACGCGGCTTTTGCCATACTGCTTTACCCAAGCGAGCGGCGGTTCATTCTTCGGATGATTGGTGGACAGCAGAATCTTCACCTCGGGAGCGGTGTAGTATTTGTGGTAGGTTTCGTCGTGAATCGAAAAGTCGCGGATGCCTTTGGTGATCGGATGGTTCTTGTCAGCCACCGTCACGGAAAGATCCTGATCGTCGGTTGAACCGGACGGCCCAAACTTCCTCCCGTCAACGGTAAACTCTCGCGGAATATGGATGCCGCCGATGATCTTGCGAAATTCCTCCCATTTCTGATGAGCGCCGATGTTGTGATGCAGAGACACCAATCCGATTCCGGCGTTGAGAAGTGCAACGAACTCCTTCTGCTGCTCGGACGTAAAGCTCGGCGTCATGTCATACATGACGATAACATCGTAATCCTTTTTCAGGCCGGATCGAAGCGACTTGGCCGCCTGAGGCATCTCGGCTTTCGTGTAAACAACTCCGGGCAACGAATCGAACATGGCGAAGAAAGCCTTTTCCTCGAAGCCATGTCCGCCGTAGGTGAGCAAAACGCGAATCGGGCGCCCGGCCGACTCTTGGGCCGCAGTCCGCAAGGGAACGACGGCGGCAAATAAGACCCACCATAAGGCAAGGAACGTGCAATGGCGAATCGACTGACGCATGGCTTGTCTCCTGATTTTCGTATTGCTTATAGGGTCCATGGCGCCCGCAGCTCGCGGTGCGTCATTTTGACCGCTTCTTCGTCGCCGACGATTGCGACGGCCTTAGGATCCCAGGTGATCTTCCGCTGGGTACGGACGGCGATGTCGCATAGATGGCTGAGGATATCGCTCCGCACGGCTTGATCCAGGGGCGCGATCGCCGGCTTGCGCGACTTCACGGCATCGATAAAGTTCTGTTGATGGCTCGTACTTTCTAGCAAATGCACGTCGTTGGGGCCAATCTTCGAGGTCAACAGGGACTTCGGATTGGCATCGATGCCGCCGCGCGAGATGCGCACCCAGCCGTCGTCGCCGATGAATTTGGTCGAATCGCCGCCGGGTTTGAACGTCATCCGCACGTTGCCGAGTTGGATCCGCATGTCCCAATTGTAAACGTTGTCGAAAAGTCCTTCGGTGGGAACAACGCCCGTCCCCTCGACCGTGATCGGTCCCGCCTGATCGGCATCACTTCCCCAAATCATGATGTCCAAGGGATGCGCTCCCCAACCGGCCAGATAACCGATCGAGTAGTCGTGAATGAAGAAATGGCCGGGATTCTTGCAGCGATCGGCAGTATAGGGTTTTCGGAGAGCCGGTCCCAACCACATCTCGTAATCGAGAGTGGGAGGCACGGGAATTTCCTGGGTCGAGCCGCCGGCGGATCCGTTGGGCGCAACAACTTCAATGGCGTGCACTTTGCCGATGTATCCGCTGCGAACCAGTTCGCATCCGAAGCGACAGTGTGGAATGCTGCGCTGTTGCGTGCCATATTGAAAAATGCGGCCGTTTTCCGCAAATACCTTTAGGCACGCGAGGTCTTGTTCGATGGTCAAACCCAGCGGTTTTTCCACGTAGGCGTCTTTCTTCCCCCGGGCGGCCGCGATGGCGATGGGTGCGTGCCAGTGGTCGGGCGTGGCGACAACGACTGCGTCGATATCGTTGCGGGCCAGGAGTTCGCGGAAATCCGCATAGGCCTTGCCTTTGATCATGCGGGTGTAGGCGTCGCAACGGTCCTTGTAGGTGTCCGAAACGGCAACGCTCTGCATTCCTTTGCAGCGTTGAAATTCACCCAGGCACCCTCCCCCTCGGACGCCGACGCCGATGTGCCCGAGCGTGATCCGCTCGCTGGCCGGAGGCGTATCGGCATTGCCCAGTGCGGTCGAGGTGATGACATAAGGGGCGGCGATGGCGGTAGCCGCGCCTTGCAAAAGCTGACGGCGATTTATTCGAACGTCGTTCATGGATTCGTTCCTTCCCAAAGTGAGCCGAGGGGGGCGGATTTCAATGGTTATACCCCAAGTCCTCCTCATTTTACACTAGGTGCCGGCAAGAATCATTCCTTCATTGGTTGACCCCATATTTGATGGTCGTCGGCATTGAACTATAATCATATTTTTTGGAGTTCCCTTGGACCTTTTCAACATCCTCGTCATCGCCGTCGGCTTGTCGATGGACGCCTTCGCGGTGTCGATCGCCACGGGCTTGAATTTGGAGAAGGTTACGCCGCGGCATACCTTTCGGATCGCCTTTCATTTCGGATTGTTCCAGTTTCTCATGCCGGTCCTCGGATGGCTGGCCGGATCTCAACTGGCGGGCCATATCGAACGCTACGACCATTGGATCGCCTTCGGACTGCTAGCCTTCGTGGGGGGGAAGATGCTCTGGGAGTCGCGGCAAGTCGAAGCAGAACGCGCTTCTTCTGACCCCACGCGGGGGGTGATGCTCGTTACGCTCTCCCTCGCCACCAGCATCGACGCCCTGGCCGTCGGACTGACGATGGCATTTTTGGGGGTGTCGGTGTGGATGCCGAGTATCGTGATCGGAGTGGTTGCCGCGGTTTTATCGACCGTCGGCATTCTGTTCGGCGCTCGGATCGGCAACCGCTGGAGCCACTGGGCCGAAGTGGGCGGTGGAGTGGTGCTGATTTTGATCGGGGTAAAGATTCTGCTGTCGCATTTAGTAGTAGGCGGTATGCAGTAGGCAGTAGGCAGTGTTAGAGCGGTATTTTTGGGCTTTGGATTTCTTTCGGCCTTCGGAGTTGGACCTTCGAACTTTACCGCCTGCCCCCCTTTGACGATTTCGGGGACAGAGCATACAAATAAAGGATTAGCCTTTTATCGCCGGCGTCCGATGAGAGGCCCCCGCGATGGGGACCTGCGAACCTGGTCAGGGACGAAAGTCAGCAGCCATAAGCAGTCATCTCCAGGTGCGGCGGGTCTCTCATCGGCCGCCGGCGAGTGCTTTATTGCAAATTGGTAATTGCAAATTGCAAATTGCAAATTGAACAACGGGAAAACAAGGAATTAACCACGGAGACACGGAGGACACGGAGTTTTAAACGGACATCGAGATTGAAGAAATGGCAAATAATTCGATTCTTACGGGAGCAACTGGTGAATTTTACGTGGCTGCGTATCTCTCCGCTCTGGGTATGGTGGTCGGATTGCCGAGAGCGGGTGTTCCCGGTATCGATCTGTTCGTCGCAATGCCGAAAGGTGGAGAAACCATCGCGATTCAGGTGAAAACGGGAACAACCACTTTGAATAAAGTGAAAGATAAGTATATCTGGAGAATAAAGAAACCAATCTTTCCGAAGAATTCATCGCTTTGGTACGCTTTCGTTTATTTGCCTGCCGAATGGCCCAAAGATGAAAACAAGCCACCCGAAGTATTCTTCGTACCATCAAAATATGTCGAGTCCGTTCTAGCAAATACGGTAAATTTTTGGATGAAGAAAACGGAAGCCGAAAAGCACAAAGGGTATGAGGGTGCGAAAATCTTAAGGAGAGAACTCGAACCATAATGTGTGAAATCTAATATGCATAGTTGACACCTCCGTGTCCTCCGTGCCTCCGTGTTGATACCATTTATGCAATCGTCAATAAAAGCCTTCGCTCAATTTGCAATTTGCAATCCTTAAATCATGTCCGATACTCCCCTCGCCGCCGAAGCCCTTCCCGCCAAGCAATACGTCGTGGTGGCGCGGCGCTATCGGCCGCAGGCGTTCGCGGAGTTGGTCGGTCAGGAGCACGTGTCGCAGGCGCTTACCAATGCGATTGCCGCCGGCCGCGTGGGGCACGCCTATCTTTTCACCGGCGCGCGGGGAGTGGGAAAAACTTCCGCGGCGCGGATTTTGGCCAAGGCGCTGAATTGTGAAAAGGGAACCAGCGCCCATCCTTGCAACGAATGCGACACCTGCCGGGCGATTGCCGCCGGTGACGACGTGGATGTGCTCGAGATCGACGGCGCGAGCAATCGCGGCATCGATGAAATCCGCCAGTTGCGGCAGAACGTGAACGTGCGACCCAGCCGTTCGCGGCACAAAATCTATATTATCGACGAAGTCCACATGCTCACCCGCGAGGCGTTCAACGCCCTCTTGAAAACGCTGGAGGAGCCGCCGGAGCACGTCAAATTCATCTTCTGCACGACCGAAGCGACGAAAATCCCGATTACGATTCTTTCGCGCTGTCAGCGGTTCGACTTTGCGGGCATTCTGACTCAATCCATTGCGCAAAGATTACGGCAGATTGTCGATGCGGAGGGGGTCGAGGCCGATCCGCAGGCGCTCGAGGTGCTCGCCCGCCGCGCGGCAGGTTCGATGCGCGACAGCCAATCGCTCTTGGAGCAGCTTTTGGCCTTCTCGTCCGGCAAGATTACCGTCGAAGACGTTCACAACATGCTCGGCACGGCGGGCGATTCGCTCTTGATGGGCCTCGTCGGGCATATCGTGGGCCGGGATGCGGCGGCGGCTCTCAACGATTTGGACGCCGCCCTCCATGCCGGCGTCGATGCCCCGCAACTCGTCGAGCAGCTTTTCGGCTACTTCCGCGATTGCATGGCGGCGTCGGTCGGCTGCCAAGCCGACGCGTTTCTCTACGCCTCGCCTTCGAGCGCGGCCGATATCGCGGCGGCCGGACAGCGGTTGGGCCTGCAAACGGTGCTGGCGATGATGCAGATACTCGACCAAACGCTTTCCCGAATGCGGTATAGCACGCAGGGTCGCATTCTGGCCGAACTGGCGCTGGTGCGCATTTGCCACTTGGAAGATCTGGAGGAACTTGCGCAAATCGTCGCCCAGGTGCGCAGCGGCATGCCGATTACGGTGGTCGGTTCGGGAGCAACGCCTTTGCCGACTTCCGACCTACCTTCCGCCGGAACCTCCGCCGGATATTCTTCCGGCATCATATCTCCGCCGGCGTTGGAATCGCCCGCAGGGGATTTGGGTGGAAAAAAAAACGATGAATCCATCGTAACACCCTATCAATCGCCACCCGAAGCCACTCCAAAAGTGGCATCTCCGACCGTTTTGACGCCCGAAAATGCAATGGAACTGTGGAATCGGGCCATCGGCCGGGTATCGGGCATGGTGGCCGACCACGCTCGGCGGTTTCACGCCGTAGCAATTTCCGCGCCAAATACCCTGGCTATTTCCTTCAAAGCGGAGTATGCTATGCCGAAGTCGATGTGCGAGCGGCAGGTCGTCCGTTTCGAGCAGGCCCTGGCCGAAGTAACCGGCCAGCCGATTCGGCTGCAATTTATCGTGGAAGAGAGCGGCGGTCCGTCGGGAGCAGCGCCGGCGCCGGTTCGGGCCGTCTCGCAACATCAACTGGTCATGGAAATCGCCAAACATCCGATGGTGCAACAGGCGGCGGAACTTTTCGGCGCCACTCCCGTAAAGGTCGATCCGCCGAATAGGGAATAAATCAACCATGTTCAAAGGACTGTCCAATCTCGGCGCGATCTTGAAGCAGGCCCAGCAAATCGGCGGGCAGATGGGCAAGCTGCAAGAAGAAATGAAGAGCCGGCGGGTCGTCGGCTCGTCGGGCGGCGGCATGGTCGAGATCGAAGTCAACGGCCTCATGGAAGTGCTGCGCTGCAAGATCGATCCCGCGCTCATCACCCAGGGCGATGCCGAGTTTTTGGAAGACCTCGTCGTCGCGGCCGTCAATCAGGCCATCGCCAAAAGCAAACAAATGCACGCCGACGCCATGCGCGACCTCACCGGCGGCCTCTCCGTGCCCGGCTTGGACGCGGCGATGGAGAAGCTCATGGGAACGGGAGCAGGGGAGAGGGGAGAGGGGAGAGGGGAGAGTGAAGAATGAATGCACGCGCAAAATATATTCTCGCGGGCCCGGCTGTTAGTATTTGCGGCAACAAGGGAGTGAAAGCATTGCTTCTTTCTCTCCCCTCTCCTCTCTCCCCTCTCCCCTAAGAATGCCCGAACTCACGCAATCCGTCGTAACGCTGATCGGCGAGTTCGCCAAACTGCCCGGCATCGGGCGGAAGTCGGCCGAACGGTTGACCTACCACGTGTTGCGCGTGCATAAAAACGAGGCGCTGGCGTTGGCCGAGGCCATTCGGGCGGTGAAAGAGAACGTGCGGTATTGCAGCGCGTGTTATAATTTAGCGGAAGAAGAGTTGTGCGATATTTGCAAGGACTCCCGCCGCGATCGGGACGTGTTGTGCGTGGTCGAGCAGCCGCGCGATTTGATCGCCCTGGAGCAGGCCGGCGTGTATCGCGGATTGTATCACGTTTTGCTGGGTCGGATTGCACCCCTGGAGGGCATCAATCCCGACCAGCTTACCATCGACGCCTTGGTCGAGCGCGTGCGCTCGGGCCGGTTCAAGGAAGTCATCATGGCGACCAACCCGACGGTCGAAGGCGACGGCACGTCGCTGCACATCTCGAACCTGCTCGGCGAATTTCCCGTGCAAATCACCCGCCTCGCCCGCGGCATCACCACCGGCAGCGTGCTCGAGTTCGCCAACAAGGAAATCCTCGCCGACGCGATGAGCGGAAGACAAAAGTTTTAGGAAATGATGAATGCTGAATGATGAATGATGAATACCACAACGGGACTAACGTGTATCCGAATGGCGAATGAGATGGTGCTTTCAATTCATCATTCATCATTCAGCATTCATCATTCCCGCACCCCACGCCCCTAACCCCTCGCCCCTGAATATGCGTTTGTCGTTCGGCCAAGAACTGCGGATGGTGCAGAAGCAGGTGCTGGCGCCGCGGATGATCCAGTCGATGGAGATTCTGCAGTTGCCGATCCTCGCATTGCAGGAGCGGATCGAGCAGGAGATGGAGGAGAATCCGGTCCTGGAGGTCCTCGAGGAAGAGCCGGAAATGGCCGTCGAGGCGGCGGGAGAGCCGGTCGAGCGCGACGTGCCCGACGCCCCCAGCGAGGACGAGCGCGAATTGGTGATCGACGAAGCGCACAGCAACGAGGACGATTTCGAGCGGCTGTTGAAGATGGACGAGCAATGGCCCGACCATTTCGAGGAGCGCAGCCGCCCGTCGCGCGAGCAGGTCGAAGAGGCGGGCGACCGCAAGCTGGACGCGATGGCGAACATGGTCGCCCGGCCGCAATCGCTGCAGGATTATCTCGCCGATCAACTGGGCTGGTTCGATCTGGAGCCGGAAATCCGCCTGTTCTGCGAGCGGATCATCGCCAATCTCGATAGCAACGGCTACTTGCAAGGCCGGCTCGAAGACCTGCTGGGCGGCGGCCGCGGCAAGGATGAACTGGCATTGGCCCAACGGGCGCTGGACATCGTGCAGAAGCTCGATCCGCCGGGCATCGCCGCCCGCGACCTGCGCGAATGCCTGCTGCTGCAACTCGTGCCGGGCATGGCGATGCACGAGGAACTCGAGACGCTCATCTCCCATCATCTCGAGGACCTCGAACACAATCGGCTGCCGGTCATCTGCCGGAAGACGAACTACACCATCGAGCGCATCCAGAACGCGCTCGTCGAGCTGCGCAAGCTGCATCCCAAGCCGGGCGCCGATTTCATCAACGTTACGGCCCCGTCGGTTACCCCGGACGTGTTCGTGGAACTCGACGACGGCGGCAAATACGCGGTGCGGCTCGAGGACACCCAGATGCCCAGCCTGCACATCAGTCCGTACTATCGCAAGCTGCTGCAAGACGCCGACACCACCGAGGAGACGCGGGAGTACATCAAGCGGAAGGTCAATTCGGCGCAGTGGCTCATCGAATCGATCGAGCAGCGCCGCGGCACGCTGACGAAAGTCTCGCAGGCGATCGTCGATCATCAGATCGAATTTCTGAACAAAGGGCCGGAGGCCATCGAGCCGCTCAAGATGCAGCAGATCGCCGACAAGGTGGGCGTACACGTCACGACCGTGAGCCGGGCGGTGGACGACAAGTGGATTCAAACGCCGCGCGGCATCTTCCCGCTCAAACGGTTCTTCTGCGGCGGCACGACGAGCGCCGGCGGCGAGGAAGTCGCCTGGGACATCGTGCGGCTGAAGCTGCAGGAAGTCATCGACAAGGAAGACAAGCAGCATCCGCTTTCCGACGACCAACTCGTGGCCGCGATGGGCGCGCAGGGCATCACCGTCGCCCGGCGGACGATCACCAAATACCGCAAGGCGATGAACATCCCCAGTTCCCGCCAACGCCGCGATTGGACGGCGACCGGCGGGAAACCGCCGGAAAATGTCGCGGAGGATGAGGAGTAACGGAAGCGCGCCTCTGCCGGCTTGTCCGGCAGTGCAGATCGGACGTGTTGGGCCGGCCAGGTTTTCCGTTCGGAAAATCGAATCGTTCAGTCATTTCTTCACAACACTGCCGGGCAAGCCGGCAGCGTCACCCGCTATTGCCGGCGAAGCCGGGGACGATCGGGCTCGTTGGCTCGGGGGAGATTATTCACAGAAAATCGCCCATGCCGCAATTCTGGCCGCAGCAGTGCGTTGCGCCGCAAGTAGATTGGACGGGGCAGGCGGGGTCTTTCGCGCCGGAGTTGGCGTGCGCCGCCGGGGCGCTCATGTTCTTCGTCAGGGCGGCCGATCCGCAGGAGGGGCATTCCGGCTTGACGTCGCCGAGGACCAACTCTTCGAAGTCGTTTCCGCACGTTTTGCAGGTGTATTCGTAAAGCGGCATGATGGCCTTCCTTCCTTTTCGATGATACAATGACCAATCTATTTTAGGTTATTTAGACGCTTGAGGAAAGGGCTTTTTTTCGGCAGTCAACATCATGCAATCGATCGCGCTTACCCGCGAACAATCGCGCCTGGTCGATCGGCTGGCGACCGACGAGTACGGCATGACCGGTCTTGTGCTCATGGAGAACGCCGGGCGCGGCGCGGCCGACGTGCTCTGCCGCTTGGGGCTAACCGGACCGGTCGTGATTTGCTGCGGCAAAGGGAACAACGCCGGCGACGGATTCGTGATCGCGCGGCACTTGGACCTGCGCGGCCATGCGGTCAAAATATTGCTCTGGGCCGAGCCGGCCGAACTGACGGGCGACGCGGCCGTCAATTTCCGCATTCTGGAAAAGACCGACGTACCGATTGAAGTTTTCGGCAACCGGCACGATGCGCCGCGGCTGGAAAAACTGCTTCGCGGCGCGGCGTGGATCGTCGATGGGCTCTTGGGCACCGGCGCGCGCGGCGACCCGCGTTCTCCCTTCGATGAAGTCATCGATCAACTCAACGCCGCCGCGGCGCCCAAGCTGGCGATCGATCTGCCGAGCGGATTGGACTGCGACACGGGCGAGCCGGCGCGGCACGCGATCCGCGCGGCCGAGACCTGCACCTTCGTGGCGGCCAAACCGGGCTTTTTAACACCCGCCGCCGCGCCTTATGTCGGCCGTCTGCACGTGCTCGATATCGGCCAGCCGCGAGGTTTGGTGGAAAAGATCGTCGGCAAGACTTAGGTTCGATCGGCGGCTGCCCGTTGCATCGCCGCGCGAATGAATTCATTCACTTGGTCGGGGTGGGTGACGTTGATCAGATGCCCGCCGTCGGAGATCCAAACGTCGGGGGCGAAGCCCCGCCTACGGAATTTGGCGGGCGACTTTACATGCGATCCCCCCTTCGTTACTCTCCAGGTCGGCCCCCGAGTCGTTGAGTTTGAAAAAGAGGGTGCCGGATTCATCGGGGACGAGGGAGGCTTTCGGACCGAGGGGGAGGGGATTCAGAAAGACCGAGGATTTTTCGGGATTTGGACGGTCGGGCCGCACGGCGGCAAGCAGGATGCCGAGCGGCCGGCCGCGATAATAGCGAATCGAAACGCCGTTCGGCTCCAACTCGATCTGATCGGGCGGATTTTTCAATCCGCTCCAGAACGCCGGGCGGCATGTTTTGCGCCAGCGGCCCGACGCGGTTAGCTCGTACTTCCTGCCGCCATCCAGCCGGATGCCGCTGTTTTGCCAGCCGCGATCGGAGGAAACCGTTACGGCGATCGATTCGCCATTTGTCGATCCCGATTTTTCCCCGATCGGCTTGCCCGGCGTGAAATCGATCGCCGTTCGCGGAATATCGTATCCGTACTCCAAGCCGGCGGCGAACGCCTGCCACTCTTCGCACATCTCGGGCAGATCGGCGGCGAAGCTTTTGCGGAAATTCGCGTTGAAATCGACGTGCGGCACGTTTTTGGACAATTCGCGGAAGCGCTTTTGGTAACGCGGATGCGCGTCCAGGAATTTCGCCGCCGCCCAAGACCAGGCGTAGCCGTCGTTCGCGTGATGCGCCGAAGCCGGATACTCGATGATCTTTGCAAGCGGCAACGCGCGGCCCGCCGCAACCTCGTCGCGAATAATGCGGATGCGGCCCAGTTCGGGCACTTCCTCCCGGTTTTGCGGGAAATAATTGAGCGCGAGCCGGCCGTCGCGCCAGGCATGGGTGGAAAGCATCTCGGCCATGCCTTCCATGTACCAGGGCGCGCCGCATCCGCCCAGCACCGTGTTCATGAAACTGTGGACCCCTTCGTGCAGCAGCAGATGCCGCCGGTAGTAATCGCTCGTCTGATCGTAAAGCCAGAGATCGAAGTTCCAGGAGAAGCCGTTGCGAAAATTGGGCAGCGCCGCCGGAATCAGGCCGGCTTCGGCGAACCGTTTCCGGTCCTTCATCAAAAAGCCGGTCGCATGCCAATCGTCAAGCGTCTTCGGATCGACGCCGAAGTATTCGCAGTATTGGGGAAAGGCCAGATCGAAGACTTCCGGCAGCCGGTCGATCTCCTCGCCGGGCACGTCGGTGTAGAGCGTGAGCCGTTTGCCGGGGATTTTGCGGATTCCGGCGGCCGCGACCCTTTTGTCATCGACGACGATCCGCGGATAATCGGGGACCATCCGCGACATCGAATCGGCCGGCTGTTTGAGCAAATCGCCCAGCGAAGCGCGATCGGGTTGCTTCCCCGGCGGAGTTAGTTCTTGCTCGAACGCATTGGTCGGTGGTTTCTCCGAATTTTTCTCGGCGGCGGGCGCCGGTTTTGCTTCTTGCCGCTTGGCTGGGGGAGCATTCTTCGAGGAAGGCGGAATGGCGGGATTGCTTTTTGCGGCCGGTGGGGAATTGCTTTTCGCGAGTTCTTTTTGCGGAGGATCGTTCCCCGCCCGCCGCCCGCAGCCGAGCGCAAGGCCGAGCATGAAGAGCAGAACCAAGGAGCGGGAAAAAAATCGGTGCATGGCAAAAACTCATGGAGAGCGTTCACGCTCCGGTCGGGGACTGGTCCATTTTTCGGCGATATGACGTATTTTGCGGACGAACGGTAGGCCGAAAACATGGACCTGCCCCCTTTCCGCGGCGCGAGGGGGACAGTCCCATTTTCGCGGCGATTAAGCACTTTTACGGCACCATAATCTTCTGCGCCGCGAAAATCGGGACAGTCCCCTGTGAACGGTTACCATTTTCGCAAAATGGCGTTCATTTTATTTTTATACGCTTCCACGCCGGGCTGGCCGTAGGGATTGATGCCGACCAGGCGGCCTTCGGCGACGGTGGCGATCATCAACATTTGGAAAAGTTGGCCGAGCGCGCCTTCGTCCAAAAGCGGCAGGCGGATGGCGGCGACGCGGCGGAAGTCATCCATGTAGGCTTGATTCGTGCCCTCGAACGCGGCGCGAAGCACGTCGGGCAGCGTTTTTCCGGCCAGTTCGTTGAGTTTGTCCTGATCGAGCGCGGATCGCTCGATGGCGATCGGCGTTCGATTGACTTTCTCGACCGCCACGTTGGTGATGAGCTTGTCGCGGCGCCCTTCCTGGTGCTGCTGGCCGCGCGAATGCAAATCGCGGGTATTGACGACCGTGATCGGCGTGGCCCCTTGGCCATTCTTGCCCAAGCTCTCAGCGAGCAGTTGATCGTACCACAGGCCCAGGCTCTCGAGGCCTTTGCCCCAGGTAGATAGAATGCGCGTGGTCGCGCCGCGGCGGACTTCCATCAACCGGGAAATGCCCGCATAGGCGAGCGCGGGATTTTCCAGCGGCGCGGCGGTGCGGAAACTCTCGTTCATCGCGGCCGCGCCTTCGAGCAAGCGAACCACGTCGATGCCCAGCACCGCGGCGGGAAGCAATCCCACCGCGCTTAAAATCGAAAACCTTCCGCCCACGCCGTCGGGGATGGGAAACACCGTCGGGCAGCCGATCGCCTTGGCTAAATCGCGGAGTTTCCCCGTTTCGCCGGTGACGGGCACGATCCGCCGCCGCAATTTCTCCGCATCGTCCTGGCACGATTTTTTCAGCGTCTCGTAGAATACGCGAAACGCCACTGCCGTTTCCAGCGTCCCGCCGCTCTTGCTGATGACGATGATCGCCCAATCGTCGTCGCCTTCGACCAGATCGAGCAAGGCTTGGACGGCGTCGTTATCGACGTTATTCCCCTCGAAATACATGCGCGGCCGGCCCCCGCGGCGTTTGCGGGGCAGCTCGTTGTGGTACGGATGGCAGCAGCCTTCCATCAATGCCCGCGCGCCCATGTAAGAACCGCCGATGCCCAACACCACGACGCGATCGACCTCTTTGGCCAGCCGGTCGGCGGTGGCGAGGATGCCGTCGAGCGTTTTGCGGTCGGGGCCGAGGAAGTTTTCCGGCAGATCGAAGAAAGCGGCGTCGAGCGGCTGCTTTTCGGCGGGAATCGGCCCGCCCTTGCGGAACAATTCGCCGTCGGCCAGCACTTCTCGGCGGACCATCTCCAATCGCGGGGCAAGCCACTGCAAATCGGCCGCGGCGATGCCCGTCTGCCGGGCGAATTGCGAATCGGCGGCAGACGACAAGAGCGTTGAAAAATCGTAAGTAATCGGGGGGATTGGCAACGTGGACATGATTATGAAAGCGGGAGACTTGTTTTTCCGGTTTTTTTTGGTACTTTTGGGAAATTGTAGCTTTTTTCCGCAAATATTACCAGGAGACTTGCCGTGGATATTCAAGCACTCGTCCGCGAACTCAAGATGAAGACCGACTCGAAAATCGTGTTTCTCATCGCCGACGGCATCGGCGGCCTGCCCGTCGAACCGGGCGGACCGACCGAGTTGGAGGCCGCCAAGACCCCCAATCTCGACGCCTTGGCCAAAGCCGGCGTGTTGGGGAGCATGAATCCGATCGCGCCGGGCATCACCCCCGGCAGCGGGCCGGGACACTTAGGGCTTTTCGGATACGAACCGGTGAAGTACCTCATCGGCCGCGGCGCGCTCGAGGCCACCGGCGTGGGTTTCAAGCTCGGACCGAAGGACGTCGCCATTCGCTGCAATTTCTGCACGCTCGACGCCGCGGGAAATATCTCCGATCGCCGCGCCGGCCGCATCGCCAGCGAGGAAAGCGGCCCGCTGGCCATTAAACTCCGCGAAGTGAAAATACCCGGCGTGGAGGTGTTCGTCGAGCCGGTCAAGGAGCATCGTTTTTGCGTGATCTTTCGCGGCGAAGGACTCGGCGGCCGCGTGGCCGATACCGATCCGCAAAAGACCGGCGTGCCGCCGCTCGATCCGGTCGCACACGACGACGCCAGCCGGAAGACGGCCGAAGTCGCCAAGCAGTTCTACGCGCAGGCGGTGAAAATTCTCGCCGGACAACCGAAAGCCAACGGGCTGACGATGCGCGGTTTCTCGGCCGCGCCGCACATCCCCTCCTACGAAGAAGTTTACGGCCTCAAGGCGGCGGCGATCGCGGTTTATCCCATGTACAAGGGATTGGCCCAGTTGGTCGGCATGGAGATCGTCGGCGAGCCGAACACGCTGCAGGAAGAGATCGATGTCTTGGAAAAGGAGTGGAAGAACTACGATTTCTTTTTCGTGCATTTCAAATACACCGACAGCCGCGGCGAGGACGGTAATTTCGCCGAGAAGGTGAAGATGATCGAGCAGTTCGACGCGATCGTACCCCGCGTGGCGGCCTTGAAGCCGGACGTGCTCGTCGTAACCGGCGACCACAGTACGCCGGCGGCGCTAGCGAGCCACAGTTGGCATCCGGTGCCGGTGCTTTTGTCATCCCCCGCCTGCCGGCCCGACGGCTGCCAGAAATTTGGCGAGCGGGAAACGCTTTGCGGCGGATTGGGCCAGTTTTCGGCGGTTTATCTGATGCCGCTGGCCCTGGCACACGCCGGCAAGCTGGGAAAATTCGGCGCGTGATGGTTTCGATCGACGAAACGTAACAATCCGTTCTCGTGTTCCGCCAACCATAAAATGACAGGTTGAATGACAGGTTGTTGGGATGGCAGTTGCACTGCCATCCCTGGGGCGATAGTACAACTATCGCCCCAACATGAACCTGTCAATTTGATTTTGTCGGACCACTATCGCGATTCGGTTTTTTTGGGATTCGATTCGATCCAGAACACATCGACGAGATGGGCTTTCGCCCATTCGTAGGTAACTTCCGCGTAGGCACCCTTGCCCGAATCCTTGGTGACAAAAAGCCCTCCGCCCGGCCGCTCGGAATCATCACGATAGCCGACGAGCAATCGGCTGTGCCCCGCGCCGGCGGCGACGGGCCATCCCTGGACCAGTCGCTCTTTGATTTGGTTCATTTGCTCGTCGGTCAGTCCGGCTTTCCGTCCCCACGGTTTGATCCATGAAATGGCTACCGGAACGGAACCGATTTTTTTCGCGTCGCTGCGCGCTTCTTCCGAAGGTGCAAGCGCGGGATCGAACTTCTTGCGGTAGGGCATCAACGCTTCGCGGCAAATACCGTATCGTTCGTATCCCTTCAGCAAATTATGGAAAAACTGCCCGTCGGCATGGTAGTGGATGACCTGATTCGCGGCCCAGTTGAGATATTCGACGCTCAGCGGCGCGGACTTGCCGAGCCGCTTGGCGATGGCGAATTCCATCGCCGAGGTTACGGTGAACACCGAGCAGGTGCCGCGTTTGCCTTGACGTTTCGGCTCGAAGCCGAACTTCTTGAATTCGGGACGAAGATCGACGTTGGCGGGAAGCGCGGCGGTTTTTTTTCCTGAAGGAGTTGGGTCCGATGCCTGGGCGTTCGTTATTGGATGCAGGCACGTAAACGCCGCAATCGAAAAAACAGCGGAACAAAATGCGGCCGATCGAAACGAGTTGCGCATGGGGGGAGTACCTAGGGATTTCATTAGTGGAAAAATCCAACCCCCCCATAATACCACAACCGTCATGCATTGTCCGCTATTATCGCCGATAAACCAGGGCAATCTGCAAAGTCCTCTTGGCTGATAAACATCTTGCACCCCTCGGTTGGAAACGTGATATCCGCCGAAAAATATCGCCCAGGGGATAAACAAACGAGCTAGAAGGGCCGTACAATTTACAAGGATTTTACCGTGCCGGAAATTGTGTTATTCGCAGGGAGAAGTTATAATAATGTCCAGCGCTATCGAGGGGGAACCGGCAAACGTCTATTTTGGGGAGGATGGGATATGCGAAACAAGCTCCGGGGCGTGGCGGGTCTAGCTGTTTTTCTGGCATGCATCTGTCCCGCGCATGCCGATAATCCGCCCGTCAAAGCCGAAGCGGCAATTCAGTATTCCGCCCCCGCGGCTCCCGCGACTCCGGCCGGACCGGCAACGGTCATCGTGAGCGGCGATCAACCGGCGGCACTGCCCCCTAATGCTCCCGGGCAACCGATCAAGCCGGGCGAAATCCCCGGCGGTCCCGGCGGACCGGATAAAAACAAACCCGGCAAACCCGGGGAGCAACCTGGCAAGCCCGGTGAAACGAAGCCCGGCGAAACCAAGCCCGGCGAAACGAAGCCCGACGAACCGGCGAAACCGCTCCAGCATCCGACGAAACCGCCCAATCCTCCCAAGCCGGAAGAACTCAAGGCGCGGCCCGGCCCCGATGGAAAAGTCTCCTTCAATTTCAACGGCCAGCCTTGGCCGGCGGTGCTGGAATGGCTGGCGCAGATATCGGGCATGAGTCTCGATTGGCAGGAAATGCCCGGCGATTATCTCAATCTCTCGACGCAGCGCGGCTACAGCGTGCCGGAAGTGCGCGACCTGATCAATCAATATCTCCTCGCCCGCGGATTCACGCTGCTTACGCGGGGCGAGACGCTCTCGGTGGTGAACGTCAAGAAGCTCGACCTGAGTTTGGTGCCGCGCGTCGCGCCGGAAGAGCTGAAGGATCGCCAGCCCTACGAATTCGTGAAAGTCTCCTTCGCCTTGGAAAAAATGACCGCCGATTCAGCCGTCGCGGAATTGGATCAGATGAAAAGCCCCAACGGGAAGCTGATTCCCCTGCGGCTCACCAATCGGCTCGAGGCGGTCGATGCGGTGGTGAATTTGCGGGAGATCTACGCCTTGTTGAACAATTCGCAAACGCCCGGCGGCCAGCAGCGGAGCGTCAAGGAATTCATTCTTCGCTTTGCCCGTGCCGAGGAAGTGCGGAAGCAACTCGACGAGCTTCTGGGGAAGGAGAAAGGGCCGTCGATGCCGCAACCCGGCCAGGGCGGCCAAGCCATGACGCCGGAAATGATGCAGCAATTGCAGCATCAGCAGGAAATGATGGCCCGCCAGGGCGGAAATCCCCAGGGCGGCCAGCCGCCGGGACAGCAGAACAAGCCGCCCGCGGCGCAGGCGGGGATGTATTTCGTCGTCAATCCGCGGAAGAACAGCATCTTGGCCTACGCCCCGCCCGATAAAATGGCGCTCATCGTGCAAGTCGTGGAAACGCTCGACGTGCCGGTCGGCTCCCCCACGTCGCTGTTGGCCAACGTCGGCCGGACGCAGGTCTATCGGCTCACCGGCGTCGAGCCGGATACGCTGGTCAATACCTTGCGCGAGATCGGCAACCTCGATCCCAGCACGAATCTGCAAGTCGATCGAAAGAACAAGGCGATCATCGTCTTCGGGCCGCTGGCCGATCACGCGATCATCGGCGCGCTCGTCGAGAAGCTCAGCGGCAGCGAGCGCCAAATCGCCGTCAGGCGATTGCGGCGGCTCGCCGCCGACTACGTGGCGGGCACGGTCGAATTCATGATCAACGGCGATAAGAAAGACAAGTCCCGTTCGAATTCCTACTGGGATCGTTATTCTTCTTCCGGCGGCGATTCCGGCCAAACCAATAACGCCTTCCGCGTCGATGCCGACGTGGAGCACAACCAACTCATCCTCTGGGCGAACGACGTGGAATTGGCCGAGGTCGATAACCTGCTCCAGAAACTGGGCGAAGTTCCCGCGATGGACGGCCCCGGCACGAGGCGGCGGATCATCGAGACCGCCGGTAGCGAAGATGCCAAGGCCTTGCTCGAACGCATTCAGCAAGCGTGGGGGTCGGTCTCGCCGAATCCGTTGGAAATCAAACCCTCCCCGCCCAGCGCGAAATCGCCGCAAGCGGCGCCCATTTCCGAGCCGAGCGCGATGCGTTTCGAGGAAAATATTCCGCCGGACGAGCAGCAGCGCGCGATCGTCAAGTTCGCGCAATTGGGCGGCGATGCGGCCGTCGAACGTCCCCGCTCCGCGGCGGCCAATCTGCCGGCGAAAACTCCGCCGGTGAAAGTCGAACTGACGCCCGACGGGCGGATCGCCGTTACCTCCGACGACCTCCAGGCCCTCGAACTTTTCGAGGACTTGGCGGGCCAGTTGGCCGAAGCCAAGAAAGATTACAAGGTCTTCCACCTGAAATACTGCCTGGCCTACGGCGTCGCGCTGAATCTCGAGGAGTTTTTCAAGAACGACCTGAAAAAGCCGGGCCGTGCCCTGCCGTTTTGGATCGAGATGGAATACGGCGTTTCGAGCACCGGGGACGACGACAAAGCGGGGCGGCTTTCGAAGCGGCGGCCCTTGAGATTCATCACCGATTCGGACACCAACAGCATTCTCGTCCAAGGGGCCGACGCCAAGCAGCTTCAGACCATCGAGGAGCTGATCAAACTTTACGATCAGCCCATCCCCGCCGACGCGCAATCGACCCGCTTGACCGAAACAATTCCCTTGGAATACTCCAAGGCCGAGGTCATCGTCGAAACGGTGAAGGACGTTTACCGCGACTTGTTGAGCACCAACGACAAGGCCTTCGCCGGCAAGAACGGCGAACGCGACGCGAACCGCGGCTTCTCGATCACGTTCGATTCCGGCGACGGCAAAAAAGAGCAAAAAATGCCGAAATTCAAGGGCTCGCTCTCGATCGCCGCCGACGAACTTTCGAATACCATCGTGCTTTCCGCGCCGGCGTATCTGTTCGAGCAGGTGAAGAGGATGATCTTGGATTTGGACGCCGCCGCCGCGCCCGCCTCTCAAATGAAAGTCATCAAACTCGGCCCCGGCATGCGCGGCCCCGAACTCCGCCGCCAACTGCTCGAAGCGCTCGGCCAGGAACCGCCCAAGGAAGTCGCTGCCGACAAAAAACCTTCCGCGCCCCCCAATACCCCGCCGAAAAACAATCCCAATAACCACAATCATAACGCCCCGAGAAGGCCGTAGCGACTCTCCGGCAGAGGAACGGCTTCCTATCGGCTATTCCTCAAGGGACTTTGGGCTTCTCGCGGCGGTTCCTTCATTGACGGGGAAACGTTCTTCGGGATCGCCGGGGGCGAAGGAGTGTTTCCGCACCGTATCGCCGTCGCGCTTTAGGACGTCCGTCCAGCCGTCTTTCCAGAGGATTCGCGCGCGGTCGTCCTTCCACTCCCACTTGCCCCCCTTTTCGTGATAGCGGGGATCGCGGGCGTTGCCGTTCCCGTGGAGCGCGATCGTCGAACTGAATCGGCCGTCCTCGTAGATGTGCCAACTGCCGAGGAAGTATTCCTTGCCCTCCGGCGGCAAGGGCGTTTCCCCGGAGGGATTCACGGCGTTCGGCGGCGTTTGCCGCGAATCGGCGTTCGCGGGAGGGGGACTCTGCTTCACGAAAAGCAAGCCCAAGGAAAGCAAATCCTCCCCGGAAGCGCTACCGAAAAGTCCGACGATCAAATCGCCGTTCCCGCCGATTTCCGGAGCGTCGAAGGGGACCGAATGCTCGAGCGGAAAGGGGGAACTCAGGTAGGAATCTTTCGGATTCAACCGCAATCCCTCGACGCGCATGAAGACGATTCGCAGGCCGATGATCCTGCCGATCTTGTCCCGGCCGCCGGGAGTGCAGTTGATTTTCAGCGCGCCGACGGCGTACCCTTGCCGCGCCAGGAAACGCACGCCGTTCTTCTGGGGCGTGCCGATAATGCTTCCTTTGATGTAGCCGAGCGGCGTCGAATACTCCGGTTGCAGCGAAGCCACCGCGCGCGATTCGCCGTTCTTGCCGAATTTTTTCCAGGTCAGTTTGAGCGCGACCAACAGCCCGCCGTCGCCGTGCTTGGCCTCGAAATCCTCGCCGGAATCGTCCCCCACGCAACGCGTGCGGCGGATTTTATCGTTGCGGATCGCGGTTTGGATCGTCTTGTAGATCGAGACGCGTTCGGATTCCGGATCGGGCGGATTTTCCGCGGGAATTTCGCTTAGCGGAGAGTTCTCCGCCTCCGTCGCCGCATCGTCGTTCGCGGGATTCGGCAGGGAAGGCGGAGGCGGAGGCATATATTTCGCGGGCGCGGAAGTTTCGGCTTCCTCCCCGGGGGACGGCTCGCGGGCGGTACGCCCTTCTTTCAACCAAGGCAGCAGGAACGCATTGAATAATAAGAGCGACAGAATCAGGATAAAAATAACGATGGCGACCTTCAAGAGCGTTTCGAAAAATCGGCGGCGGTATTCGCCCAAATAGGGCGGCTCGTATTTCAACGGATCGACGGGCGAGTAGTCCTTGGCGGCCGCAGGCGGAGAGACCGGCCGCGGCGCGGCGGGCGGGAGCGATGCGGCGCTTCCGCTCGCGGCGGACGCGGCGCGATGCAGCGCGACCCCGCTGCCCGACTTTGACGGAGCCGGCGGTGAAGGAGCAGCCTTCCGCGGCTTATCGGGCACGAGGATCAGTTCCTCTTCTTCTTCCTCCGACGGCGGACCGGCGGCGACGAATGGCCGGGCCGGAGCGAGAGCGGGTGCCGTTGCCGAAGCGAGTTGCTTCCGCAGGGCCGCATCGTATGCCGCCTTGCGGTCGGGAAGGAGCAGGCAAACCCGCGCCTGCGCCAGTTCCTCGATCAATTTCTTCGCGGCGTCGGCGTAGGGGGTGCCCTCGTATTTGCGAACGTGGGCCATCTGCCGTTCGGCGGCGTCCTCGATGACGTCGGAATTGCGCTCGAAGAGTTCCAGCCCCAGCAAGCGATAGAGATTGGGAGGCTGCAGATGCGGCGGAATGCCTAAAAAGCGATGGTAGGGATCAATGGGCCGAGTCATGGCGATTCTTTGCTCCTTAAAAAACAAAGGTTTTTTACGAGATGCGTTCGCGCCGAGGAGGAAATGCAACCTCATCGCGAGCAGCGAACGATTCGACTTGCCCTTTGTTTTCACCCCCCCAAGCCGCCGCCGGAGGAATTGTTGGCCCGTTCGGGCGGCGGAACGAAAAAACATCGCGGGATTTTAGGCCTCCTTTCGGTTTGAGGAAATGTCTTTTACTGGCGCGGACCGCGAAACGCGATTATCACTATTGCCCGCCGGATTCTTTCGATACGACTAAACCGATGCCGACGACCGATGCATGCGAAATCAAGGATGAGGGGTACGACCAGAGAACATCAGGGATGCATTACCCCTAATCTAACAAATAGATCGGATTTAATGCAAGCATTTTGCGAATATATTTCCCGCGGGGGGTAAAAAACCGCGAAAAATGGTCCTTTTCGCTGCTCGGACCGCGATTTTACCCGGTGATTTGCTGAGAAGCAGCCGATTCCCATTTAGGGCGGGGTAACAAACAAATAACCGAAACCGCCAAAACCGCCATGCCGACAAACCGCGGCCAGTTCAATCGCGGGGGTGAATCGTCAAAATCGACCTTCTCCCCACCGTCGCGTGTGAGCATCGCTTTCAGATATTTATGCAAGAAGCCGGTCGATAAAAATCGAACTTTGCCATCGGCAAACGCCACATTGGCTCCCTTATCCGGCAAACAGAAAAATCCACGATCAATCTCATGCGCCGCAAACATTTCCAATTCTGGATCAGCATCGATCGCTTTGCAAACTTGCTCAAAAGTCAGATCGCGCGGCTCGGCCCTTAAGATTTTGGAATGAGGCAGTTCAATAACCAGAATTGTATATTCTAATCCATCGGGTATGTCTTTCCAACTGTGATAATTGCTACCCGGCCAAAGAGTACATGAACCAGTTATGGCAACATAATTCGTTATAGCTCTTAAAGATCCATCCGTGTTACTAGGACAAATGAATTCTGATATTATCATCTCTGTAAATTCTTTATTCATCGGATCATTCCACGGCTTATCGCGGCAAGATGACCATAATAGGTTGTCATACCCCATACTTGCTAAGATTAAAGTCCGCCAGCTTACCATAGGTTTGTTCACGGCATCGGTGAGATACGCCGGCGGGAGATGCCTATATTGATACGCGTCCAAAACATTATACAAACCAAGCGTTATCTGCTTGAGGTTATTTGCACATTGAATCCTGCGTGTTAATGGACTCGCCCTTGAAACGGGTGAAAGCAGTAAATAAACGAGCATCAGTAGAACAAACACTCCTAAAAAGAGGCCGAGAAACAATAATGTCCAAATACGCGGAGAATTGCATCGCACACCAATTATAATTACAAGCAAAATTACCGCTACAGCGATCCCCCACGTTCCGAACGCCCCCATCGCCGAAGCGAGGAGGACGAACACGAGCAATAAATCGCGGAGGGTGTATTGCATGGCTCAGGGAGGGAAAAGGAATACTGCAATTATATTTCAATTGGGAATATATGTATCAAGAAACGGTTCGCCCCCGCGCGGACGCGGGGGCTAAACGATCGTGGTGATGATGTGTTATTCGCGCCGCTCACGCCGATTTTGCTTCCGCCCGCCGCGGAATCACCGGCTGACGGCGGCTCACGTTGTCCTCGCTGATGAGGTACTGCGTGCCGGCCGGCTGGTCGGGCAGATCGAACATCACGTCGAGCATCACGTCTTCGATGATCGAGCGGAGCGCGCGGGCGCCAGTGTCTTTTTGCATCGCCTTCTCGGCGATCGCCTTCAGCGCCGCGTCGGTGAAGGCCAGTTCCGCGTTTTCCATGCCGAAGAGGGCTTGATACTGCTTGACCATCGCGTTCTTCGGCTCGGTCAGCACGCGGACCATAGCTTCCATGTCGAGCGGACGGAGCGTCGAGACGATCGGCAAGCGGCCGACGAATTCGGGGATCATGCCGAATTCCAAGAGGTCGTCGCTCGTGACCTGCGCCAAGAGGTCGCCCAACTCCATTTGATCGCGATGCACGCCCTCTTGGGTGAAGCCGATAGTCCGTTTGCCCATCCGCTTGCCGATGATGTCGTCCAAGCCCACGAACGTGCCGCCGCAGATGAAGAGGATGTTCGAGGTGTCCATCTGGATGTATTGCTGCTCGGGATGCTTCCGTCCGCCTTGAGGCGGCACGTTGGCGATCGTCCCCTCGAGCATTTTCAACAGCGCTTGCTGCACGCCTTCGCCGGAAACGTCGCGGGTGATCGAGACGTTCTGGCTGGTCTTGCCGATCTTGTCGATCTCGTCGATGTAGAGCACGCCGCGCTGCGCCGATTCGACGTCGAAATCGGCCGCGTGCAGCAGCTTGAGGAGCAGGTTTTCCACGTCCTCGCCCACGTAGCCGGCTTCGGTCAGCGTGGTGGCGTCGCCGATGGCGAAGGGCACGTCGAGCACCCGGGCGAGCGTCTGCGCCAAGAGCGTCTTGCCCGAACCCGTCGGGCCGATCAAGAGGATGTTCGATTTGTCGATTTCGACTTCCGGCGCGTTCGCGCCGTGCATCAGCCGCTTGTAGTGGCTATGCACCGCCACGGAAAGCACCTTCTTGGCGTAGTCCTGGCCGATGACGTACTGGTCGAGCGATTGCACCAATTGCCGCGGAGTGGGAACCTTGGTGAAGAGCTGCTTGCTCGTCCCGCGGCGGCGGCGTTCCTGATCGAGGATCGACTGGCAGAGATCGATGCACTCGCCGCAGATGTAAACGTCGCCCGGCCCTTCGACCAGGGGACCGACGTCGCGATAGCTCTTTCGACAGAAAGAGCAGAAGGCGTTTTTCTTGGTGGGACCGCCGCTGCGGCGCCCGGTGGTGAAGTCGCGTCCTGTAGGCATTTTCCTTCCTTCCCGCTTTCGCCGGCGGTGCAGCCGTGTTTGAAACGCGAATCGGCGAAAGGTGATCGGTTGCTTGGGTTCTCGACAATGATGCAATTTCTACGTAGGCGAAGGGGCCGCGGTTTACCCTCACCCCATGCCCGCATCCCTACAGGCCGTAAACTTCCACGATTCGACGCATACGCCGCGGCCGGAAGCAGTATCCTAACCCGTTTTGCCGCCGTCGTTTAACTCTTTCTGGAGCTGCGCGGTGAGCGTCGTTTTTATAGTTCGGAATTCTTCGTCGGTTAGCTCACCCCGGCTATGCAATTCCCGGAATTTTGAGAGCATTTCGCTGGCGGGCGGTTCACGTTGTAGCGTTTTCGCACGGATTTTCATAATGAAGTAGGCCGCCACGGCAATCATCGCGGCCACGACCGCCAACCACAAGATCAAACGCTCTGGCTGCAAAGACCAAAAACGCTCCCAACCCATGATGACCCCCCCTCCTTAGACTAACTAACTTCCTTACATGGCATTATCCCTCCATTATGCACATATTATGCCGTTAAGTCCAGAATAAAAGAATCGCGAAGGCATTTTTATCCCCCTCTCTTGGAGACTTGAAACCGGGCTATTGAGCTAAGGCGCTGTCCGACAATAAACTACCGAATTCCTATAAAGTAGGCACACTCCGTGTGCCGTAATTCACAGACGGCACACGGAGTGTGCCTACTACGATTCCGGCAACTTATCGTCGGGCAATGCCTAACTGCAAAATGCTTTCAAGGAAAAACGGAGATTGCAGTTCTCTGAGTAAAAAACTCCTCGAAACGCGGGGTGCCCCCGATAGCTTGGTTATCGGGGCGCCAAAGGCCCAAGAGGCATCGGAATCAATCCCTGAAAACTCTTGCGGCTTCGCCGCTCCGATAGGCAAGCTATCGGGGCCACCTCGCGATTGCGAATCCCCGGCCAACACGGCCGGCGTTTTGTGCCTGGATTCACTCCCGCCCTTCCCTCGGCTAAAATAGCTCAAATGCGGCTCGGTGCGGTGACCGAATGACGGATAAAGGACAACTCAAATGAAGGAAAGGCTATCTGCATGAAAATAGCGATTTATCTTCGTAGGCCGGCTTATGCTTTGCCGGCGATCGGCTTTCTGATGCTTGCCGGGAATCCGCTTGCCGCGAGCTCAGGCGAAACGGCGGCCGCCCCCGCCACGGAGGCCATGCCCTGGAAACTGCCGGAACTCAAACGGCCGGAAATTCGCGCCATGCAAGACCGCATCTATCGGCTTGCGGAGAATCAGGCCCGTTTCCTGTTGCCCCGAGTACGGCCTTGGCCCGCCGATCCGCAATGCTCCCTGAGCACCGAGAGCCGCAGCACCGAACACTACATCCGGCCGAACGCGGCGATCCTGGAGGGTTTTTGCTTCTTGTACCGCTTCGGCCCCTTCGACGAATCGCGCGTGGGCGCGAACCGCAAGGAGCTTTTCGAGAATAAAATCCTGCCGATGCTGCGATATTTGGCGGCGACCCACGTAACCGGCACGCGCGCGACCGACGACGGCAAACGGTGGGGCGACCAGTGGCAGTCGGCCCATTGGGCGCAATTGATGGGGAGGGCATCCTGGATGGTCTGGGCCGATCTTCCGCCGGAACTGCGCGGCGCGGCGCGCCGCGTCGTCGCGCACGAAGCCGACCGCTTCGTCGATCGAACGCCTCCGCATCAAATCGAGCTCGACACGAAAGCCGAAGAAAACGCCTGGAACACCGGCGCGGTGAGCGCGGCGATCGCGCTCATGCCCGACGACCCGCGCCGCGGCAAATGGGAGGAGACGCTGCGGCGCTGGGCGCTCTCCTCGTTTTTGCGGTCCGCCGACGAGCATTCGCGGGAAATGGTGGACGGCCGCACGGTCGCCGAGCAGTTCACCGGCGCGAACCTGCACGACGATTTCACGCTCGAGAATCACGGCTTCGTCCATCCCGACTACATGTCCACCTTCAATTTGCTCTTGACCTGCGACTTCGATTATCGGGTAACCGGCCGCCGTCCCCCCGATGCCCTGTTTCACAATGTCCGGCCGTTGTACGAGAACTTGTTGTGGTTCGCGCTGGCCGACGGCGGCTTCGCCTATCCCAACGGTCAGGACTGGGAGATGTATCGCAATCCCGCTTGGATGCACATCCATGCGCTGATGGCGGGCTTGGGCCGCCACCCCGACGCCTGGCGGGCGTTGAACGTTTCGGCGACGATCGCCGAAAAGATGCAGGCCCGCCGCGCCGACGGGGCGATTTACGAACCCGACGAGATCGTCTATCGCGGCGCGCAAGAAGGCGTCTTCCGCGAGCTCGGGCGGGTTTGGCTCGTGCTGCAACTGGCGGGCGAGGAGATCGTCGATCGCCCGGCCGAACGGCTCGGCGTGCGGCGGCTCGATTCCGGCAAGATCATCCTCCATCGCACGCCGTCGGCGGTCCACTCGGTAAGCTGGGGCGCGCGGATCATGGCGATGGCGACGCCGATGAAGATGGACCGGCTGATTTCCCCCGATCAACGGAGCGGCGTCGGCCAGATCCGGCTTGCCGGGGATAATAAACCGCTGCCGCTAACGCTCGACTCCGCGAAGGTCGATGAAACCGCCGACGGTTTCCTGGCCTCGCTGGCGGTGAAACACGGCGACGCCGTCCGCGCCGAATTGAAATTCCGTTCCCAGGCCGACGGCACGTGGACCGCGTCCGAAAAGCTGGTCGCGCTTAAGGACATCGAGACCGAGGAGATCGCCACGGGTCTGATCGGAATACTCAACAATCCCCGATGGGTTTATAGCCACGACGCGCGGCGGATTCAATTCGATAACCGCGTCGTCGAAGTGCCCGCGCTCAGCGGGATAATCCTGAAAGGCCCGTCGGCGAAGCACATCGTCGTGGACGGCATTCTCGATATTGCATCCGCGCAGCCGCTTGCGGCCCGTTATCTGGGGGAAAAGACCATGCAGCGCGGCCGCGCCACCGACCGGCTCTACCTGAACTACGTCGGCCAAAAACGCCGCTCCGCGCGCGGCGAAACCATCGCCGAGTGGGAAGCGGTGGTGCGGATGAACAACTGCGATGCCGCGAAATAAAACCTGCTGCCCCGACCGCCCTCAGTTGACGCGTTGGATGCCACTGCTGGCTTGCCCAGCAGTTTGGAAGGAAAAGCAGAACCCGAAAACACCCCGTCGATCCCGTTCACGAAGCCCCTTTCCGCTTATCCGCTAAAAAATATATAAAAAGCACCGGAATTCCCCTTGACACCGAAGGCTCTTTCAGGGACGTGTTACCCTGCCGCATCTTATACAACCGCCACAATCCGAAAAATCGAAAAAATCGTGTCGGCCAAGTAGCGGATTGTCGATATTCACTTACTGCAAACAGGGAGACAGGAAAGTGATTGATACCCGTCCAACGGTCGTCGACTTATTCGCCGGGGCCGGGTTGTTTAGTCAGGCTTTCCGTGCTGCCGGCTGCCGGATAATTCATGCCGTTGAAATCGACTCCGTGGCTGCCGAGACTTACGTTCGTAACGTGGGGCCGGAGATAGAAGTAAGCGACGTTTTGCGGATGCAACCGACAGGGCGTTGTGATATTCTGATTTCCGGGCCTCCATGCCAAGGTTTTTCGACTCTTGGGGCTCGTCGAAGCGACGATCCGAGGAATTCTCTATGCCTTGAGGTTGCCCGATGGGCGAAGTCAATGCGGCCAAAGGTCATAGTCATCGAAAACGTCTCCGCTTTCCTCGAGTCAGACGAATGGCGGCTTCTCGGGCGGCGGCTGAAGGGCCTCGATTACGGAGTTGCCGCGTTCGTTCTCGACGCTTTCGACTACGGTGTTCCTCAACACCGTCGGCGATCTTTCACGGTGGCATTCCGAGAGGGCATTTTTATTCAGCCGCAACAACGACGAAGGGTGCGTACTGTTCGGCAGGCATGGGAAGGATTGCCGACCGAACCTGACGGCAAGAACCATCATTATTCTCCAAAACCCTCTAAGGTCGCTCTGGCCCGGATGCGTGTCATTCCCCCTGGCGGTGACAAGCGAGACGTGATGAGAAAAGCACCCCGTCTGGCCCCGCCCTCCTGGTGGCAAGTCTCATGCGAAGTGACGGACGCATGGGGCCGAATGGAATGGGACTCGCCCTGCAACACGTTGCGGACTGCACTTCAGAATGCGTCGAAAGGTCGTTACATTCACCCCGAACAGCATCGAGTGATCTCGTTACGCGAAGCCGCACGCCTGCACAGCATCCCCGACTCCTGGACGTTTGCTGGGCTGCCTACGCAAGTTGCCCGGCAGATTGGAAACAGCGTGCCGCCCAGGCTAGGACGAGCGATAGCTACGGCAGTGTTGCGGCACTTGCAATGGTAACCTAATCCTCGTCGTCTTCTGCGGCTGCCTTCTCGATGCGGTGATAGATGTCGAGTAACTCTTCATGTGCAGCCTGCGTGTCGCGTAGCACGTCCATGTAGTCCCGGACCCTCCAGGGCGTATCGGGACCGGATTCCTTAATTCGCCGTCTCAGGATCACAGTCCCTTGCGCCCGTGACTTCGGAGATGCTTTAGTGCCTATAAGGTGTCCATGTACTTGAAACCCGTGGCAGTTTTGTTCTTCCAGCCATTCTTCCGCACGTTGCATATAATATTCCAATTGACCGAGGTGGTCTGACTCCAACTCGATATTGGATGCCTTAAGTTCGACGATGACCAGCCTGCAAAGGCTGGTGTTTCCGATTAGAAATACCAGATCTGGTTCCTTTCCGTTGTTGGAACTGCTTGCGTACTGCCCGATTCCGAGTTCCTGGGCGAGTCTCTTGAAAACGGTGCCAAGGCTAACGTCTGCGGTTAAGAACTGCGTGTACGTCGGATCGACCATCCAAGGGCATCGTTCAAACAGTTCTTGGATTCTCCTTTCATTTCTCTTTGCCCGAAAATCTACATGTTCCACAATTTTTTTCAGAGCCTCAACGCCTTTCAGCCTCCCTTTCACGGCACCAATGAATAGGTCAAATTCATCCTTGGTAAGGCGAACCATTTCGCGAACCACGTTGTCGAGGTTTGGGTGCCTTTGATCGGCCAATACGGTAATTGCCGAGAGAACATTGCCGTGCCCAATTCCCTTGACGAGCGGGGGAAGAGTGCTCTGATAGACCGGATCATCTACTCCCCGCTTGCATGACTTTTCCAGTATGACGGCAAACCGAAGTGCCATGCGGCGATCCTTTTTCGAGAGATCATACTTGCTAATCTCGGCAACAGTGAACGCATCTTTCTTGACGATATTCGGCGATTGCTCGTCACGCCTTTTCTGGTACTGTTTACACGCTTCTTTGATCTCATTGCTCAGAAAATCGAACATTCCCGAAAGAAGCGGCGACTCCCACCGCAACGACCCGCGATCGGTCGCAATGTAATCTGCTTCTTCTTCGTCGATGAAGTCGGCATGAACTACCCCGTCCATGTAGTCTGTCATTCGGAACCCGTGCATGTTCGTGTCAGCACCAAGCAACGAAGGGGAAGCGGCCAGCCGTTTGTGAGCATAAACGCGAACACCACGTTGTTCGGCCTCAAGAGCTTCGTTGGGAGCAGTAAAACGAATTCGATAAGCGAACTTGATCTCCCCGCCGCCCTCGCGGGGGAGAGACTTCTCAATAAACTGCTCGATCAGCACGCTGTCCGGTTCGGGCCAAGCGAACGCCAAGTTCCTGGTGGCGGGCCTTATCGGATTGTCGTTCAGTCGAATCACGAAATCGGCCGGATCAATCTGTGCGAAGTAATCCGCAATCTCTTCCTGAATAGTCCTTGCACGACTTTTCAGCGGGTCGTAAAGCAGCCTTGAAAGGACGATTCTTGTACCCGATGGTTTGATGCCTGCTCCGTTCACTATCGTTTCGTCAGGCACTTCAATCTCATGTACGCTTTGTTTCTTAACGAGTTCGCTGTAGTCGAGCGTCACTTTTGTAGCATGATTTTCGCCGGCCTTTCGAGTGACAACCTCTACCAGCTTCGCTACACCGAAGCCAGCTAGCTTCCCCAGACCTTTTCGTCCCATGATGGGGCGGCCTTTAGGGGTACGGCCCTTAGCGGCCGGTTCCTCAGATCGGCGACGACGGCCCGCAAACAGAAATTTTTCGTTGAGGTCGTCTCGCGACATACCGAACCCGCCGTCTTCGATAACGATTTGCAGGTCGCCCGGAAGCGTACGGGTTTCAAGCGGTGCAACAGCCCCCCCTTCACTCTGATGGTTGGCCTTGTCAAGTTCATATTGCTTCTTTACGACCTCACGGGCCTTTTTGATGCGTTCATGGTCTAGTTTGATGTTCACAAACGATGAGTCTGCGTCGTATGCATTAGCGACGAACTCTACCAACACTCTCGGAAGAGTCGTATACAGATTAAGCCCCAAGTCCTCAACAATATGTGGGGCGACCTTGAACTTGAGTTTGGCATTCGGAATGAGAGGCATTGTAGATTGCTTTCGTATTCGAGGAATATAGACGGGTAAGGAGCCGCTTCGGCAGACCGGTCGCCGATAGTTCGCACTCCCAAACCGTAAAGACGCTGATACCGAGTGCCCGCAGTTGTCTGGCGGCTCGGCGGTCGCGTCGCTGATTTCGTTGAATCTTCGCTTTCCAATAGGTCGTGTTGGTTTTCGGACGCTTTCGGCCTTTTTCACAGCGTGTGTGTCCGTGCCAAAAGCAACCGTGTACGAAGACTGCCACGCGGGCGTCGGAAAAAAAGATGTCCGGCTTGCCCGGTAAGTCGGCCACGTTGCGGCGAAACCGCAAGCCGTGTTTACGGAAACGGGCGGCCAGAACATCCTCCGGCCATGTCCGCTTACGGCGGACCGCTTGCATGATCGCGCGGCGTTTTTCTTTCGTAAAAGTGTCGGTCATTGCCGGTTATCTCACGGGACTGGCACCACTCCAACTCCTCGTTGCACAGGATGCGGGGAATCGGCGGGTGGCCGCGATAGCTCTGCTATCGGGGTGCCGCAGGCACAGGAGGAATCGGCCAAGACGTACATTTTCCGAGTGATTCTATTAGATTGTCTCGCGAGGCCGGTGGTTCATTGGCGCTAACGAACGCCGGATGCCCATCAGCCCATCTGTTGCACGTTCATGAAGCTTGCGCAATTCGCCTTTCGCGCTACTCGTATTCACCGTGTTTCTTGCCAGCTTGTCCAACAACGGGCAATTCAGCGCGTTTCATTCTGCAACTCCGCGGCGCTATCAAACCGCGAATCAACGCAATTCCACGGTCAACACTTCGCCCTTGCTTAACACCACCGGATCGGCAAGCGTAATCTGCACACTGCGGCCTTCCGCGCGGGCCTGGGCGGTAAGCGGTTTGCCGGCCGCGGCCACGGTCGCCTTTTGCAATTCCAGCCCTTCGGGCAACTCGAATCGCAGCGTCTTGAGCGGCAATTTGCCCCAGCGGACCTCGATCCGCTCGGTTTGCACGCCGCCGGCGCGCTTTTGGGCGAAAGTGCCCCAGCCTTCCGCCGTCGTAAATGCTCCACGGAAATCCTCGGGCGTAATCTTCGGGGCGAAACCCAGTTGCCGCTTGGGACCGAAATACTCGTAGCCGCTCAACGCGAGGAACACGCCGTAGCTGGCCATCGCCCGGGAGTAATGGTCGCCGCATTCGATTTCGTTCCAGGGATTGTATTTGGAAGGATGATAGCGTTCGTGTACGGCGCGGCAGATCGCCAGCGCCTCGGTCAGCATTCCTTCCCAGGCCATATTCCCCGCCACCTGGTATTCGATGCCGGTCCACACCTCGTCGCGGTACAACACGCTCTTGGGTCCGAGGTGTTTGCTCTTCGGCCAAGTGCAGGTGAACAGCCCCGCTTCGCCGGGCCGGGCGAACCAGCGCTGCGGCGGATGGGCCTTGTTCTGCGGCGCGACGTCCGGCGCCCAGTTATAAATCCAAATCGCCTTCAGCGCCGAGCGGACTTTATCGGCGGGATAAATGTGCTCGAATCCGACTTGGCGCGCCCAACCTTCGCCGAAGAGCTGATCGGCTAGGCATCCCTCGCCGTACTGATGCATGGGATACTTGCCCAAATCGACCTTCTGGATGAAATACTCGCCGTTGAAAAGCTCCGCGACGGTTTTTTCCCGGCCGCTTTGATATATCTTTTCGCATTGCTCGGCGAAGGGAAGGTCGCCCACCTCGCGGGCCATCGCCGCCGCCGCACGGAGCGCGGCCAGATAGAGCGAACCGACCATCGTGTTGGGGCCGAAGAAGTTGATGTCGTAAGTATTGTGCTGCTGTCCCTCGACTAGCCCGTCGCCGTCGCCGTCCTGGAGGATCATGAACTCCATCGATTTGCGAATCCGCTGCCAGAGCTTTTTAAGGAACTCGCTGTCGGACGACATCTGGTGTTCGCGGTAGGCTTTCAGCACGTAGCCGGGCTGGGAATCGCCCGCCCAAAGCCTAGCGCTCTCGCCGCGGAAGTGAATCTCGCCCGTCGCTTCCACGAATCCCGCCTTGGGATCGTAATCCTGCATTTCGCGGACCGAGCGTTCCAACTCGGGGAACAGCCGGGCCATGGCGTGCTCGTAGTTCCAGACGTGGCCGCAGGTGCCGGCGCAGCAGGCCACGCCTTCCCAGGCCCAGAACCGCCCGTTGGCCCACCACTGGCAAGTGCCGGTGGCCAAAATCGAGGTCGTGGAGAACAACCGGTCCAACAGCCAGTAGGGCAGCGTGGAATCGTACCAGGTCTTGTGCCAGAGATGCGTTTCACCTTGCAGCCGGTCCAAATTCTTGGCCGCATACTCGGCGACCGCCGCCGCGCTGGAGAATCGGTTTGTATAGAAGTTGCCGTGCTGCTCCCGATTGGGGAAATGCCACGTCACGAAGAACGTTACTTTCTCCTCCTGGCCGGCCGCGAGTTTGATCCGCTTGCCCAGGCCGCCGATCAACAATTTTTCGATCGAGGATTCGGCCTCCGCCGGGATGCGGGCGGGAGGGGCATCCAGCAGCGACTCGGCTATTTTTTCCTCGGGCAGCGAGGGCCGCAGAATGATTTCTTCTCCCCGGCCAAGCATGGCGAGGGCCATCGAGCCGAAATCGGGCAGTTTTTCCGGCGCGCCGGACGCGCTGCTCCGCGGCACGTCGGCCATCTCGATCTGATCGACGTTGATGTGCCCCCAACTGCCCGCTTGCCGATCGAGGATCTCGATCTGCGCTTCTTGTCCTTCGTAATCGCGGACGTTCCAACTCGTCCAAAGCAGCCGCTCATCGTCGCGGCCGGTCTTCGTGCGGACCACGTTGCCGCCAACCAGAAGGTTGATGCGCGTCCCCTTGCGATTCCCGCCGCCAATCAGAAAATTGATGAATGGCCGCTCGATCTTGAACTTCGGCGAGGTCAACTTGCCTCGCGAACCGTCCCCGTCGAGATACGAGTTCGCCAATCCCCGGCCTTGAAAACCGGTGACGGGCTGCTGGCCGGGGAGCGTTCCCCGGGCGGGCTTGTCGCCAAAGGCATTTCCTTGAACCGTCCACTTGCCGTAATCGTCCCCCTCGAAATCGGCCAGCACGATCGGCTCGCGCGTGCTCTTCGGCGGCGCGCTGGCGACGGCGATGCTTTCGATCAGGCTCAGACCGTCCTTCCGCACGGCGCGGTTGACGCGCTTGCCGAGCATCACGTCGCCGTTGATCGAACTCACGGCGTTCTGCAGCCAGCCGGCCAGCCCGACTTCCAGCGGCGCCGAAGACGTGTTCTTCACGGTGAATTGCAGGACCGTCATCGGCAGCGCCGAGTCGGCGGCGTTCAAGGGGATAAACGGCGAAAAGGCCTCCAGAGCGATGGAAACCGGCAGCGACTCGTCTTTGTACTCGACGAAGCCCAGCGGATACTCGCCGCAAAAACGGACTCCCGGAAATCCCTCGGCATCGAGCGTCCGTATCGCGGCTTTTCCGCCCGCTTCGACCTGCACGGCAAATCCCTGCTTCACGGGGAAAGTCATCCGGCGGCCCGCTTCGTAGGCCCGATTGGCCCCGCGCGTCATGTTGAAAATATCCCAGTGCGCCAGTCGCCCGTCGCCGGTCAAATAGAGTTGGCCGGTGGTGATCCCGCAGATGGGCATGCCGATCGTCGAGAGGTCGCTGCCGGAATACCATGTCCGCTCCCCTTTCTCGAACATTTTTTTGATCCACTCGGGCTTGAGCTTTTTATCGACGGGCACGAAATGATCGGCGATGTCTTTCGGCTCGAAGGGGCCGGCCATCGCCTCCATGTTGCTGCCCGCCGCCAAGAGGACCGAGGCCGCGCCCGTCAGTTGAATGAATTCGCGTCGAGTGGGTTTGCAAGACATGTGCAGGGTTCCTTGAATAAAAGTCGCCGGTTTCGTCAAATTGAGGGGGCTTGAACTACCCTCGCTCCCCAGCATCCGATGCAACGATTATAATCCACCGCCGACCGTCTCGCCAGTCAGGGGACGAGAGGAGCTTTCACGAGTCATTCAGCACGATTTAGCCCCCCGTGAATACACGGGGGGCATGGTGCCGCAAACAAACCCCTGAATTTCCCAAAACTCATGCATCCCGAATCTTTCCCGCAACTCGCCCCCGGTGTATTCACCGGGGGCTAAATGGCGTAACTGAACGAAATTGCACTCTAATCACGCGATCGAGCGTGTCCCCCTGGCGAAATTCAAAGCGCGGATTTCGCTTTAATTCCGGCATTTCTTCGATTATAATGGAACCTGCGAAGGAACCGGTCCGAGAACGCTCTTTTTCCATTGAACCAACAATTCACGCCGCCGAGGAATCCAGACATGCCGAAATCCCCGATTCGCGCCGCCTGTATCGTTATTTTTCTGTTCTCCGCGCAGCCCGCCGATTCCTGCACCTCGATCATGGTCGGCCGCAAGGCCTCGTCCGACGGCTCGGTGATGACCTCGCATACCTGCGACGGCACGCGCTACAGCACACGAATTGAAGTGGTTCCAGGGATGAAGCACGAACCCGGCGCGGAGCGGTTTTTACCCAAACGCCGCGAAGATGCGACCGGGCCGATGCCGCAGTTCGCGTGGGGGCCGGCCGGCGGAAAAATTCCCCAAACGGCCGAGACCTACGGCTATATCGCCCCCGCTTACGCTTGCATGAACGAACGGCAATTGGCCATCGGCGAATCGACGTTCGTCGGCCGCAAGGAAATGACGAGCGAAAAGGGCCTGATCTACTGCGAAACCTTGACGCGGCTTTTGCTCGAACGGGCGAAGACCGCGCGCGAGGCGATCCAAATCGCCGGCCAACTCATCGAGCAATACGGCTGGGCCGACATGGGCGAGGCGCTCACCATCGCCGATCCGCAAGAAGTGTGGCTCATGGAAATCGTGGGACCGGGAAAAGACGCCGTGGGCGGCGCCTGGGCCGCGCAGCGCGTGCCCGACGATCACGTCTCGATCTTCGCCAACGGTTCGCGGATCGGCGAAATCGACCTCTCCAAGCCCGACTTCTTCATGGCCTCCGCCAACGTGACGAAACTCGCCGAAGAAAAGGGATACTGGAATCCCAAGAGCGGCCGGCCCTTCCGATTCTACGAAGCCTATCATCCCGAAAGCCGCACCGATTTCTGCATGACGCGGCGGGAGTGGCGGGTGCTCGATCTGCTGGCCCCCGCGCTGCACTTGCAGCCCAACAGCAACGTGCTGCCTTTTTCCGTGAAGCCGGAAAACCCCGTTACGCCGGAAAAAGTCATGGAACTCTTCCGCGACACCTTCGAAGACACCGAATTCGACATGACCAAGAATCTCACGGTGGTCGATGACGCCGGAAAAACGATCAAAAGCCCGCTGGCCAATCCCTTCATGCCCTTCGACATGATGAAGCTCTTCAAAATCAACGGCGGTTGGGGACCGCGCGGCGAACGGACCATCGCCAAGGGTTTTTGCTCTTACGCGACCGTGATCCAAGTGCGGGCCTCCCTTCCCGATGCGGTGGGCGGCGTGGTCTGGCTGGGCTACGCCAACCCCGCGACTACCACTTACGTGCCCCTCTACGCCGGCATCACCGATCTACCCGACGACTTCGAAACCGACGCTCGCGCGACGGGCTTCAGCCGCCGGGCGGCCTTTTGGGCCTTCAACCGCGTCGCCAAGCTGGCCGCGCACCGCTGGGGCGACATGCGCAACGACGTGGCGGGAATCCGCAATCCCATGCAAGAAAAGCTGCTTGCCGGCCAAAAGGAAATCGAAGCCCGCGCCCGCGAGCTTCATGCGCAAGATCCGCAAAAAGCCCGCGAATTCCTGACCCAAAAAACCCGCGAGGCCTGCATCGAGGCCACGCAAGCTTACTGGAACCTGGGCGATCTGCTCTGGACGAAATACGAGGAAAAATGGTGAAAAGCGCGCTCATCGCCAGTCGGCAATGCGGTGCGGAATCGTTCCATGCTTGCCGAGCATACCCTGAGATGCTATAATCGTTCGTAGGCGCTGTTTTTCCGTCGTGCAAGCACCCCAATTTCCGCGAGACATTCCCGTGTCGCTCCGAGTGGCTACCGTTCATTTAGTTGCGGCCACGATGCTGATCTGTCCGTACCTCTGCATGTCGGAAGCGGCGGCGGCAGGTCGTGGAACTTCAGCGCTTCGCAAGCATTCCGGCTGCGGTTGTTGCTCGCGTTCGGCTCCCGGCGACGATACAAACGGTCCCGGCAAATCCGACTCGCGGCAGGAAAGCGGCACGTGCCTTTGCCGCGGCGCAGTCATGGATCGGCATGTGGTTGCGGCCGACGCCGATTGCGAGAATGTCTATTTCGCCGCGCCCGACGCCATTGAATTCGCCGGGCAGCCGCCGATCTTCGGACGAAGTTTCTTCCCCCTCCGCGATGCTTGTCACTTTCCCACGGCCGATTCCGGAAGGGAAGTCCGCGCGCTCATCGCATCGCTTCTCATTTGATTCTTTCAGGAATTGCTCGCCCGGCTACTTGGTTGCTGCAACGTTCATCGACCATTTGGCATCTCGCTTGCGCCGCAAAATCTAGAGGAGTATTCCGATGAATCAAGTAACCGTAAACCATCCAACCTCTCGGCCGCTTGACGGTGAAGAGAATTGCCGGGAGCAACCGCCGCAAGCGGAAACGCCCCCGCCGCGCCGCGGCTTCATGCTCATGAACCGCGCGATCGGGCAATTCCCGACCGTGCTGGTCATCGTCGCGCTCGCCGGCATCGGATTCTATGGGCATTGTTCCGCTTGGAAGCTGCCGAAGTTCTCGACCATGACCGGCGGCGGCGCGGGCTTGCCGGACGAATGGTGTGAAGAGCATGGCGTGCCGGAATCGCAGTGCGTCGAGTGCCGTCCGAGCCTCTTGCCCCGCGGCAAGGATTACGGCTGGTGCAAGGAGCACGGCGTTCACGATTGCCCCCTGTGCCATCCCGAAGCCGCGCAACTGAAGCAGACAACGGAGGGCATCGAAGCGGACCGCGCTCGGGCGGCGCGAGCGCTGGCGTCGGCGCCCGGCCCGGAGAACAACGCCGTTTGCAAGAATTACCGGCGACGGATCCAGTTCGCTACCCAGGAAGCGGTGCGGAAGGCCGGAGTCGAGGTGGAGTTGGTCGCACGCCGACCGCTCGTCGATTCGGTCTCCGCCAACGGCGAGATCACTTACGATCAAACCCGTTTCGCCAATCTTGCATCGCGCCTGCCGGGAACCGTATGGTCCGTCGAAAAGAATGTCGGCGATCGGGTCCGCAAGGGAGAAGTCCTCGCATTGATCGAAACGGCCGAGGTCGGGCGGGCCAAGACGGAACTCATTCAAGCCTTGGCCGAGGAAAACTTGCTGCGAAAGATCGTAAATCGCCTCCTGCCGGCGTCGTCCGACGGCGTCGTTTCCGGTCGGCAACTCGAAAAAGCACAGGCCGATCTCGTGTTGGCGCAAGCTCGCTCGATGAACGCTCAGCAGGCACTCGTGAATCTCGGCTTGCCGGTGGATATCGAAGCATTGCGCGCGCTGCCCGAACAAAACTTTGCGCAACATCTCCGATTGCTCGGCCTTCCCAAACCGCTCGCCGCACGGTTCGATGACGCCGAAACGACGTCGAATCTGCTTCCGCTCAAAGCGCCGATGGACGGGATCGTCGTCAATCGGCACGCCGTCGCCGGCGAGGTCGTGGACACTGCGCGGATCGCGTTCGAACTGGCCGACACCAGCCGCATGTGGCTCACTTTGAACGTGCCGCCGGAAGACGCCGACAAACTTGCTCTCGGACAACCGGTTCAGTTCCGGCCCGATGGAAGCCGCGTGGAGGTTGGCGGGACTCTCGTCTGGATCAGCACTACCGCCGACCAACACACGCGGATGGTCGCCGTTCGGGCCGAACTGTCCAATCCCGGGGGATTACTTCGCAACCAGACCTTCGGAACGGGCCGCATCGTGCTGCGCGAGGAACGCGAGGCGATCACCGTTCCCAACGAAGCGATTCATGGGGATGGTTGCTGCCGCATCGCGTTCGTCCGCGACAAAAGTTACTTCGACAAGCCGGAAAGCCTGAAGGTGTTTCACGTGCGCACGGTGCGAGTGGGAATCCGGGGGAAGAATTATTCCGAGGTCATCGCCGGCCTGCTCCCCGGCGAAGTCGTGGCCGCCAAGGGGAGCGACGCGCTCAGGGCCGAACTGCTGAAGAACAACCTTGGCGAAGGCTGTTGCGCAGCGGAATAACGAGGACTTCCCATGCTCAATTGGATAATCGACCTCTCGTTGCGGCATCGGTTCCGGGTCGTGGCGATCGCGCTGGCCTTTGCCGCAGTCGGCGCGTTTTCGCTCGGACGCCTCGACATCGACGCCTTCCCCGACACGACCCCCGTGCAAATTCAGGTCAACACCATTGCCCCGTCGCTCGCGCCCGAAGAGGTCGAACGGCAGATCACCTTCCCGGTCGAGCAGGCGATTAGCGGTTTGCCGGGCTTGGAAATGGTGCGTTCGATCTCGAAATTCGGCCTCTCCCAAGTGGTCGTTACCTTCGAGGACGGAACCGACATCTACTTCGCACGGCAGATAATCTTCGAGCGGCTCGGCGCGGTGGAACTCCCCGCGGGCATCGAACGCCCGAAAATGGGACCGGTTTCGACGGGCTTGGGGGAAGTTTTCCATTACGTCCTGACCTACGAAGGTTACGACTTCTCGAAAATGCCCGAGAATGAGCGCATCGAAAAACTCTCCGAGCTAAGGACCATTCACGATTGGGTGGTCAAGCCGCAACTCCGGTCGATCCCCGGCGTGGCCGAAGTGAACGGTTGGGGCGGCTACGAGAAGCAGTATCAGGTCCGCATCGATCCCGACCGCTTAATCAAGCACGGCCTAACGTTCGATCGGATTACCGAGGCCGTCGCGGAGAACAATCGCAACGTCGGCGGCGGAAGCATCCGCGTCGGCGCGCGGATGCTGCTGGTCCACGGCCAGGGCCGAACGGCGGACCTGGAGCAGATTGGGAACATCGTCATCACCGCCGAAGACGGCGTACCGATCCGCGTCCGCGACGTGTCCGACGTGCAAACCGGCGGCGAAATCCGACTCGGAGCGGTAACCGCCCACGGCCGGGGCGAAGCCGTTCTCGGCCTGGGCTTCATGCTGATGGGCGAAAACAGCCACGAAGTTACCTGGGCGTTGAAAAGCAAACTCCAAGAAATTCGGGCGTCACTGCCGCCGGGCGTGACGATCCAAACAGTTTACGACCGAACGGAACTGGTGGACGGCGTAATCGACACCGTGCGAAAGAATCTGTTCGAGGGCGGATTGCTCGTCGTCGCCGTCCTGTTTATCTTCCTCGGAAATCTCCGCGCCGGATTGATCGTCGCGCTGGCGATTCCCCTCTCGATGCTGTTCGCGTTCTCCGGGATGCTGCAGTTCGGCATCGCGGCCAGCCTGCTCAGCCTGGGCGCCCTCGATTTCGGCCTGATCGTCGATAGTTCGGTGGTCGTGGTCGAAAACTGCGTGCGGCACCTGGCCCAGGCGAAAAAGGGGATAAATCCCATTTGCGCGAAGCACCCACCGGGCCGTTCCGGCAAATGGGGACTGTCCCCTTTTTCTGACCGATTGCAAATCATCCGCGACGCCGCCGTCGAAGTCCGCAAGCCGACGATGTTCGGCGAACTTATTATCATGATCGTCTATCTGCCCATCCTCGCGCTGGAGGGAGTGGAAGGCAAGCTCTTTCGACCGATGGCCTTGACGGTAATCTTCGCCCTGGCCGGCTCGATGGTCCTCTCCCTGACCTTGATGCCCGTGCTCGCCAGTTTGATGCTTCCCAGCCGAATCGACGAACGGGAGCCGCTCGTGCTTCGCCTCTTGAAGCGGCTCTATGCACCGGTTCTGCGATTCACGATGCATCACAAGCCGGCGGTGCTCGGATTCGCCGTCGGGCTGTTGGCGGTCGCCTTCGGGATGATTGCGCCGAACCTGGGATCGGAATTCATTCCGAAGCTTTCCGAAGGCTCCATCGTGGTGAACGTCGTGCGGTTGGCGGGGATCGATCTCGAAGAGTCGATCCGTTACAACACCCGGATGGAGAAGGCCCTGCTGGCGGCATTTCCCGACGAAATTCTGTACGCCTGGAGCCGCATCGGCGCCGCCGAAGTGGCGACCGATCCGATGGGCGTCGAACTGTCCGACATCTTCATCGCGCTTCGGCCGCGCGAGCGGTGGAAGCGCGCGGCAACCCAAAACGAATTGACCGATTTGATTCAAAAAGAACTCCGCGACATGCCCGGCCAGCGCGTCGCCATGACGCAGCCCATCGAAATGCGGATGAATGAGATGATCTCCGGCGTGCGCTCCGACGTGGCGGCCATCCTCTACGGCGACGACTTCGACGCGCTCGCGAAAAAGGCCGCCGAAATCGAACGCGTTTTGAAATCGATCCCCGGCGCGGCCGACGTGAGCGCCGAACAGGTTACGGGCCAGCCCGTGCTGCAGATTCGCATCGACCAAGACGAGATTGCCCGCTGCGGCATTTCCGCCAACGCCGTGCTCGGCTTGGTCGAGGCGTTGGGCGGCAAGCGGTTGGGCGACGTCTATGACGGACAGTTGCGCTTTCCCTTGATCGTCCGTCTTCCGGAGAGCGTGCGCGCGAGTCCCGAAGCGATCGGCTCCGTTCAAGTTACGGCCCCCTCCGGCCAGCGCATTCCGCTGTCGCGCCTGGCGGCGATCGAATCCGTCGAAGGGCCTTCCACCATCAAACGCGAGTGGTATCAGCGTCGAATCACGGTCTCGGCGAACGTTCGCGGCCGGGACATGGTCGGTTTCGTGGCCGAGGCGCGGCGGAAAGTGGCCGCCGGCGTGCAATTGCCGCCCGGCCGCTATCGCGTCGAGTGGGGCGGACAGTTCGAGCATTACGAGCGCGCGCGGCAACGGCTGTTGGTCGTCGTGCCTTTGGCCTTGACGCTGATTTTCGGCTTGCTGTATCTGACGTACCGCAATCTCATCGACGCCCTGCGCGTGTTCACCGCCGTGCCGTTCGCTTGGGTCGGCGGCATCTTCGCCCTCTGGTTGCGGGACATGCCCTTCTCGATCTCCGCCGCGGTCGGATTCGTCGCGCTTTCCGGCGTGGCCGTGCTCGACGACATGCTGCTGGTGTCCTGCATCCGCCAATTGCGCAACCGAGGCATGGAACTCGAACGGGCCGTCGAGGAGGGCGCCATGACCCGCTTGCGCCCGGTGCTGATGACGGCCCTCGTGGCGAGTCTCGGTTTCGTGCCCATGGCCTTCAACGAGGGTCTGGGCGCCGAGGTCCAACGCCCCTTGGCCACCGTCGTGATCGGCGGCATCTTCAGCGCGATGGTGATGAGTTTGCTGGTGCTGCGCGTGCTTTACATGGTGTTTAGCGGCCCTACGGGGTCGAGCGAGAATACGACTCAAGCCGAAACGGAATCGCGGCGCGTGCCCGAGCCGATTTCGACGTAAACTTAACGCAGGCAGACGCCTGGAGGAGATCGGAAAAATGTCGTCGATGCGAATTCGATTGGGCTTATCGTTACTGGCGATAGCGGGATTGGCAGCCGGCGGTTGCGGCGGCGATGGCGCGAAGGGGCCGGAAGGAGGCAACGCCGCCGCTTCGGCCGCCGATGAATGCGCCGTGGCCGGATGGTGCACCGAACACGGCGTCCCGGAAGAGATCTGCGCGCAGTGCAACGCCAAGATCGCCGCGGAGTATCAGCGGAAGGAGGACTGGTGCAAGAAACACAGCCGGCCGGAATCGCAATGCTTCCTCTGCAATCCCCGACTCGAAGCCGAATTCGCCGCGGACTACGAGGCGAAATGCGGCAAAAAGCCCCCTAAATCCGCGAAAGAATGACGCCGACTCCGCAGGAAACGACGCTTGCGGAAATGTTGGAATTAACCTTTCAATCATTTCTCAAAAAGCCTTTCCGCCCACGCGGCCAGCTTTTCGCGGAATATTTTGGCGTTGTGCCGGATATCGACGGGAAACGCGGGATGCAGGAGAAAATCGTGGATGGCGGCGGTCAGCGGGCTGCTCGCGGCAAGCTGTCGTATTTCCATCAACAGCTTTTTCTCGGCTTCCGGCGACTGCGGCATTTTGCCGGGCAGGGATTCCACGATAATGATCGGCCGCTGCTCGCCCGGCGGCCCGACGCCGACCAGCGCCGAGCGAAAGACGTCGGGATGCCGATTGACGATCGCCTCGCAGCGAATCGGATACAGCGGCCCGTGCGGCGTCAACACCCGATGCGCCACGCGGCCGCAGAACCAAAACCGGTCCTGGGCATCGAAATAGCCCGCATCGCCCATCCGATGCCAAACGCTGCCATCCGACTCGTTTCCCGGCCATTTTTCTGCTGCTGCCCGGTCGTCGAACGCTCCCCCTTCCCCCTTCCCCCTTCCCCCTTCTTCTCTTCCCTCTCCCCTCTCCCCTCTCCCCTGCAATATCTTCCCCGTCCGATTCGCCTCGATTCGCGTAACGTAGCAGCGGGTAACTTGCGGACCGTTGACGATAAGCTCCCCGATTTCGCCCGGCGGCAGATCTTCGATCTCGTCGAAGGACTCGATCGGCCCATCCACGATGCGAATCACCTTCCACGCGATGCTCGGAAACTTTCGCCCCACGCACACCCCCGCCCCTTCGAGAGTCCGTGCATCGGTCTCGGCGAGCCGTTCGGAAGCGGAGATCGACGCCACGGGCAGGGCCTCGGTCGCGCCGTAGGGCGTGTGGATATCGCCCTCCGGATGAATGCAATCCTTCATCCGCCGCAGCACGTCCGACGGCACCGGAGCGCCCGCCGACAGCACGCGGCGGAGCGTGGGCAGCTTGATCTTATGCTCTTCGCAGTAGCGCCCGACCCGATTCCACACCGCCGGCGAGCCGAACGCCTGGGTGATCCGCCAATCGCCGGCGGCTTCAAGGATTTTACGCGGATCGACCTGCGCCGGCCGCGTCGGGTCCATCTCGGGAATGACCGCCGTTACGCCCATCAGGCAATTGAACAGCCCGAACATCGGAAAGCAGGGCAGGTCGATCTCCCCGGCCCGAATTCCGTAAAAATCCTGAATTTCACGCACCTGGGCGTCGAAATTGCCGTGCGTGAACAGCACCCCCTTCGGTGGACCCGTACTCCCGGTCGTAAAGATGATCGCCGCCGGATCGTCGGCCGTGGTCGAAAAAGGGGTCAGAACTGTTTTCTCTGGGATTGTCAATTCTGATAATAGTTCTGACCCCTTTTTGTTGCGAAGCTGCGCGAGCGTCTTCCCGCCCCAAAACCAGCGTCGGCCGACGGTTACGTTCCATTTGGCTTTCGGAAATCGTCGCCGCAAGATCGCGCGAACGGCCTGCGCTTGCGGAATGGCGACGAATCCATCCGGCTCGGCCTCGGCGAGGCACTCGATCAGGTTCCCGCGGCCCATGCCGGGATCGATCAGCACCACGACCGTGCCCGCCTTGAGCAAGCCGAACACCAGGGCGATGAAATCGATCCCCGGCCGGACTAGAAGCGCCAGCCGCGCGCCTTTAGGCACGCCCCACGCGCGCAGTCCCCGCGCGATGCGGTCGCTATCCTCGTCCAATTCGCGGAATGTGATCGACCGATACCGCCGCTTCCCCGCGCGGTCGTATCCCAGCGGCTCGACCACGGCCGCGGCATCCGGCCGCGCTTCCGCCTGGCGCGTCAATCGAGAGGCGAGGTTGAGGGGCACGTCGGCATGGGGAAAATAGGTTTATCGTTCGTGGATTCATTCTCCATCCCGCTCAATAATCTCAGAAGCCCTTCGTTCCGGCAATCCCTGATGAAAAGAATCCTTCTTTTCGGGCTCGCTACATGCTTTCCGCAACCGAAACAAATTATTTTCCGTTGCGGAAGGCGCTCAAAACGTAGGGGGCGTGCTTGCATGCACGATTTTTCTGCGGGAAAACACCGCGCGTGCGTACAAGCACGCACCCTACGTGATGTTTCCGCTATCGAAACGAATCAAACGTCCAGCGTGTAGCCCGCGCGGTAAGTGGGCTTGATGAGCGATTCGAGGCCGGCGATGTTCGTGCATTTCATATTCTTGGAGTCCCAGAGAACCTTCTCACCCTGGCCGGCGGCCGCGACCCACACGGCGAGGTTGCCCACTAGCACCATCTCGGTCAACGGGCCGGAGTAATCGGGGAAATTCGACATCGCCGGTTCGCCGCCCTTGATGGCCCGAACCCACTCCTCGAAATGGCCGGGCGATTCGACGATCGCGGGGTCGGGCAGCGGTTGGTTGCCCGAAAGCTTGAGCAACCGTTCGGCATAGTCGCCGGGCACGTAGAAGTTGGCCTTTTCGCCGACCACCACGCATCCGCTCGACAAGTAATTGTCGCCTCGCTTCCGTGCTTCTTCAATCTGCTCCTTGAAGAGCACTTTCATTTCGCGGATCAATTCTTCCGCGGGCAAATTGCCGCCATCGTACCAGGAGAAATTGACGGCCGGCCGCGAGGAATTCGCCGGGAACACGAATTCGATTTTCGACGACTTGGGGTAGCTGTCTTTGTTGTGTTTCGAGGTTTCGGCTTGGATCGAAATCGGATCGCGTAAATCGAGCGCCATGAACGGCATGTTCATGGTATGGCAGGCCATGTCGCCCAGCGCACCGCAACCGAAATCCCACCAGCCGCGCCAAGCGAACGGATGATACACGCCGCGGGCGTAAGGGCGCATCGGCGCCGGTCCGATCCACTCGTCCCATTTCAAACCCGCGGGACATTTTGCTTCTTCCGGCCGCGGGCCGCCTTGCGGCCAGATCGGCCGGTTCGTCCAAACGTGGACTTCCTTCACCGTTCCCAGCGTGCCGTTTTTGATGACCGCGGCGGCCTTGCGCAGGCTCGATAACGCCGTCCCCTGGTTGCCCATCTGCGTGGCCAGCTTTTTCTCCTTCGCCACTTGGGCCATCAACCGCGCTTCGTAGATCGTGCGCGTCAGCGGCTTCTGGCAGAAACAGTGCTTGCCCATCCGCATGGCCATCAGCGAGGCGGGCGCATGATTGTGATCGGGCGTGCTCACGGTAACCGCGTCGATCTTGTCGCCCATCTCCTCGAGCATTTTGCGGTAATCGGTGTAAAGTTTCGCTTGGGGAAATTCCGTTTTGCCTTTGGTTTCGAGCCGTTTTTCATCGACGTCGCAAATGGCGACCATCCGCCCGAACTTGCCCGCGTCCTTGGAATCGCTGGAGCCTTTCCCCCCGATTCCGATGCTCGCCATGGCGATGGCTTCGTTGGGCGATTTGCTCTCTTCGGCTTGCAAACCCGCGGCAACCCAAAAGCCGATCCCGGTTGCGGCGGTGGTTTTCATGAAATCGCGGCGATTCGAACGACTGGCCATTGCTGGTGTCTCCTAATTGGGGAGGGCGGGGGAGGTGGGAATTGGGGCCGGCACAGCCGAGTCGCGGCATTCTCGCATCGCTTGCCCGTCAAGAGGCGTCGCAACTCGGGAAGGAGCATACTCTTATCAACTTACCTATTTCGGCAACCATTGGCAAGGGTCTCATGCCAAGGAGGGTTTGCCTTTTCTTGAGAATGCCGCTAATCTAGGGAGATGAAAATCGAGTGGATACCCCCCCCGATATATTACGTTGCGATTCTCGCAGGAACGTAATCCGCACATCGAAATAACCTTGCTCGAGGAACTTCGAACATGGATCGCCGATTTCTTTGGATGTTTATTGTCGTGCTATCGCCGGCGACGGGCTGCGTTCCTTCCCCTTCCGACCAAAAGCCCAATCTCACCGCGGCGAACGATAAGCCCGATGCCGTCGCCGCGGCCGTCAAACGCGTCGAGGAACTCGGCGGCAAGATCGCGTTCGCTGCCGACAAGAATCCGATCGCCGTCGATTTGCTCGAACATCCCGCGACCGATCGGGACGTCAAACTTCTGACAGCCCTGGTGAATCTCCAGAAACTCTCGCTCTGGGGCGCGAAAATCACCGACGCCGGCGTGGGCGAACTGGCCGCTTTCCCCCAACTTGCCGAGTTGGTTCTCGAAAACACCGAAGTTACCGACAAGGGCCTCGAAGTGCTCCGCAAGCTTCCCCGGCTCAAGTCGCTCAATTTGCGGCGCAGCGCCGCCATTACCGACGCCGCCATGAGCATCGTCAAGGATTTGCCGAATTTGCAGTATCTTTCGCTGCTTTTCAACAACATCGGCGACGACGGATTGGCCGAACTCAAGGACGCGACCAAGCTCCGATTGCTCGACCTGCGGGGCTGCATGCTCGTTAGTGACGACGGTTTGGCGAATCTGAAAAACATGAAGAATCTGAAGGCCCTGAAACTTCGCAATACCGCCGTAACCGACGACGGCCTCGCTCACCTTGCCGGGCTAACGTCGCTGACCTCGCTTTCGCTCGAGGACCTGGAATGCACCAACGACGGCTTGAAAGTCCTGGCCAACATGCCCAACCTCGAAGACCTGAGCATTTTTCGCTGTTACCTGATCGGCGACACGGGCCTGGAATATATCAAGGGGCTGAAAAAACTCAAGCAATTTTCGCTGCGCGACACGCCGATTAACGGCTCCGGCTTGGCGAACCTCGCCGAAATGTCCAATCTCAAAAAGCTCGACCTTTCCGAAACCGGCACGAACGACGCCGGATTGGCCCTGCTCGCCAAATTGTCCGGCCTGCAATGGATCGACCTGTGGCACACGAAAATCACCGATGCCGGCATGGAGCATCTCGCCCAACTACCCAATCTCAAATACCTCCGCTTGGAAGATACGCTTATTTCCGATGCGGGCCTGGAAAAGATCTCCAAAAATCCCGGCTTGGAAACGCTCAACTTGATGTTGACCAAGATCACCGATGCCGGCTTGGAGCATCTCAAAGCGATGAAGAACCTGAAATCTCTCGACCTCCGCCAAACCAAAGTTACCGCCGAAGGCGCGGAGCACCTTCAAAAGGCCCTGCCCAACTGCAAAGTCGAACGCCCGAGTACGGGTGGACATTGAAAATGCGGCAATGAATATGTTCTCAACTTGTCGGGTAATCTATATCATTATACCATTCCCCCCGAAAGGCTGGGAATGATATACCCCGAAGAGATCATTACAAACCTTATCTTGAAGCAATCCTGTCGTTCAGTTCTTACGGACGATCATTTATCCCGCTGGGGATCAGTGAAAAAGCTTGCATTGTCTCAGGCGCCGGTTAGCATAAATGATATGCTTGGGCAAAAACTAAGGCCGGAAAGCATATTTTAAAAGGGAACCGTTATTTCCAACTTCCATCCCTCACCCGAATTTTCGAGAATTCGGTTTCACGAGTGAAGTCAAGTGGAACTTTAACGTTCATCGGGCCGTCTAACATAAAAACGGGATGGATGGGCTGGTTTTCATGCAATTCGAGCGTCAATCGAAGGTGATAAACCATTATCGATTTGAGTTATGAACCAATTGTAGCAGCCTCAGAGGTTGTGAAAAAATTGGGACAGGCACCTCACAATGCCCGTTATTCGAGTGATTATCGACAACTCGGTTCGGAGCCAGTCCCATTTTTTCATAACCTCCCAGCCGTTAACTGACCAGAATTTCGGATAGCCATCGAACATGAGAACCAACCAAAGCGCGCGCAGCTTGAAGATAAAACGCCATTCTAGCTCATTCAGGGGGCTTTCCCGGCATCTGTGCTTCGAGCCGCTCGAAACGCGGCAGTTGCTGGCCGTGACGCTGGCTCCGATCGGGCCGCAAACCGTGCTCGCCGGCGCGCCGCTGAACCTCGCGCTCGACACCAGCGGCACGTCCAATTCCGTGAGCTACTCCGTCGCGGTGAACAATTCCAACGTAACGGCGGCGGTTCCCACGGGCAATACCTATCTGAAACTCTCGGTCAATGCCGCGGCGGGCGGCATCCAAGGCGACATGGTCTTTCAACTGTTCAACGATCTGACGCCGAACACCGTCGCCAAAATCACGAGCCTGGTCAACGCCGATTTTTACGACGGCGTGATCTTCCACCGCATCATCGAAAATTTCATGATCCAGGGCGGCGATCCCACCGGCTCCGGCAGCGGCGGGCCGGGATTCCAGTTCGACGACGAATTCCGCGCCAATTTGCAGTTCACGGGCCGGGGCCTCCTGGCGATGGCCAACGGCGGCGACGATACGAACGGCTCGCAGTTCTTCATCACGACTTCTTCGCCGCGGCACCTCGATTTCCAACATTCGATTTTCGGCGTCTTGATCCAAGGCGGGTCGATCCTCGACGCCTTGGACTCCGTTCCCACCGGCGCGAACGACAGGCCCCTCAGTCCCGTTACCATCACCGGCGCTGCGATCGTAACCGAGAATCAAGACGGCGTTCTGCGGCTCTCGGCGTCCCAAGGCGCATCGGGAACGTCGTTGGTTACCGTTACGGCGACGGACGCCATCACCAACGAAACGAGCGTCCAGCAATTCACCGCGACCATCGCCGCCGACACGACCAACGATCCGCCGTTCCTCAATCCGATCGCGCCCATTCAAACGCCGGTCAACACGCCGGTAACCTTCAATATCCCCGCCACCGACGTGGAAGGCGACGCGATTTATTACGACGCGATCGTCAGTCCCGCCAACGCCAATCTCACGCTCGCCGTGAATCATTCGACCGGCAGCGTAACGCTTACGCCGAACGCCAACCTGGCGCCGGGCGTGTACAGCGTGCGTTTGGTGGCGGCGGCCACTTCCACTTCATCCCTTTACGATTCCCAACTCGTCCCCGTTTACGTCAATCCCGCCGCGCCCACCAGCGTGCAGTTGCTGGCGGCTTCCGACACCGGCAGCAGCAATTCGGACCGAGTAACCAATTTGAACAACTCGGCCGGCAAGACCTTGCAGTTCCAGGTCAACGGAGTGATTTCCGGCGCGGAGGTCGAATTGTTCGCCGACGGCGTCTCGATCGGCCAAGCCGTCGCGTCGGGAGCCACCGCCGTCATTACCACCAACGGCACGGTAGCGTTGACCGACGGTTCGCACGCCATCACCGCGAAACAAACGCTGCCGGATAGAGCCGTCAACGTCGGCAATTTGCAGACCACCGCCGACCTGACTAGCCCGGCCTCGACCGCGCTGAGCGCGATCGTCGATACCGCCGCGCCGCAATTCTTCTTCACGCCCATCACGACCGCCAACATCGGCTTCGCGTACAATTGCCAAGCGGCGGTGATCGGCGATCTGGCCGGCACGATCGCCTACTCGCTGACGCAATCGCCCGCGGGTATGGCCGTGAACGCCACGACCGGCTTGATCGCCTGGACGCCCCCGACGGGACAGGCATCGCCCGCGCAGGTTACCCTGCGAGCCACCGACCGCGCGGGCAACGCAACCGAAACGAGTTTCGCGATCGCTATCGTCCCGCCCAACAATCCACCCGTGCTTGCGCCGGCATCGCCCGTGCTGGGAACCATCGATGAAAACACGGCCACGACCATCGGCTTGGGAACGTTCATCAACAACGGCGCGGGCACCACGAGCATTACCGATGCCGACTCGTCGGCCGTGGTCGGCGGCATCGCCCTGATCGGCCTTACCGGTCAAGGTATTTGGGCCTACACGCTCGACGGCTCGACCTTTAACGCCATCTCATCGGTCAGCCCCTCCTCCGCGTTGCTCCTGCCTCAAAACGCCTCGCTGCGCTACACGCCCGACGGCAAAAACGGCGGATCCGCCACGATCACTTATCGGGCTTGGGATGCCACCGCCGGCGCGAGCGGCGGGCGGATCGACATTTCGCTGCCCGTCTTGGTCGGCGGCAATACGGCATTCAGTTCGGCCACCGACGCCGCAAGCCTCGCCGTAACCGCCGTCAACGACGCGCCGGTTCTCGCGGCGGCCAATCCCTCGCTGGGAACCACCGATTTCCACGCCGCCAAGACCATCAACCTTAGTACGTTCATCAACAACGGCACGGGAACGACGACCTTTACCGATGTCGATACCGGCGCCATCGTCGGCGGCGTCGCCATTTTCGCCGTCGCCGGCAGCGGAACGTGGGTCTATTCGCTCGACGGTGCGACATTCACCGCCGTGGGAACCGTTTCCGATTCCGCCGCCTTGCTCTTGCCCAAAACGGCCCAATTGCGTTACACGCCCAACGGCGTGAACCTCGAAACGGCGACCGTCAGCTACCGCGCGTGGGACGCCACGAACGGCGCGGGCGGCGATAAGGTCGATATCTCCGCCACCGGCGACGTGGGCGGCGACAAGGCCTTTAGCGCCTCGACCGATATCGCCTCGCTCTCCGTGATCGACGTCAACGACGCGCCCGTCCTCACGCCCGCCAATCCCTCCTTGGGCACCACCAGCGAAGATGCCGCCAAGACTTTTGCGTTGATCGGATCGTTCATCAACAACGGCACGGGAACGACCGCCGTTACCGATGCCGACGCAAGTGCGCAACTCGGCGGCATCGCGCTCGTCGGCGTTACCGGAACCGGCGCTTGGGCCTACGCGCTCGATGGCAGCACCTTCGTAACGATTACGGGCGTGAGCAATTCGTCGGCGTTATTGTTGCCCAAGACCGCCTCGCTGCGCTATACGCCCGACGGCAAGAATGGCGAATCGGCCACAATCGTTTATCGCGCATGGGACGCGAGCAGCGGCACGATCGGCGGTAGAGCCAATCTTTCGCAGTCGAGCGCGATCGGCGGCATCACGGCCTTCAGCCTCGCCAGCGACACCGCCGCGCTTTCAGTAACCGCCGTCAACGACGCGCCGGTCCTCGTCGCGGCCCAACCCTCGCTGGGAAGCATCGCCCCCAGCGCCGTGAAAACCTTCGACTTGGCCGATTTCATCAACGCCGGCGCCGGTTCCACCGCCGTCACCGATGTCGATGCGAGCGCCGTCGTGGGCGGCATCGCCTTGACCGGCATTACGGGAGCGGGAACTTGGGAGTATTCGCTCGACGGCTCCGCCTTCAGCCCCGTCGGAACGGTCTCCGCCGCATCCGCGCTGCTGTTGCCCCGCGATGCCGTGCTGCGCTACACCGCCGGAACCTCCCTCAGCGATTCTCCCTCGATCGCCTATCGCGCCTGGGACACCACCGCGGGCACGAGCAACACGAAAGTCGATCTCTCCGCGACCGGAGCGGTCGGCGGAGCCACCGCCTACAGCGCCGCCGCCGATACCGCCTCGCTCGCGCTCGCCGGAGCGAGCCTGTCGGGCTACGTCTATATCGACTCGAATAACGACGGATTGCGGACCGCGTCCGGCGGCACGCATTACGGATTGCCCGGCGTTCCCGTCAAACTGCTGCTGAAAAACGGCTCCGGCGCTTGGACCGAAGTGGCGGGCAAATCGCCCGTCCTCACCGCCGCCGACGGCTCCTACCGCTTCGGAAATCTCGTCGCCGGAACCTATCGCATCCAAGAAATCCAGCCGGCGAACTTCCTCGACGGAAAGGATACGGCCGGAAGCGTCGGCGGAACGGTTCGCGGAACGGTCGGCGCGGACGCCTTCGACGTTCAACTCGGCGGCGGCGAGATCGGCGCCGAGTACAACTTCGGCGAACGGGGAATCCGGCCCGAAAAAATCACGCTGCGGATGCTCCTTGCTTCCGCTCCCACCGGCTCGCAATCGGTTGTGCAAGCCAACGCGGCCCCGGTCGTCGATTTGGCGAAATCGCTGCCGGGCAACGGCTTCACCGCGTTATTCCCTGCCGGCGGCGCGTCGGTTGCCCTCGCCGCAGCGGATGCCCTCGCCGCCGATGCGGACAGCCCGATGCTCGCCTCGATGAAGGTAACGCTCGCCAATCCGCTGGACGGCAACGCCGAAACGCTCTCCGCCACGGTGGCCAATACCTCCCTAACGTCCAACTATGCGAACGGCGTCCTAACGCTCTCCGGCGCGGCCGATACGGCAACCTATACGCAAGTTTTGAAGACCTTGAAATACGGCAACACCGCCGCATCGCCGCAAACCGCCAACCGCATTATTCAGATCGTCGTCAACGACGGCGTCGCCGATAGCCTGCCGGCCGCCGCCACGCTCGCGGCGACGCAACAAACCGCGCAGGCCGCCGCCGATTCCCTCTTCGATCTGACCGACGATTGGCTCTTGAACTGAAGATTAGAATCGATAATCAAGGCCGACCGTAAGCCCCTGCACCCAATAATCGCCGGGAACGTAGCGAAATAGCGGCGCGGGATTGCCGCCCGACGCGGGATCGGGGTTTACGTTGAGGTCGAGCTGATCGGTGGGCCGGGCGACGCGGCTCCAGTAGATGAAGGAATAACCTAATGTGGCCTGCAGACGTTCGGTCAGGTCGTAGCCGAGCGTGATCCCCAGTTCGGGAATGACCGTGAAGTTGTGCTCCTCAAAACGTCCGCTGTTGGTGGACTGCGCCAGCAATCCGCCGCTGCTGGTTTCCGGCGCCGCGGATGGCACGGTAACCACTCGATTACCGCCGATGTCGATCGTGGAATGGGTGTTGCCCAACGCCATCTTTCCCAGCAACTCGACCGACCAGCGGCAATACCGCTGCTTCGTGGCAATCCCCAGTACGCCTCCTTGAAAATCGTTTTGCGCGGAAAAACGATCATTTACCCGCACGATCGTGCCGACGGGGATCGTTCCCACCTGGGCGATGTAGGTCGATGTCGAATTGACCGAAAGCGTCTCGGCGAAACTGCCGTAGCGGTAGCCTGCCAGGAAATCCACTTGGCGGCAGTTCGGCGCGGTCATCGATTGCCGCCACAGCATTTCGAGCGAGTGGAATTCGTTGCTCAAGCCGATGTTCAGGCTGCCGGTTTGTTGATTGGGAAAGGCGACGACCAAGGAATCCTGCACGCTTCTTTGCACGTCGTAGAACGGCCGGGCGAGGATCGGGGTACTCGAGTTGTTCGCGTGAAAATCGGCGGAATTTTGACCGAGAAACGCGTAAACCACTTCGAGGCCCGTGTCTTCGCAGGGATTGCATTTGTAGCCTAACGTGAAGCGGCCGCCCGGCGCATAGCCGCTGCCTTCGTTTTCTCCGCCGAACAGCACGCGCGTCGTCGGCAGTCCGAGAACACCGGCCTGAGTCCGGTCGGTAACCGTGGAATTGCTCGATGTCGCCAAGGGCTTGAGGTTTGCCGACTTGCCCCACATCGACAAGAATTCGCTCCGCACCCAGAGCCGATTGGCGAACGGCCTCAGACAAAATCCCGAAGAGCAATCGATTTCTTCGCCGTCGCTCCACGGAGCGCTGCCGCCCGCATCGCGATCGATCGAATTATCGCCGACCGGCTCCGATAATGCCCGCGGCGAGTGGGATGGCGCGGTTTGGGCAGGATGAATTCCGCTTTCCGGGGTTCCTTCAACCTCCGCATCGTAGGCCATCCGCTCGATGGGCGCGCTTTGATGCGTACGCGCTCCCCCGGGCGGAAGCTGCCAAGGAGGCACTCCGGCGGCGTTCGTTTGCGCATTGATTGGCGAATCGCCGAGGCCGATGCAAATCAGCAGCAATGCACCAACGGTTCCCGCAATTCGGCCGCTCCGGGCGAAAATTTTAATAAATCGCATGGTTTTCTTGATGATTGATGAAAAGCCAAGGATATTCGTTTCCAGGCTCGGCTTGGGAACGCGCCGATTCGGAGGCTTCGCCTCACCGCCATTAGTTTGCCGCAAGAAAATAGGACGATAGGGCAAACCTTGACGCCATCTTTTATCGGCTGTCTTGCAGAATGCCTTAAATGATATTGTGAATCTGAGAGGATTAACAAGAGATTGCCGGTTGCCCAATATGATCAATTGCGGAGTACAATTCATCCTCACCGATTCATTTCCGAATAGCCCAGAAAGCAAACTTCCTTATTTTCTCATATTGCCCATCTTCGTCATTGTGCGAGATAGAGTTAGCAGGCAAAGAGACCCCAATTCACCTAATCGCTTCTTTCTTTCCCATAGTGATATAGTCTATCTTTTCTTTTTTCATTACACTAAGGCGAAGAGCGTTGAATCCGAAGCCGGCGTTAAGCAATCGATATTTGGAGGCGAAAATGAATCACCCGCCGTTTCGATTCCTCCATGCTAGCGATTTTCACTTGGATCAACCCTTGGGCGGCGTATCCGAAGTGCCGGGGCATCTGCGCGAACTCTTCATCGAGGCCCCCTATCTGGCGGCAGAGAAGGTTTTCGAGGCGGCCGTTTTGGAAGGGGCGGCATTCCTCATTCTCGCCGGAAATATTCTACGACCGCTTTTGGCAGGCCCCCGCGCATTCTTGTTCCTTTGCGAACAATTCGAAAAATTGGCGGCTAGGGGAATCGACGTTTATTGGTCCGGCGGAGAACTCGACGCGCCCGACGATTGGCCCGCCTCGCTGCATCTGCCCGGAAACGTGCATGTATTTCCTCGCGGCCGGGTCGATGAGTATCTCGTTTCTCTCGAGGGAATTCCCGCCGCGCGAATTTCGGGGACCAGCCGCGAGCAGCGGCAGCCCATTCGCACGGGCGAATTTCGGCCCGATTCCGCGGGCTTATTTACCGTCGCCGTCGCCTGCGGCGAAGCCGACGCCTCCATGCATGACCGCGGCATCCATTATTGGGCCTTGGGAGGCCGGCACGAACGCGACACGGCGAGCCGGGACGTACTCGTTCCCGGCCGAACCCAGGGGCACGAAGACCATTCTCCTGCTGCCAGCCAAACGATCATCCATTACTGCGGAACTCCTCAAGGCCGCCGGCCCGACGAAAGCGGCGTCCACGGTTGCACGCTCGTGCAAGTCGATGAACGAAATCAAGCGCGAACCGCACCGATCCCCTGCGACGCCGCGCGCTGGCCGGCCGAACGGATCGTCATCGAGCCGACCGCCACCCGGCAGGACTTGGAATTGCGGCTGCGGGAACGATTGCAATCGCTCCGCGACGCGTCGCCGAAAATGAATTTGCTCGTTTCCTGGACGGTAGCCGGCGAAGGCGAATTGGCGCGGGAACTGCACCGCGGGCGGCTCGCCTCCGAGCTGCTCGAAGGCCTGCGCGCCGAATTCGGCTTCGATTCCCCCGCGGCATGGAGCATCGGTTTGGAAGCGGAACTCGTCGAAGCCATTCCCCCGCAATGGTACGAACGCGAAACCATTCGCGGCGACTTTTTGCGCGCCCTCGAACAATTGCGGGTGAATCCCGCCGCACCGTTGGATATCGAGGAGTATTTGCCCGAATCCCATCGCGCCGGCGCGCAAGTCTCGGCGGCGATAGTTCCCGAAGAGGCGACTCGCCGGCAGATTCTCGATGAAGCTGCCCTATTGGGCGTCGAATTGCTCGGCGGGGAAGAAAGACGAATGACGAATGACGAATGACGAAAAAACGATTGCGGTTGAAGTTACACGAGAAAGTTCATTGGTTGTAAATCGTGCAATATTGGTTAATGATGAGTTGTGAAGCCTTTGCGGCGTTTCCTTCATCCTTCATCCTTCATCCTTCATCCTTCATCCTTCATCCTTCATCCTTCATCCTTCATCCTTTCCCCCCAACCCCATTCCCTCCCGTGAAAATACTTGCCTTAAAAATCGACGGTTACGGCATTTGGAGCGGATTGCGGATCGAAAGATTTTCGGACGGACTCAACGTTCTTTACGGACCGAACGAAGCCGGCAAAACCACGCTCCTGCAATTCATTCGCTCGATGCTCTACGGTTATTCGGAATCGCGGCGGCAGTATTTTCCGCCGGTGCATGGCGGACGGCCGGGCGGCATGGCCGAAGTCGATAGTCCGCAGGGCCGCTATGAAATCGCCCGCCATTGGCTGCCCCCAAGCGGCGGCGAGGAGATCGTCCTCACCGCATCCGACGGCATGCGGCAAGGCGAGCATCTGGTGAAGGCGATGCTGTCCGAAGTGGATGAAGCGATTTTCAACAACGTTTTCGCCGTGGAACTGCGGGAAATGCAGGAGTTGGGCGCGCTGGGCGACACCGCGGCCGCCGAACTGCTCTACAACCTGACCGCCGGCCTCGACCGCGTTTCGCTCGTCGAGGCGCTGCGGGAGTTGGATATCTCGCGGAATCGAATCCTCGACGCCGGGGGCGGTTCGTCGCTCCTCGCGAATCTTCGCGGCCGCCGCGAAAAACTCCTCGCCGAAATCGAACAACTCGGCGGACTGACCCGGCGGTTCGGCCTCCTGATCGGCGAACGATCGCAACTCGAACGCGATCTCGCCCGCCTCGAAGAAGAGCAAAATCAACTCGAACGCCAATCGCGGACCCAGGGACTGGCGGCGGCGCTCCGCGACCGCTGGTGGCGGCGCTCCGCGATCGACGGCGAGCTTGCCGTCCTCGGCCCGATCGCGCCGCTGCCCGACAAAATGCTCGAAAGGATCGACGCGCTCAACGCCCAATTGCAGCGCCACCGCGGCCGCATCGCCGAATTGCGCCGCGAGCGCGGACAACTGCGAAACGAGGCGGCGAACCTCGCGATTAACGAGGACCTGCTCAAACAATTCGCGCGCATCGAAGCCCTGCGGGAGCAGGAATCCTGGTTCGCCGGCCTCCAAGCGCGGATCGGCGAACTGGAGGCCGAAATCGTCCTGCTCGAAAACGAGTCCGCCGGCCTTTGGAAACCATTGGGACTGAACGAAGGCGCCCTGGCGCGATCGGACAGGCTCTCGCGGCGGTCGTTCGCGGCGCTTCGCTCGCCCGCGAAGAATCTGCGCCGCTTGCGGGATAATCTCGATCGCGCCCGCGCCGAAGCGAAAGCCGCCCAGGAGGCTTCCGAGTCGCTGGCGGAGGAGATCGCCGCCGCACTCGCCGCGCGAAGCGAAACGAATTTGAACGATGCGATGGACAAGACCGGCCAAACGGTCGCGCAGTGCCGCCGGCGATTGCAAATCGACGAACGGTTCGACCAACTCGCCCGGCATCGGAAGGAACTCGAGGAACAAAACCAGCGGGCGGTCGAGCGGCAGCTTTTGCCTACGTGGGTGCTCGCCGGCTTGGGGACGGTTTTCGTGCTCGGCGCGTTGTTGATATGCGCGGGGCTGGTGTTGCCGCTCCTTCTCTCCCGTTCGACCGATTGGATGACGGCCGGCTTGGGCGTGATCGGCATCATCGGAACGGCCTTCGGAAAATTCGCGCTCGAGAGGGCGAACGCCAAGCGAATGGATGCGTGTCAAAAACAACTTGCCTTGGTGCAGAGCCAGATCGAACAGCTCCTGGGAGAACGCGATGCGCTGGACGCCCGCCTCCCCCGCGGCGGCGGCCCGCTGGCGAGCCGCCTCGAAGCCGCGGAAAACGATCTGTCGGAACTCGAAAACCTGGTTCCCTTGGAAACGCGGCGGAACGCGGCGATGCAATCGGCAGCGGCGGCCGGGGAGCGCGCGGCGCAGCTCGAAGCCGAATATCGATCGGCCAGGCGGAAATGGCGAGACTTGCTGGCGGCGGCCGGCTTGCCGGTCGAACTGTCGGCGCGGCAAGTGCGCCAACTCGCGGGCCGATGGAGCGGGATGTCCGAAACCGGGCGCCGATTGGCCCAATGCCGCGAGGAATTGGACCGCCGCCGCAAGGAAGCCGACGCGCTTTCGGCGCGGCTGCTCCAAGTGGCCGCCGATGCCAAGCTAGCGCTCCCCGACGGCAATCCCCTCGAACGATTGAAACTGCTCGCGAATCTGCTGGCCGAAGAGCAAGCGGCCGCCGAGCGGAAAGAAGCGGTTCGCGGTCGGATCAAACAATTCCGCCGGTTGCGCGCACGGCACGAAGAGGCCATCGGCCGCTTGAATCACCGCCGCCGCCGCCTGTTCTTCGAGGCCGGCGCGGAAGACGAGGATTCCTTTCGCGAGAAGGCACTTCAATCCGCGCGCGGCGAAAGCCTGCGGCGCGAACGGGAAACGCTGCGCCGCGACATCGCCGCCGCGATCGGCGCTCAATGCAGCGAGGAGGCGGTCCGCGAACTGCTCGAAGGCGCGCCGGCCGGGGAGTTGGAATCGCGCGGCAATTTGCTCCGCGACCGGCTGGCGATGCTCGATACCCAAGTCCGCGAACGGCTGGAAAAACGCGGCCAACTGACGGCCCAGATACAAGCTCTGGCCGAAGACCGCCGCCTCCCGCGGCTGCAATTGGACTTGGCGGCCGTCGAAAGGCAGATCGCCGAAGCCGCGCGGCGCTGGCAAGTGTTGGCGGTCGTGTGCCGCGCGTTGGAGAATATCCGCGCGAGTTACGAGCACGAGCGGCAGCCCGAAACGCTCAAGGAGGCGTCCGTGCATCTCGCCCGGCTCACGCGGGGCCGTTATTGCCGCGTTTGGACGCCGCTGGGCGAAAAAACCCTGCGGGTGGACGACGCCCACGGGCATTGCCTGCCCGTCGAAGCGCTCAGCCGCGGCACGCGCGAACAGCTTTTCTTGAGTTTGCGGCTCGCGCTCTGTGCAAGTTATGCGCGCCGCGGCGCGGCGCTCCCCATGATCTTGGACGACGTGCTCGTGAATTTCGACGCCGATCGGGCGGTCGCCGCGGCCGAAGTGCTCCGCGATTTCGCCGCGGCGGGCCATCAACTCTTGGTATGCACCTGCCACGAACACATCGAGAAAATTTTCGCGCTCCTCGGAGCGCCATCGAATCGCCTTCCCGCGGCATTTCAGCCGGGCGGCGCGACGATCGCTTTCCAACGCGTTGCTCCCGCGGAGGTTCCGAAGCGCGAAAAGCCGCGCCCGTCCCCCCGGCGCAAAGCGGTCGTCAAAACGAAAGCTCCGGAAGAAGATTTTCCGCCCGATTGCGAAGATCTCCCCGAAGAGGAATCGGTTTCCCCGCCCGTTGCCCGAACGCCGGTCCCCGCTCCGACCGCCCCTCTGCCGCCGCCCCCCAAAAAAACACTTTTCCAATCGAAAAAGGGCGTCAAATCCTCCGGCGTCTTCGACGTCGATTTTTTCGATAGCGAGGAGGAAGCGAACGAGATTGCGGAAGAACTCGAAGATATCGAGGAGGATCGCTCGCTCTGGCAGGATGACGGCGCGGCGACCCATGAAGTTGACGATGAATTCAACGAGGCGGACTACGAAGGAAACGGCGAAGCACCGTAGATGGGTAGCCGCGCAGGTTATGCCTCAGCATATTTTGGCCATCCATGCTTTCGTTATGCCGAAGCATAACCTACTTTTTAGGCTTGATGGCCTTGGGCGGGCGAGGCGGCTCGGATTTGCCGGCCTCGGCCTTTTTCTTCGGCAAGCCCAGCGGTTCCGCAAGTGCGATGGTTATCGATTGGGCTTGCCCCTGGTTGGGCATGTTGGGCATTTGCATGCCTTTGATTTCGACCTTGTCGCCTTTGGAGGCGAACGCGCCGTCAGCCATGTCGATGGAGATCTTCGCGTTCTCGCCCAACTCGAATTGCACGGTGGTGCGGCCGGCTTGGACCAGGAGTTTTCCGCTTTTCGCGCTCTTGACGTGGCCCACCACTTTGCTCATCACGGCGGGTCCGGCGGCCGCTCCTTTTTTCGCTTTCGCGGCGGCCGCGGTTTTTGCCGCCGGTTTCGCCGCGGCTTTGGCCGCCTCGCCGCCCCCTTCGGGAAAGACTCCGCTGGGCCGCTCCTTGGAAGGCGTTACGATGGAAAGTTCCTCGACTTTTCCGGGTACGATCCCTTTCGCATCGACCTCGGCGGCGAATTCCACGCACATGCCGGGCTTGAGAAATTCGGGCGCGGCTTCGCCGGTGGTTTTGACCGCGGTTTGCTGATTGAAGGAAATCACCCACTCTTTTCCGTTGTCGTCCATGATTTTTACCTGGCCTCTCCCGATGGCCTCGAGCTTGCCGGCGGCCTCGAACGGCACGCCCTGCATTGCCTGCATCCCCGGCTGCATGCCCGGCTGCATGCCCTGACGCTGCATGGCCTTCATAATCTGTCGCTGTTGGGCGGGAGTCAGCCGGCCGAATTGCGGCTGGGGGATATCCTGGGCTTCGAGCACGCGCGCCATCGGGAAAAACAACGCCGCCGCGAACAAACATCGGAGAAACATGGCTTCACCTGGGGGGGGGAAGAATTTGGCAGGAATGTAAGGCGGGCATTGCCGTCCAAAGTCCAAAATGAAGTCAATACCCATCGAAATTCAACTTTTAGCATACCTCCAAGCGGCGAATTTGAACAGCGGTATCTCGAAAATTGGCGCGTAAGCGTTCTCGCCCCGGTCGGGGACTGGTCCATTTTTCGGCGGGAAAACGTATATTGCCGACAAACGGTAGGCCGAAAACATGGACCTGTCCCCTTCCCGCGGCGCGAGGGGGACAGTCCCATTTTCGCGGCGGTTAAGCACTTTTACGGCACCATCATCTTTTGCGCCGCGAAAATCGGGACAGTCCCCTGTGTACGGTTACATTGGCGCAAACTGCACGCGCGTAGGACAGGTTGCCAACCTATTCTCCTGCGTATTGGCGAATAATCCGGTTGGATTCCCCGGCCCAATCCACGGTTTCAAAGGCTCTTTTCCCGCATTTTCCGCCACGATCTGGGCAATTTGCTTGGATTGTGGTAATATTTCCGCGGATCGCGATATCCTGTTCCATCCTCCCCTTTCGATGCTAGGAAGTTAAATCATGAAAACCTTACTCAGCGAAGAGCAATTACGCGAAGGAATACGGCGGCTGGCCGAAAGCATCCATGCGCATTATCGGGACAAGCCGCTGACGATCGTGGGGGTGTTGATCGGCAGCATCGTGCTCTTGGCCGACTTGATCCGCCTGTTGAACATGCCGCTCCGCGTCGATTTGGTGCAGGCGCGCAGCTATCGGAGCGGCACCCGGCCCGGCCCCTTGGTGTTGAACACCGATTTGTTGTCGGACGGCATTCGCGACCGCGACGTGCTTTTGGTGGACGACATCTTCGATACGGGGCACACGCTTTGGGAATTGATCCCGCAGATCGACGAACTCGGCCCGGCAAGCCTCAAATGCGCGGTGCTGTTGATGAAGCAAGGGCGTTGCGAAGTCGAGATGAAACCCGACTTCGTGGGCTTTGAAGTCCCCGACGCCTTCGTCGTCGGATACGGCCTCGACTACCGCGATCGGTATCGCAACCTCCCCTACGTCGCCATGCTGGAACCGGGGGAGATGCAAGAAATAGGGGATAGGGGATAGGGGATAGGAAAAAAGGAAAGTTGATCTTGTTCAATTTGAAATTTGAAATTTGCAATCGTCAATTTCCAATTCTGCCATGACGCCGCGCATTCTCCATCTTCTTCCGATGCTCGACCGCTCCGGCGCGGAGAAGCAGCTCGGCTTGCTGGCCGCGGGACTTATGCGGGCAGGATTCGACGCGCACGTCTGCGCCCTCGCGTCCGCCGGAACGACGCCGGAAATGATTCCCCTTTCCGGCATTCGGCCGACGATCCTCGAACGACGCTGGATGTTCGATCCCCGCGCCTTGTGGAATCTGAAACGGCTCGTTGACGGCTTGCGGCCCGACGCGATCCATGCCTGGGGCGGCGCGGCGAACGGCTACGGACTCGCGGCGGTTTTGGGCGGCGGAGCAAAACGCTTCTTCGCGAGTTACCGCTCCATGGAGCCGGTCGAAAGTTGGATGCAAGCAAGGCTCGACCGTCAAATCGGCCGCCGCGCGGCGTGCTTGGCGGCCAACGGCGGGAGCGTCAAGGATCTTTACGTGCGAAACGGCCTGCCGGAGGAAAAGTTCCAAATCATCTCCAACGCCGTGGAATTGCCCGGCCCGCCGACTTGCACGCGACGGCAAATCCTCGACGAACTGGGCCTGCCCGGCGACAGCCGCCTGATCGGACTGGTCGGCCGGCTCTTGCCGCACAAACGGGTAAAGGACGCCATTTGGGCCGCCGATCTGTTGAAGGTCGTCCGCAAGGACGTGCATCTGTTGATTTTCGGCGACGGACCGCACCGCGGCCGGCTGCGGAGGTTCCGCGATCAGGTCCGCATCGGCGGCCACGTGCATTTTCTCGGATTTCGCGACGACTTGGACCGGTTTCTTCCGCATTTCGACCTGCTTTGGTCCACCGGCGCCTACGAAAGCCAATCGAACGCGATTTTGGAGGCGATGGCGGCCTGCGTTCCCGTCGTGGCAAGCGACATTCCCGGCACGCGGGAACTCGTCCACAATCAAACCGGTTTGTTGGTGCGGGTCGGCGACCGCGCCGGCTTCGCCCGCGGAGCCTCTCGGCTCTTGGAAGATGCCGCGCTTGCCCGCCGCCTCGGCCAAGCCGCGCGCGACCGAGCCGCCGGCGAATTCACGGTGGAGAAAATGGTCGGGGAATACATCGAGATGTATAACCGATTGATCTAGCCACTCCCGAATGAGATCCGCGGGCGGCGGCATTTTCGATCCGATCTTGCATTTCGAGGAGCCTATTCGTTTTGCCCCTCGCACAGGCCGCAAACGCGGTCTATTGCACGGTAGGCGGTTAGCTCGACGTGCGGCGAGAGGTGGCCGTCTTGGATCGGCTCCTCGTTGAAGAGATCAGTGCTCAAATACTTTTTGTTGTCGTCGGAAAAAACGGTCGCCACGACGGCTTCGGGACCGAGTTCGTTTTGCAGCATGACCGCGCCGATGAAATTCGCGCCCGAGGAGATGCCCACCGCCAAGCCCAGTTGGGCGGCGAGTTTTTGCGCCATGCGAATGGCGTCGCCGTCGGAAACTTGCACCGTCCGGTCGAGTTCGTCGAGTTTCACGATCGCCGGAATGAACTCGTCGGAAATGCCTTGAATGCGATGCTGCCCGACCTTGTGCCCGACCGTAAGCGTGGGCGATTCGGCCGGCTCCAGCGGATGAATGCGGACCGCCGGATTTTTCCTCCGCAGGTGGCGGCCCACGCCCATCACCGTGCCGCCCGTCCCCACCCCCGCGACGAACGCCGCCGGTTCGAGTCCCTGCGATTCCAACTGCAAGGAGATTTCCGGGCCGGTCGATTGCTCGTGGGCTTCGACGTTTGCATCGTTGGCGAACTGGCAGGGCAAAAAGACGTGCGAATCCTTGCGGGCGAGTTCTTCCGACTCGCGGATACTCCCCAAAAATCCGCCCTGCTGCCGGGAGACGGGCACGATCTCGGCCCCCAAGCCGCGAATCAGCAGCACCCGCTCGCGGCTCATCCAATCGGGCATGAAGATCGTCACCGGATGCCCCAGCGCGCGGCCGATGGCCGAGAACGCAATGCCCGTGTTGCCGCTCGTGGCCTCGACGATTCGATCGCCGGCCCGAATGCGACCTTCCCGATACGCCTTTCGCAAAATATGCAGCGCCATGCGGTCTTTGATGCTGCCCGTCAAGTTATAGTGCTCGGCTTTGGCGTAAATAATCCGCGGCTCGCCGCGAAAGGCGTATTCGATAGCCAACAGCGGCGTATTGCCGATGACGTATTGCAGCCCCGCGAGGCGGTTTTCGACGGATGATGGCGTAAGAGAGGGTGAATTCACGAATGCGCCTCGGTGAAACGATCTTTGCAAAGACGATTTCGACTAGCGAATAATTCTACCACTTTGAAGGATGCTTTATCAACAAGGGGGGAAACCGCGCCAAGTTCGACCACCCATTCGTTTAGCCCGGAGCCAACGGCGACGGCGTTTCGGGGAGAAGGATAACATAATCTATTGATTGAGCTTTTTTGCCGTCCGCCGTCGCCGTTGGCTCCGGGCTAAACGAGGAGAGGCATCGCGGCCCCTTGGCGGTCGGGAGGGTGGGATGGTATATTTTTATGTTTTCCCGAATAAAATCGATGATTACTCCCCTTTCGGCTATTTTCATTTTGGTGGAACGCATACCATGACACGCATTGCCATTCTGGGCGCGACGGGCTATACCGCCTTGGAATTGATCAAAATCCTGCTTCGACATCCCGAAGTCGAAATTGTGGCCGTTACCAGTCGGCAGGAGGGACAGCCGCCGATTGCGATGATCCATCCCTCGCTCACGAATCGGCTCGATTTGCGTTTGGAAGACCTTAGCCCGGCCGAAGTCGCTGCCCGGGCGGAATGCGTTTTTAGCTGCCTGCCTCACGGCGCGTCGGCGTCGATCGTCGCCCCGCTTTTAGAAGCAGGAGCGAGGGTGATCGATTTCAGCGCCGACTACCGCCTCGATACCCCCGAATCGTACGCCGAATGGTACGGCCAAAAACACGCCGATCCCGCGCGGGTGGGCAAAACGCCCTACGGCCTGCCTGAGTTGTTCCGCGAGCAGATTCCGCCCGCCAACCTGGTCGCCAACCCCGGTTGCTACACGACCTCGGCCATTTTGGCCTTGGTCCCGCTGTTGAAGGCGGGACTCATCGATCCGAAAACGATCATCATCGACTCGAAGAGCGGCGTTTCGGGCGCGGGCCGCACGCCCAAGCTCACCACGCTCTATGCCGAGTGCAACGAAAGCATTTCGGCTTACAATATCGGCCGCCACCGCCACACGCCCGAAATCGAGCAGATTCTCGGCCGCGCGTCGGGCAAGACAGTGGAAGTGATCTTCACGCCGCATTTGGTGCCTATGGACCGCGGCATCCTCAGCACCACGTATAGCCAGCCCCTGGTCGAAGCGTCGGAAGAGAAACTGATGCAACTGTTCCGTGATTTTTACGCCGACGAGCCGTTCGTCCGCGTGGTCGAGCACCTGCCGGGCACGAAAGATTCGAGCTACACCAACTTTTGCGATCTCACCATCCGCATCGTTCGCGGCCGCGTGCTGACGATCAGTTGCCTCGACAACCTGATCAAAGGCGCGTCGGGCGCGGCGGTGCAGAACTTCAATTTGATGTTCGGATACCCCGAAACGACCGCGCTGTAACCATCCTTTCCACGGAGAACGAAACCTGTTCCTTGTTCCCAGGCTCCTGCCTGGGAACACACTGTCCCCGGAGGCTCCGCCTCCGCCGGTTTTCCTCCCTTAGGATGAACCGGAAAATCCCTATCGGAGAACGAAACATGAAGCGAACTTTCATCCTCGCCCTGACGTCGGTTTTATTGCTTTCCGCGGCCGGCAACCTCTTCGCTCAACTATCCGGCTTGGGCATACCGGATCCCTTTCGCTTGTTGGATCCTAAGAACTTCAGCGCCCATCGCGCTTCGTCGAACAATCCCGACTGGAGTTCGAACGACGACAGCAAGCGTCCGATCCCCGGCGAGACCATCGTGCTGGCCGATCTGCAAGGCCCCGGCGTCGTGTCGCATCTTTGGATCACCATCGCCGCCAACGAATACGGCTGGCCGCGGCTGCTGCGGCTGCGCGTCTATTACGACGGCAGCGAAACGCCGAGCGTCGATGCGCCGTTGGGCGATTTCTTCGCCGTCGGCCACGGCGTCGAGAAGAAAGTCCGGTCGTTGATGGTCCGCGACAGTTCCGACGGCCGCGCGCGGAATTGCTACTGGCCGATGCCCTTCAAAAAGTCCTGTAAAATCACCGTTACCAACGAAGGCCGCCGCCGCGTGTCGAACCTCTACTTCCACGTCGATTGGCAAAAAGTTCCCGGGCTTCCGGCAAACGTGCCCTACTTCCACGCCCGCTACCGGCAGTCCTTGCCCGCCCCGGCCGATGGCAGCTTGTATGAATTCCTAAAAGTCTCCGGCAGGGGGCATTACGTCGGCACCGTGCTTTCGGTCGTGCAGGCCGAGGCCGGTTGGTTCGGCGAGGGGGACGAGTTCTTTTGGGTCGATGGCGAGCGGAAGCCGTCGATCGAGGGCACCGGCAGCGAGGATTATTTCAATGACGCCTGGGGCCTGCACGAGGACGACGGCCCGTACTACGGCGTAACCGTCGCCGAAGGAACCGATCTCGGCTCGCGCATGACTGCCTACCGCTGGCACGTGATCGATCCGATCCCGTTCACGAAATCGCTCAAGGTCGAGATCGAGCACAAAGGCTGGACCTACAACGCCGACGGGGCGGTCAAATCGGCCTTCGGCGAGCGCACCGATCTGATGTCCAGCGTCGCCTTCTGGTATCAGGAAGGAATCGCCCTGGACCAGCCGCCGGTCCCCTACGGTTCGGCGCGGCTCCCACAGGGCAACGCCCGGCAAATCGAGGTCGAGAAGTCGCTGGCCGAGGTGAAGACCGAAGGGGGTGAAGCCTCGCTCATGCCGGAGCTTTTCTGGTCCAAGGACGTGATCCTCTTCAAGGCCGAGGGAAAGGGATCGAAGATCGAAATCCCCTTCGACGTGCCCGAAGACGGCCGCTACGAAATCTACACCGAGGTTGCGCAAGCTTCCGATTACGGCATTTACACGGTGCTGCTCGACGGCAAGGAGCCTTCGGCCGCGCAACTCGAACACGAGCCGGGCGCGGACCTCCGCCCGCGGACGCAGTTCAACGGCTACGCGCTCGAAACGTTCGTCGGGCTTTCGTATCAAGTGGGCTGGCCGCATCTGACCAAGGGCCGCCACACCCTGACTTTCGTTTGCCTCGGCAAGAGCGAGGCCTCTTCCGGCTACAACCTCGGCGTGGATGACATCATCCTCGCGAAAATCGGCCCTGCCGCATGGGCCGCCGCCGCGAACGTGAAGGAACCGCGCGTCCCGACCGGCAGCATCGCCGAAATCGCGAGGTCCTTGTCCGATGCGGATCCCGTCGTGCGCGGATTGGCGGCCATCGCCTTGCGCAACGCGGGCAAAGCGTCTCTCTTCGCCTTGCCCGCACTTATCGCGGCGCTGAAGGATAAGGATCCGAACGTCCGGCTGATGTCGGGCAATGCGATTGCGGCCATCGGCCCGCAAGCTGCCCCGGCGGTGTCCGCGCTCATTGCCGCCGCCGAAGTCGAAGGCGAAGAGGTGCAGGTGCAGCGCTCCTTCGCCTCGGCGCTGGGCGCGATCGGCAAACCCGCCGCCGTGCCGGGTATCCCCGTCCTCAAAGAACTCGCCAAAAGCCCCCGCGTCCGTTGGGCCGCCGAGGCCGCGCTCAAAAACCTCGAATAGAGTAGGACAGGTTTCCAACCTGTCATTGATTTTATCAATCCCTGGCTTCCTATCGGGGACAGTTTAGAAAACTGTCCTACGTCACATAAAAAGGCCGTGCTCATTGGTCTGGGTGGATGAGCGCGGCCGACAGTTCTCGCCTTGGAATATGCATCCATCGCGGTAAAGCCAGGGGGAAAGAAACTGCTATTCCGATTATAGCGGCGGATGTTTCCACGGGTACACCCAACCGGGTGGAATCCCAATTCTTCTGCCATAAGCTAGGTTTGATTAAAAGGTCTCGCCTGCCGGACGAGATTTTCAGTAGGTTATGCCTTTAGCCTAGCGCGGCGTAGCCGCAACCAATCGTTTAGCCCGGAGCCAACGGCGACGGCGGGCATAAGGGGCACTGGAAAACTCCACCCGCCGTCGCCGTTGGCTCCGGGCTAAACGAAAAACTTTGAGGATAAT
>JADLEL010000050.1 GCA_020846145.1 Pirellulales bacterium | reverse complement strand
TCGAGCGAAGCGAAGACCCACCGGCGGCTCCTCCGCTAATCGGCGGGCCTTCGCTTCGCTCGACCCACCCTACTTTATGCAGAGCTATCGCAGGCCCATTGAGCGAAACGCCGGATAATTCGGCGGTGATGCCTGCGAATAAACGGTTTCGCATTGTTTGCAGGCGAAATTGTTCGCCGGGGAGATCGATCGAGCATAATTCGAGCGCCTTCGCGAAGCCGACGATGCCGGGGACGTTGAGCGTTCCGCTGCGCGTGCCCGATTCCTGCCCGCCGCCGTCGATTTGCGATTCCAACTTTACGCGCGGGCCGGATTTTCGCACGTAGAGCGCGCCGACGCCTTTCGGCCCATAGATTTTATGGGCGGAGAAACTCATCAGATCGACCTGCAACTCCTCGACATCGACGGCGATTTTGCCGACCGCCTGCGTGGCATCGCTATGCAGCAGCACGCCGCGATCCTTGCACAAACGGCCGATCTCGGCGAGCGGCTGGATCGCGCCGATTTCATTGTTGGCCAGCATAATGGAAACGAGAATCGTATCGGACCGGATCGATTCGGCGACTTGCCGGGCATCGATGCAGCCCGCACGTTCATCGCCGGCGGGAATCACCGGCAACAGCGTGATCTCGAATCCCCGACGCTCGAGTTTTTCGAGCGGTTCGAGCACCGAGGGATGCTCGGTCGCAACGCTAATAATATGCCGGCCCTTGCTGCCGAACTGTCCGGCTACGCCGCGAATCGCCAGGTTGTTGCTCTCGGTCGCGCCGCTGGTGAAGACGATTTCCCGCACCGCCGCACGGATGCCCGCGGCGATTCGTTCCCGGGAATCCTCCACGGTCTTCTTGGCGGCATGGCCGAACGGATGCGTGGTGCTGCCGGCGTTGCCGAATACCTCGGTAAAATATGGCAGCATCGCTTCGACCACGCGCGGATCGACCGGCGTGGTGGCGTGGTTGTCGAGGTAGATGGGAAGGGCTAGGGATTGGGGATTAGGGATTGGAGATTGTCGGGAATGTGGGGAAAATTGCGGTAACATTTACTCTCCCCTCTCCCCTCTCCCCTCTCCCCTTCCAAACAACGCCTTCAAGCAAATCGACGACCACGTCTCGAATCCGTCCAAATCGGCGAGTAGTTCCGGGACGGGCCGGAATCCGGTTTCCAGCAGATCGGTCTCGCGCGGCAGGACGGCGGGCCGTTCGACGTCGAACAGATGCACCACGCCCAAGTGAACGCGGCCGACCTCGGTCTGATCGTCGTTAATGAGTCCCACGCAGCGGGCCGCGTAGGGAGTATCGATTTGCACCTCTTCTTCCAATTCGCGGCGCATGCCTTCTTCGTAAGGATGATTCGAGGGGCCGGCCTCGGCATCGCAAAGCGAGATATGGCCGCCGATGCCCACGCTGAGCTTGGAATGCAGCCGCCCTTCGCCCATGCCCTTGCCGCGCGTGTATTGAAACACGCTCTCGCGGCCTTGGGGATCGACGTGGCGAAAGATCACGTAGGGAATGAGCTGCTTGAAGCCGGGATCTTGCTCCACTTCCCCGCGCGGACGGTAGCTGGCGTGCCGGGCGTCGAACAATTCGGCCAGGTAATGTTCGATCTCGCCGCAAAAGCCCTGAAAATATCCCAAACGGCGAAACAATTCGGTCGGCACGACCAGCACGCGCTCGGTATGGACATCGGACACGGGCGGTTCCCTGTTATGTTTCCCGGCGTTTCGCGCGGAAGAATATTCCCAAGCCGATCACCAGCACTCCGGCGCCGGCGCAGCGAATTCCGAACGTAATATTTCCGGATCGTTCTTGAATGCTTTTCAGTTCTTCGTCCTGCCGCTTGAATGACGCTTCGGTTTCGGCGAATTCGCGTTCCAGGGCGGCTTTGTCATTCTCCGCATGATTCGCGGATTCGCCGTGGGTATGGCCGCCGCGTTCGCCCGCGAGCTGATGCAATTTGTGTCCCGTTTCGGAACGTTGGCGGGCTTGTTCTTCCGTCCAACTTCGCTCGGTGAGCGAAGGCAGAAAAAAGGGCAGCACGAAAGATGTTATGACCAAGATCAAACCCAAGATCATCAAGGACGATGCGACGCGAATGCCTGTCATGCCGACCTCGCTTTGTTATTTGTCCAGACTGACGATTTGGCGATCGTTGACGCAGATCAGGTACGCCATGACATATTCATCAATGTCGTTGCGAATGAAATCCAGATGGCCGTCCATGAAGGTCGTATTGACCCCGCCGAGATGCAAACTTCGCGGCGCGGCGGAGAGATAATTCCACGTTCCGCTCGAGGCCCATATTCCGCAGGGCATGTTTTTCAACTGCGCGTCGCTCATATCGGGGCATGCGTAGAGCATATCGACGTTCGGGCCGCGGTTGTTCGGCGGCTGCGTTTGGCCGAGGCTAAAAGCGGCGCCGGTGTAGATTCCGAGCTTTGTGCCGCCATTATGCATGTCGAACGCCAAGAGGCTGGAGCCGGACCACGGCAGCGCCCAGGCTCCGCGCTGGTCCTGCGGTTGTTTTCGCGTGCGGACTTCGGAAAGCATCAGGGTGTGCGAGAGACCATCGCGGACCTTCTTCGCTTCCTGGCCGGTGGCGATCAACGCGCCGGGAAACATGAGTTGCAAATCGGTGTGGTAGGGGCTGACGAACGCGGCGTAATTCCCCTTGGCGAACCGCTTGCCGGAGGTCAGCGAGGCGTCGACGAAAAATCGCCCATAAGGCGAATCGTCGGGACACATCAACGCGTCGAGCGAAACGGCCTGCGGATTGTTGGGCTGGTTGAAAACCGTTTTCTTCATATCGAACATTTTGTACAGCGGCGCGCCTTCCATGTAAGGGAGCACCGTGACGATCCAGCTAAACCTCAGGCCGGCGCGAAGATCGACCAGATCGCCGCTTCGGGCGACGATGCCCGCCGGCGGAAACTTCTTCCTCGCGCTCTCGTAACTGATGACCGCCAGGCTCAATTGGTGCAAATTGTTCGTGCAACTCATCCGCCGCGCGGCTTCCCGCGTGGCTTGAATCGCCGGCAAGAGCAGGGAAATCAACACGCCGATAATGGCAATGACCACCAGCAACTCGACGAGGGTAAATCCGTCGTTTCTTCGGCGGAACGATTGACGGGCAAATGGGAAAAAATTCAAGTTGAATCCCCCTCATGCAAGGATCGCGTCGGATCGGTCTCCGGGAAAAGTTACCGCCCCAGTTTCTCTCTAGCCTTTCATTTTCAGTAATCGAGTAGAGATTGTCAAGCATGGAGAGAGTGATTTATTATAAAATTACCATGGCATCGCCATAGCTGTAAAAACGATATTGTTCCGCGATCGCCTCCCGATACGCGCGTTGAATCAGCTCGTCTCCGCCGAATGTGCGAACCAGGATCAATAAGGTGGTCCGGGGGAGATGAAAATTCGTCAGCATCGCGTCCACCGCCCGAAAAATGTAAGGCGGACGGATGAACAGGTCGGTTTGACCGTTAAAAGGCTGCAAAACGCCGTCCGAGGAGGCGGCCGTTTCCAGCAGTCGCACCGAGGTGGTGCCCACTGCAACGATTCGCCCCCCCTTTTGCCGGCAGTTTTGAATTGTTTCGACCGCCTGCGGGCCGATGGTTCCCCATTCGGCATGCATTTTGTGCTCGCCAAGCGTCTCCGTCGTAATCGGACGAAAGGTCCCCAAGCCGACATGGAGGGTATTGTAAACCAGATTTATCCCTTGCCGATCCAACTTTTCCAGCAGGGCGTTGCTAAAATGCAACCCCGCGGTGGGGGCCGCTATCGAGCCGGGAATCCGGGCAAAAACCGTCTGGTAGTTTTCCCGGTCGCTCTCGACCATCTCTCCGGCTCGAATGTAGGGTGGTAAAGGAATCCGCCCCACCCGATCCAGCAAAGCATTCGTCGATTCGGAACTGGAGGGTTTGGCGATCCAGTTCCCCCCGGAATCTTTGGAGACCATAAGCAGTTCGAGGTCCTCGATTCCTTGGGTGTTAAGGAGCGAGATCGATTCCCCAGGAGTTATTTTTCCCCGCGTATGGCCCAGAATGAGCCAAAATCCATCGCTTTGGGCATCCAGAAAAAGCCCCTCCCAACGACCGCCGGTTTGCGTTCGATAGCCCACCAATCGGGCGGGAACGACTTTCGATTCGTTCAAGACCAGGCAATCGCCCGCTTGAAGGATTTCGGGCAAATCCCGTATATGCTTATGCTCCAACGAGTTATGCTTGCGATCGACCACCAGCAATCGGGCATCGATCCGCGACCAGGCGGGTTGTTGCGCGATTAAGTGCCTGGGCAATTCATAATCGTATCTGTCGAGTTCGCTCATAACCGCTAACCGTGTGGACGAAAATCCTTGAAAAAATCTCTTGAAGTTACCCCTTCGAGGCACATCTGAGTATAAGCCGTCAAACCGGAGTACGGAATAGATTTGATCGAAATGCCTCATCTCCAGGATTGGCGTTCATCATTCAATAACCACCACCTCTAGTGGTTCGACAACCGTGAAATGACAGGTTGTTGGGATGGCAGTTGTACTGCCATCCCTGGGGCGATAGTACAACTATCGCCCCAACATGAACCTGTCAAATTGTATTTGTCGGACCTTTAGGTGGTCATGTAATCGCGGTCGTTCAATTCGCGCTCATTAAAATTTTATTCGGAAAACCGACTTGTCAGGGGCGGGTAAAAGCGATATTCTTTGGGGTGTTGTGGGGCATGATGGGGAAAAGTGGTGAACCATGCTGTTAACTGGATCCTTCAGCCGCGCTTTGGATGAAAAATTGCGGTTGGCGATCCCCAAACGCTTGCGAGATGCGTTGCAGTGCCACGCCGGCGGCATCTTGTATGTTGCTCCGGGGACCGACCGCTCGCTGGCGATCTATTCCGCAGCGTCGTTTTCGCAACTTGCCGAAAAACTCGCCCAGGCCTCTCCCGTTCGCGAAGATGTGCGGGCGTTCCTGCGATTGTTTTACGCGCAAGCCCAGCAGGTGGAATTGGACTCGCAAGGCCGCGTGCGTCTTCCCTCCGAGTTGGCCGTGCTTGCGGGGCTGGAAAAAGAAGTGGTTTTGCTCGGCGTCCAAGAGCATTTGGAGGTGTGGGCGGCCGAGCGTTGGAAAATGTATCTGGACCAAAAACAACCCCATTACGATGAGATTGCCGAGAAGGCATTTTGCGTGGAGAAATAAAGCGTTTTGTCCGTCCGTTCGATCGCCCCGCGCGAGAACCGCAGCGCCGAAACGGCCACCTATCGGCGCCGCAAATCCAACCATGCGAGGTGGATTGGGTTCTCGGCAACGAGAAGTCAAGGATGCTTCCCGGGCGAATTGCGGCCCTTTTCGTCGCCTTCGCCGACGACTATCCCGCAGCCACTCAACCTCACGCGGGCGCAAGGATGCGCCCGAGGTCGGGTGCGTTTGAAGGAGGAAGGATGAATTATGAAGGATGAAGCTCGTAGGTTATGCTTCAGCATAACGCATCATATTGTTAAGCGTTTTGATATGCTATAGCATAACCTACCATAAACAACTGCCGATGGCCGAAAAGAATTCCGTCCACATCCCCGTCTTGTTCGAGGCCGTCGTGCTGGGATTAGAGCCGAAACCAGGCATGGTGATCGTCGATGGCACTCTGGGCGGCGGGGGGCACAGCCGGGCGTTGGCCGAGCGGATCGTTCCCGGCGGCACGTTGATCGCCTTGGACCGCGATCCCGCGGCGATCGACGCCGGCGAGCGGTTTTTGCGGGGCTTGCCGGTGCGTCTGGCGCAGGCGAATTTTTGCGATTTGCCCGAAGTTTTGAAAGCCGTCGGCGCCGCATACACCGCGACCGCTGGTCGCGGCTTTGCAGAGCGGGTCGATGGGGTGCTGTTGGATTTGGGCTTGTCGAGCGATCAACTGGCCGACGCGAGCCGCGGTTTCAGCTTCTCCTCGGACGGGCCGTTGGATTTGCGCTTCGATCCGACGGCCGGCGTCCCGGCCTGGAGGTTGCTCGAGCGGCTCAGCGCCGAGCATCTGGCGGACCTGATTTTCGAATTCGGCGAGGAGCGTTTCAGCCGCCGCATTGCCAAAGCGATCGTCGAGCGGCGTCGCGGCAATCCCGTGAGAACGTCGCGAGATCTGGCCGAGCTAATCGGCCGTTGCGTGCCCAAAACGCGCGACAGCGAACGCATCCATCCGGCCACGCGGACGTTCCAGGCGTTGCGGATCGCGGTGAACGACGAACTGAAATCGCTGGAGATCGCCTTGCGGCGAATCCCCGATTGCCTGAATCCCGGCGGTCGATTCGCCATTATCAGTTTTCATTCCTTGGAAGACCGCCGCGTGAAGGAAGCCTTCCAAAACGACGCGCGATTGAAGGTTCTCACCCGCCGGCCAATCCGCGCCGACGAGTCCGAAATCTCGCAAAATCCCCGCTCCCGCAGCGCGAAACTTCGTATTGCGGAAAGGATGAAATAATCGTACAATCACGCCTCCAAGTAAAATGGGCCGATTCGGCAAGGAGGCTTTTATGAGCAAGGAAGCTAAAATCGGACTGTCGGTTGTTTTGTGTTTATTGGTCGTGCTGGGCGGCGTCGTTGCATGGAAGTTGAAATCGGGAACAGCCCCCGCCGCCGCGCAAGCGGACGGGAGCGCTATCGAGAAATCGCCCGCCGTAAACGGCTCCAAAGCCGGAGTGCCGGAAGCCGGGGCGGCGGCGAAATCTCCCCACGACGGGAAAGAAACGCCGAAAGCATTGAAATCAACCGCCGGCCAGCCTCCGAAAAGGGATGGCGAGCGGGACCTGTTCAGCGATATCTCCGAATATCGTCGGCAGCGGCAGGCAGCGGGCGAGGCCGCGGCGAGTTCTCCGCCGCCGTCGAGGTCGATCGCGCCACCGGCCGCCGAAAACATCGATCCCGACGATCGCTACGGTTTGAATCGGCGCGCTTCCACCGTGCCCGATATCGATCCCCTGGGACCGCCGGGGGCAGCCGCTGCGAGTTCGGGCGGCCGGATTCCGGATGGCGGGAATCGCGGCGATTCATTCGGCAACCGCGCGGCGGAGGACTATCGTTCGCAGGATTTTTCCCCCGCAGCCGGGAATTCACCGACGGTCGTCGATCGCTCCGTTCCCTCGCCGAACGATCGGGGGAAACCGCTTGTGGGCCACGATTCTTACGAACCCGGTCCAAACGCTTTTCGCGCCGGTATCGAACGAGAACAGCGCGAAGTGCGGGAAAACCGGAGCACAACGCTCGCGAGCGCGCGTCATTTGCGCGGGAGCCGAAGCTATACGGTGGTCGAAGGCGATACGCTGTTCGATATCGCACGCTGCGAGTTGGGCAAGGCGTCGCGCTGGGCCGAAATCTACGAGTTGAATCAAAACGCGCTGGGCAAGGATTTCGATTATCTCGTTCCCGGCACGGAGCTTGCGCTGCCCCAAGACGCCCCCGATCGCCCCGATCCCGTTACCCAACGGCCGAGCGGCGAATGGCGGCGGTAGCGATCGAGCGGGCGGGGTAGAGCCTCGCGGCGCGCTCGATCAAGGCGTCTTTTCTACTATTCTTCTTTCGTCAGCCAATCCAACGCAAATCGCGCGAAGGCGATCCGGCCGTAGGCTTTGCCCCCATCGTCCCGCTCGTAGAGCAAGCCGACGGTTTCGTCGTCCAACTTCGCCAGGCACGAGTAAGCGGACATGCCCGGATAAATCGTTTTGGCGACCGGCCAGGTCGCCGCGTCGTCGTAGCTCAGCCGCACCGTCATGCGCTCGCGGCGGTCGCGCGAGGCGGGATTCGCAAAAAGGATCACGCCCGGCGCGTCGTTTTGCGGCCAGTGGATTCGCCGGATCGACGCCTGGCAGATCGGTTCGACGAGCGCGGGATCGTGTTTTTGGTCTTTCCACGCCGCGCCGCCGTCGTCACTCACGGCCGTCTGGCGGGCGCGCTCGGCGGGATCGTAGTTCCGCATGTTGAGCATCAATCTGCCCGCGGGACGGGCCAGTTCGACCGCCTCGCATTCGTTGACCCGATGGTTCGGCGTCGAACCGCCGAGACGCCACGACCGGCCCCCGTCGTCGCTGTAGATTGCATGGGAGTAATAATGCTTCGTGATGGCCTCGATATGGTCGCAGGGCACGATCAGCCGGCCTTTATGCGGGCCGTACTCAAGTTGGATGCCCGCGCCGGGACCGGTGGCATACCACGTCCAATCGTTTTTTTTCACCGCGGTGGTAATTTCTCGCGGTTTGGACCAAGTGCGGCCCTCATCCGCGCTCTGCAAGACCCACACGGTGCGGGTGCCCTTGCCGGTTTGGGCGATAATCATTTTCTCCGTATCCGCGCCGAGATTGCGCGTCGCCAGCAGGAAGATTTCGCCCGTTTTTCGATTTACGACGGGACAGGGATTGCCGCAGGCGTCGGCTCCGCCGTCCCATAAAACTTGCTGCGCGGTCCAGGTTTGCCCGCCGTCGGTCGAACGGCGCAACAGTAGATCGATATCGCCGCTATCGCCGCGGCCGGATTTGCGTCCTTCGCAAAACGCCAGCAAGGTTCCCCGCTCGGTTTTGACCAGCGCTGGGATGCGATAGGTATGATATCCGCCCATACCGGATACCCAGAGGTCGGTCTGCGACACGTCCGTTCGCGTAGGTTCGGGAACTGCCTCATCGGCGGCTTCCGAATGGGAATAAATCGCGGCAAGTAAAGCCGCACACGGGGCAAAAATTCTGAAATAGTGGTACGCTCGCATCGTTACAACTCCAGTGTGAGGGCGCACGGAAAGCATATGCCGCCCAGGGAATTGCACTCCCGGCAGGGCGTTATTGCAAGAGGAATGATGGAAAATGCTCAAGCAACGAGCGTTATAGGTTTAGCGGCGACAAATTCTTCGCGATATCCACGGTTTCCAAACTAACGGTGATTACTTGTCCGATAAGGCGGATGATGTATTGCTCGTCGTCGGCCCGATTCGGATCGCTGAGGATATTTCCCCTTTCGTCCCGTCCGACGCGGTATTGGTCGATGATCCATTCCAACGCGGAGCGATTGCCGAGGCGATAGGCGAATGCTTCGGGAGGAATGCCCGCCAGCGTGAGAAAGTCGTTATAGAAGAGGGCGTCTTTCTCCTTGTTGAGTTTCATCGCTTCGACGCGCCAGTCGAGCGGCGCTTCGGGATTTTCGATTTGCTTGAGTTTATATGGTTTTTGTTGCTCGTAGTTGACGTGCAGATCGGCCAGTTTCCGGCCGGCCTTTGCGAAGGCGTGGAAATCGGCGGTCGTGCCCGAAAGCGGAATTCGCGGCAATTCGCGCTTGAGGTTCTCGGCGAAGTCGGCCCGATATCGGGGATGATGCAACAATGCGTAAACGTAATGGAAAATATCCTCCCGCTTGATCGACTTGTCCTTGTAATGCTTCTGAAAGTGTTGCAACGCAAAGAGCGGGATATTATCCTCCCTTTGCTTGCCATTTTCGCGGTAAGTGTAGAGGGGAAAGCAATAGGTTGCAGAACCAAAACCTGCCGTTGAAACCAAGTTGGGAATCAAGTTGGTTGCAATGCATGCGAAAGGTCGTTCGACCGTGAGATTAACGCACAACAGTACATTCTCTTTTCGGCTTTTTACCGATGGAAACCAGATCTCGCTGGGAGCGGGTCGATCGACAACGCCTTTTTGGTGATAAAGCAACTGTGAGGTATAAGGCCGATAGAGGCTTTCGCAGATTGAAGATTCGGAGTATTCGAGATAGACTTTCCTGGCATATTTGAGTTTAAGGTCCCGGCTCCACTTGACTTTTTCGTAACTCACGAAATTATCGATGTACTGGGGCAATTGCTTGGGATTTTCAGGCGGTTTTGCTTTCTTTCTCCAACGGTCCAATTCCGCAATGTAATCGTCGATAAATCGTTCCACTCGTTTCGAGAGCCTTTCGGCATCGAATCCGTAAACCACGGAGTCGCGGTTGGTGGAAACGCCCAACGAATACGTTCGGAAGATGACGGGATGGCCGAGGTTGCTGAGCGCCTGATACTTTTTGCTCCCAAGAGGAATGAATTGCGCGAACTCGCCGTCCGTTTTATTCGTCAGCCAATGATTCTTCTCGTCGGGCTTGAGCCTTCGCCACTTCACGTTGGCGATCGATTCGGCTGCATTTAGAAAATCGTACTTCTGCTCTTTGCGCCAATCGACCGGAACGGCATGGTAATAAATCTTGGCGTGCCGCTTGGCATCCTTTTTTTTCGGCAATCGGACGAAGAGGTTGACGCTGACTCCCACCTGGATGCCGAACACATTGTGCGTCGTGCCCGAGAGCGTGGGATTTTTGCGCACGTTGCCGCCAAGCTCCAAAACGTAAATGATGTCGAAATCCTGCGCAAGATGTTTGCGCATGCCGTCGAACGACTTCTCGGCGATGAAGCTGTCGTTGTTCACGTAACAGACCACGCCCGCCTCGCCGATGCGGTCGGACGCGAAGCGGATCGCCTTCACATAAGGATCGCTGAGTTTGCGGACGAGCGTGGCTTCGGAGTCCGCGCTGTAGGTTGAGCGAACCCGCCGGTCGATTTCCTCGTACTTTCGATTCTTATTGTTGTCGTTTTCGTTGGCCTGTCCCGCATTGTACGGGGGATTGGCGATGATGACCTTGATGGGCGATTTAAGCTGTCGTTTAACTCGCTTGGTATTGGCTTCGTTAATGTCGAATTCCTTCTGCTTCTTCTCGGCCGTCTCGAAGGTATCCACGAGGCATATACCCTCGAAGGCTTCGTAAGTTCCGGTCGCTTCCCAAAAGGCGTGCTCGATGTTCATCGAGGCGACATAGTATGGCAGGAGCATCAGTTCATTGCAGTGCAGTTCGTAGCGGAACTTGTGCCTGAGCGCGCTTTTCGGTATGAGCCGCATCAGGTTGACGATAAAATTGCCCGTTCCGACGAAAGGGTCGAGAATATGAACATCTCGATCGGCGAGGGTTGATTCGAATTCCGTTCGCAAAACGTGTTCCACGCTGGCGACCATAAAAACCGAGAGCGGCTGCGGCGTATAGACGATGCCGTGGGTATCGGCGACCTTGACGCAGAACCCTTGGAAAAACCGCTCGTAAACCGTGTTCAGGAAGCGCTGCTTTTCGTTGAAATCGCCGATGGTTTCGGCGGCCTGCTCGATGGCGATATAGAAATGTTCGAGGGTCTTGACGAAAGAATCCCGGCTGAAGGAGCGCGAAGTCAGCGCCTCGATGACTTTTTCGATCTGCTGGGCGATCACGTTGCGCTGCATGAAGTCGCCGATATCGAACACCTTGCGGAATATCCGCTCGGTGAGAAGGTGTTGGATCACCATCTCCTCGACGGCGCTTTCGGAAAGATTCGGATTGAGCGAAGCGCGGCAAAGTTCCAGGAATTCTTCGAAGGCTTCCCGGTATTTGACGTTGGTTTGGCGTTCGCCGCGAATGAGTTTTGCCAGATTGTCGCCCAATTCCCGTACGCGGTCCTTGAATTCCTCGACGGCTTTCTCCCATTGATCGAAGGCGGGCGGATGCCAGCCGAAGAAAAGGTCGAGGGCATGGATGAGTCGATCGCGCTCGGTAAGATCGGCATCGAGGAATCGTTCGCCGTTTTGGTAGAGGACCGCCCGCCGCGGCTCCTGGAATAAAATGTTGTCGTCGGGGTATCCGGCTTTGAACTTGGCTTTGATCTCTTTATCGAGGTCGTCGTCGGTATCCTTGGCTTCCCACAATCCGTAACGCAGCACTTGGCTCAGGGAATCGACGATGGCCCCGTCGGGAGTCAGCGATTTTCCACTCTTGCATTTGAATTGGTATTCGGGAATCAGCGTGCGGCCCACCAGCCGGGCGCAATGTTCGAGAAGGTTTTGGAAGGCGGAACGGACGGCCCCTTCGTGCTTGACGCCGAGTTTTTCGAACTGCGCCAGCGCGTCGTAATATGCCGCAACGGCCTTGTGGGTAGGTTTGAGGTTGAGCGAAGCCATATTGAAACCAATCCCTTAGTGTCCGACGACGCATTTCCAGCGCGAACGTCCCGCCAATAGATAACCTTGGACAAGGACGATTGCCAATTTTGCCGCTCATCATTCGTTCTGTCAATCCCGGCAACGATCCACCGCGGAGAATCATTCGGCGAGATTTGACGGCGACATATTTCAAAGGGATTGCGGGCAAAAGATCGTGGATGTCTAGTGTCGATAGTAAGATTGAGGGGGTGTACGATTGGGATGCCAGAAGTCATAATGGAAGAAATCGATCGGCAAAAAATACCTTTTCGATCGGAGCTTATGATGAAATTTTCTCGCATCACTCATAATCCCGCAGTGATGGGCGGCAAACCCTGTATTCGGGGATTGCGCGTTACCGTTGGGACTGTCGTGGGCCTGCTGGCTTCCGGCGAATCGCGCGAACGCATCCTCGAGGCTTATCCCTATCTCGAGCCGGCCGATCTTGACGAGGCGCTAGCTTATGCCGCATGGAGGTTGGAAGAACGCGAGGAGGATTTGGTGGCTCCATGAGTCTTCGGCTCGTCATCGACATGAACCTGTCTCCGGAATGGATACCGCTGCTCGAACGGGCAGGTTGGTCGGCGGTTCATTGGTCCGCCGTCGGCGATCCGCGGGCGGATGATGCCATCATCATGGATTGGGCGGCGGAAAACAAGCACGTAGTTTTCACTCACGATCTCGATTTCAGCGCGGTTTGGCGCTGACTCATGCGGAAGCGCCCAGCGTGATTCAAGTTCGTTCGCAACGAGTTCTGCCGGAACACATCGGTCCGGTGGTATTGGCTGCTTTGAAAAAATACGAATCCGAATTAACCTCGGGAGCGTTGGTGATCGTCGAATTAACGAAAAGCCGCGTGCGAATTCTACCTTTGAAATAGCCATACCGGGAACAACGATTCTTTCTGTTTTTTCCGGATTCATCAGCCTACCGCTCATTTTAGAAGCATTCCGCGAGTTTTCCGGCTTGTTTCGATCATCCGCATCCTTTCGCCCACCCTTCCGCAACGTCTCGGCCGTGATAAAATAGCGTTAGACGGATAAGTTCTTCTACCTGCGGAGGGAGCCATGAGCGTGCCGCCGTTTGCGCATTTGCATTGCCACAGCCATTACAGCTTGTTGGACGGAGCCGGCCAGATCAAGGCGCTGTTGAAGCGTGCGAAAGACCTGCAAATGAGCGCGCTCGCGCTCACCGACCACGGTAACCTGCACGGTTCGCTCAAGTTCTATCAGGCGGCGAAGGAACTGGGCATCAATCCCGTGCTGGGCATCGAGGCGTACATCGCCCCCGGCAGCCGGACGGTCAAGGAATCGACCGGCGGCGGCAGCAAGGAAGCGAGCTACCACATCACGCTGTTGGCGCAGAACGCGGCCGGTTTCAAGAACCTCATCAAGCTTTCGTCGATGGCATTTTTGGAAGGCTTCTATTTCAAGCCCCGCATCGACAAGGAAATCCTCGAAGCCCACCGCGAGGGGATCATCTGCCTGAGCGGCTGCATCTCGAGCGAAGTCAACCGGCTGCTCCTGGCCGGCGGCGAACCGAATTTGAAAAAGGCCGAAGAGGTCGTCGCCTGGTTCCAAAAAACGTTCGGCAAAAACTATTACATCGAAATCCAGAACAACGGCCTCGAAATCCAGCGGGCGGCGCTCGCCCCGGCCGTCGATCTGGCCAAGCGGATGGGCGTGCCCACGGTCGCCACCAGCGACGTGCATTATGTCCGCCGCGAGGACGCCGAAGCCCAGGATATCCTGCTCTGCGTGAACACCGGCAAGTTCCGCACCGACGCGAACCGCATGAAGATGGAAACCAACGAGTTCTATCTGCGCAGTCCCGAGGAGATGTACGCCACGTTCGCCGGCTTCGAGGACGCCGTCAAGCGGTCGCAGGAAATCGCCGACTCGGTGAACATCGACCTCGAAATCGGCCAACGGCATTTCCCCGTGTTCGTGCCGCCCGACGAGAAAAAATCGGAAGATTATCTCTACGATCTCTGCATCGAAGGCTTGAGGGAGAATTATTCCCACCGCGCCGACCGCTGGAGGAACGGCGAAATCGGCGGCGAGCTATCCGAAGAGGTGATGGCCCGATTAAACCGCGAACTGACGGTCATCAACAAGCTGGGCTTCGCGAATTATTTTCTGATCGTGTGGGACTTCGTGCATTTCGCCCTCTCGCAGGGCATTCAGGCGAACGCCCGCGGATCGGGCGTCGGCGCGCTGGTGAGCTACGCGCTGCACTTGAGCCACGTCTGCCCGCTGGAGTTCGATCTGCTGTTCGAGCGGTTCCTCGACGAAAACCGGCTGGAAGCGCCCGATATCGATATCGACTTCTGCCAGCAGCGCCGCGGCGAGGTGATCCAATATACCAAGGAGCGCTACGGCTACGACACCGTGGCCCAGATCGGCACCTTCGGCACCTTGCAAGCGCGGGCGGCGATCCGCGACGTGGGCCGCGCGCTGGGCATGCCCATCCCAGCAGTCGATAGCGTAGTGGCCAAAGTGCCCGATGAACTGCACATCACGCTCCAAGACGCCCTCGAAAAGTCCGACGAGCTAAAAAAACTTTACGACACCGATCCGATCGTCCGCGAGCTTTTGGATTTGGCGAAGCGCATCGAGGGACTCGCCCGCAACGTCGGCACGCACGCGGCGGGCGTGGTCATCGCGGACCGCCCGCTCACCGAGTACGTTCCCCTGCAGCGCGTCAAGGACAAGGAGGAAAACATCACGCAATGGGAAGCGGGCGACATCGAGAAAGCCGGCCTCTTGAAAATGGACTTCCTCGGACTGCGCAACCTGACGATCCTCTCGAAGGTCATCGAACTGATCGAACAGACGACGCACGAAAAAATCAATCCCTACCGCTTCCCGCTCGACGACAAGGAGACTTACGCTTTGTTTTGCCGCGGCGAAACGAAGGGCGTGTTCCAACTCGAAAGCGGCGGCATCCGCGACCTCCTGCAGCGGATGAAGCCCGACGGCTTTCGCGACATTATCGCCACCAACGCGCTCTACCGGCCCGGCCCGTTGGAGGGCGGCATGGTCGAAGATTACATCCAAGTCAAGCACGGGCGGAAACGGCCGGAATACAAGCACGCGGTGATGAAGGAAGTGCTCGAGGAAACGCACGGCGTGATGGTCTATCAGGAGCAGGTCATGCGGATCATCAACCGCTTGGGCGGCATCCCGCTGGCCAACGCCTACACCTGCATCAAGGCGATCGGCAAGAAGAAGCTCGATACGATCGCCAAATATCAAGAGCAATTCGTCGAAGGGGCGCACGCGCAGGGAATGAGCAAGAGAGACGCCGAGGAAATCTTCGAGTTGATCAAGAAATTTGCCGGCTACGGCTTCAACAAGAGCCACTCGACCGCCTACGCGCTGATCGCCTACATGACCGCGTACCTCAAGGCCCATTGGCCGGTCGAGTTCATGGCCGCACTTCTGACGAGCGACATCTCCGGCCGTAACTTCAAGAAAAAAGACTCGCTCGTCGAGCATCTGGAGGATTGCCAGCGGATGAACGTCGCCGTCGAGCCGCCGAACGCGAATACCTCGATGGAGGAATTTTCCGTGGCCGACGGGAAAATTCGCTTCGGCCTCTCGGCCATCAAAGGCTGCGGCGGCGCGGCCGCCGGCGCGATCATCGCCGAACGAGCGGCCCGCGGACCGTACAAAAGCATCTTCGATTTCTGCGAACGGCTCGATCCGAGCGCGGTCAACCGCACGGCCATCGAATCGCTCATCAAGGCGGGCGCGTTCGACGCAGCCGGCGGACGGCGTTCCGCCGTTTTCGCCGCCATCGACCGCGCGCTGCAATCCGGCGCGTCGGCCGCCTCCGACCGCAAGAGCGGCCAGCGCGGGCTGTTCGACGACGCCGAGGAGCCGGCCGAAGTCGATTCCGGCCTGCTCCCCGATCTGCCCGAGTGGGAAGAAAAGGACAAACTCGCCAAGGAAAAAGAGGTGCTGGGCTTCTATCTGTCGAGCCATCCGCTGGCCGAACATGTCGGCACGCTCAAAACGTACTGCTCGCACACGACCGTCGAAGCGGCCGCGCTCGATCATCGCAGCGAAGCGATGCTCGGCGGGATGATCGGGTCGATCAAGTTCTCGAACACCAAGAACCCCAAGCCCGGCAGCCCCAGCCGCTACGCCATGTTCGACCTCGAAGATACCGAGGGCATCATGCGGACCATCTGCTGGCCGGAGCAGTTCGCGCAGTACGAATCGCTCGTCCAGGCCGACGCGATCGTGGTCCTTCGCGGTTCGATCGACAAGCGGCCGGGCAGCACGGAGGCGAATTTCATCGTAAACGAAGTGATCCGCCTCGAAGACCTCCCCGCCCGCTACACCCGCGGCGTACTGATCCGCGTCCAAGAAGACCGCCACGGCGCGAACAAGCTTCCGTTGCTCCGCGAAATCCTCCGCGGCTACCCCGGCCCGACCGTACTGCAGCTCCTGCTCTGCCTTGCCGACGGCCACCGCATCACCTGCAAATGCTCCGACGCAGCGGTGGCGATCAATCCCGAACTCCGCCACCGCATCGACGAGCTTCTCGGCCCCGGGAATTTCAGATTACTGACGGCGCCGCCGAATACGGGGGCAAGGGGAGGAAACGGCAACGGCTGGGGACGATAACTCGGCGGTTAATACGGAAATTCCATGAGGATAGACATTCCCGTCTGCCCTATCCATCCCATCCAATCATTATTTATGGACGGGCGGGAAAGTCTGTCCTCCTCTTTGCTACCTTAGAACCAGTCCAGTATCGAGACCGAGTTTTGTTCACTGCGGGCAAGGTTTGGTTGGCGATTCTGCGAGGCGGGAGCCTCGCGGACATTGCGTTCCCAGGCGGGAGCCTGGGAACGAGAAAATCGCGGAGTTGATGTTGGACAGGTATTTATAAGTTGACACGATTGTGAATCACTGCACTACTTGACCTCGACGGTTTCCACGTCCAATTGCCGCGTGGTGCGGTCGTCTTCCTGGCGAAGGAATTGCTGCGTGGCGGCGGTGGGCTTGGCGCCGATGGCCTTGATGGCCGAATCGGGGAGCTTCGTCAAAGGCGTGTAGCGCGGCTGGTGGCTTTCCTTGTAGGGATCGTTGTGTTTGCTGTTGTAGCAGCAGATGAGTCCCCAGCGGGGCTTGTCGCTTAAGTTCGCCTCGGAGGCGTGCAGCGTGAGGCTGTGGAAGAACAGCGCCGTGCCCGGCTCCATCTCGCAATAGACGAGTTCCAGGCGTTGCTTGGCGACTTCGACCTGCTCCATATCGGCGCCGCTCTGCTCGCCGGCGAAGCCGTGATTGATCCGCCCGATGCGGTGCGAGCCGCGGAGCACCTGCATGCAGCCGTTCTCGCGCGTGCAGGGATCGATGGCGATGAACGCGCTGAGCATGTCGGGATAGAGGCAGCCGTTGTTGTACCAATAGCCGTAATCCTGGTGCCACTCCCACGCCCCGCCCACCCGCGGCTCCTTGGCGCTGAGTTTCGAGTGGTAATGATAGACTTCGTCTTCCAGCAGTCGCTCGACCGCATCGACCATCCTTTCGCTGCGGGCGATGGCGCCGTAGATGTCGTCGCCGGGATGGTTCCAGAGCGACAGATTCGTTTTTCGCCCCGCCGCATCGCGGACATCCATCGCGTGCTGCTGGAGCAGGGCGTCGGATCGGCAGGCCGTCTGCAGCAATTGCGTTTCCTCGGCATCCAGAAAGTTTTTCACGAATACATAACCGTCGCGGTGGAAGGCCGCGACCTGCTCGTCCGTCAAGTGGCGCTGCGGCATATTAATCACCTCCGGTTCGCGGGATAGAGAGAGTGGCGCCGGGAACCGCAAAATTGCCGACCCATCGGCATTCTACGCAGGCGCCATACCGCGGGCAAGGATTTATTCGCTCGGCTTCTGCCGCTTGAGTTGCTCCATCAAAAAGCTGACGGCGCGGAGATATTCGCGGCCGGAGGCGGTGAAATCGGCGGCTTGGCGGGCGGTTTCGGCAAGGGAGAGATGCCGGTTGAAGCGGTTCCAATCGACCTGCCACTGCTCGCTCGCGGCGGCGTCGCGGAGTTGGAGCATCATGTCGGCCAGGCGGTCAATGAATTCCTCATTCGGCGCGCAATCGCGCATTACGTGCGGACCATTGCCGAGCCGTTTTCCCGAAACGGCCCATCCTTCCTCCGCCGGAACTTGCCGTTGGAACGCCGCCGTAATGCCCGCGGCCACGGCCGCCAAGAGGGCCAACAGGGCGATCGCCCACTGGCCCATGGCGAAAAAACCGAGCGCCGCCAAGGCCGACGTACCCAGGATCGTCCAAATCCAGGGATTGACCGGCCGAATCCGCGCGGTTGAAGAATTTGGCGGGGTGGATTGCTCGCCGTCATCGGCGATTTGAGGTCCGAGCACCTTGGCGACGATCATGGTGATGTTGTCCGGTCCGCCGCGAAGGTTGGCGATATGCACCAGCGATTGCGCGGCTTCGGCGGGCGGAAGACAGGCGAGAACGGCCCCGATTTCGGCGTCTTGCACCTGACCGGAGAGTCCGTCGCTGCACAAGAGAAACGTGTCGCCGGCTTGCAGCGGAAACGGGCCTTCCCGATCGACCTGCACCAACGTGTTGGGGCCGAGCGAACGGGTGATAATGTTTTTCGGAACGTAACTGGGCGGCGGATCGTCCATGTTTTGTCCCGCGGCTTGCAATTCCCAAACCAGGCTGTGATCGAAAGTGAGTTGTTCGATGCGATCTCCCCGCAGTCGATACGCCCGGCTATCGCCTACATGCGCCAAAAGCGCGCCTTCCGCGAGGAGGACTAAGGCGGTGGCCGTCGTGCCCATGCCTTTGAAGTCGGGACTTGCGGAACCGCGGTTGTGGATTTGATCGTTCGCGTCGAGCACGGCGGCGAGGAGGGCGTCGGGCGGGGATTTTTCGCGAAGTTTATGGTAGGTGAGCGGCACGACATCGGCGGCGATCTTACTGGCCAATTCGCCCGCCGCATGGGCGCCCATGCCGTCGGCGACCAGGAAGAAATGCCCCCGCTCGTCGAAATCCTGCTGCGTTCCCGCTAGAAAGACCGCGTAACTGTCCTGGTTATTCGCCCGGCGAAGCCCCACATCGCTGATGGCGGCATACTCCAGACAATTTTTCCAAGAGTTGGATGCTGTCATCGCAGGATGGGGTAAATGGGATGGGTGGGGGCATTAGTTCTTGTCGGCAATCCCAATCGATGTCAAATTATAATGATTGGAATGGTCTGCAACCAGCCCAGTGATTTAGGCCATCGATCCTTTGCGGTATCTGTAAATTCGCTCTGGCATCGGTCCTTTCCGGTCGTTATACTCCAGCCCCCTCGAAATTCTCCATTTGTACAACCTGTTCAGTGATTATTCGCACATTCTCGCGTACCAAACGGATATTGCGCACGATCGGTCAAGCCGGGGAAATCACTATTTCCGTATGATCCATTTCGGACAAATAATCCCGCCGAGCCTGTTCCGTCCCACGATGCTGGCGGTTTTGGCGGCGATCGCGCTGGTGCTCGGAACGAGCGGCTGCGTTCAACGGCGGATGATGATCCGCAGCAATCCGTCGGGAGCGCTGGTGTATGTCGATGATTACGAGATCGGCACTACGCCCGTTTCGGCCAATTTCACTTATTACGGCACGCGAAAAATTCGTCTGGTCAAGGACGGCTGCGAAACGTTGACCGTGATGCAAGACATCCGGCCGCCGTGGTACGAGATCGTGCCGTTGGATTTCGTTTCCGAAAATCTCGTGCCGGGCACGATCGCCGATCGGCGCACCTTGGACTTCCAACTGCGGCCGCAAATGGTGGTGCCGACCGACCAGTTGCAAGCCCGGGCCGAAGAACTGCGCCGGAACACCCGCGGCGGCGCGGCGGCGCCGCTCGCGCAGCCGGCAGGGGTTGTTCCGCAACCGGTCGCTCCCAACGGCAATATCCCGCCGACAAATCAGCCGTTTTCCGGTCCGCCGCCGACCACTCCCGAAATGCTGCCCGTCCCTCCCGGCATCGGCGGTCAAGCCGTCCATCCCGTGCAACCGTAACAGGGGATTCTACCATGAAACTTAGCGAGTATTTCGAGAAGGCCGAAGGCATCGGCGTTTTGGCGACCGCCGATGCCGAGGGCAAAGTCAACGCGGCGATTTACGCCCGTCCTTATTTTCCGGACGAAGCGGATGAAACGACGCTGGCGTTCATCATGGGCGACCGGAACAGCCACGACAACGTGTGCGCCAATCCGAGCGCGGCGTATTTGTTCATCGAGGAGGGGGCGGATTACTTGGGCAAGCGACTGTCTCTTACTAGAATCAAGGAAGAGGCCGACCGGGATAAAATCCGCTCGCTCTGCCGCCGAAAAACGACCGCGGAGGAGGACGTGGGCAAAATTCGATTCCTGGTCTATTTCCGCATCGACGGCGTTCGACCGCTCATCGGCACGGGCGAAACGTAAGACAGGTTTCCTTTTCTTAGGCGCTGTCCGACAATAAGTTGCCGGAATCGTAGTAGGCACACTCCGTGTGCCGTCCACAAATTACGGCACACGGAGTGTGCCTACTACATAGGAATTCGGTAGTTTATTGTCGGACAGCGCCTTAGCGCCGAGCCACAATTTTCGGGATTCAATGCATGGTGGATCGTCGCCGCGCTCGATCCACCCTACTGATCGAGTCGTTCAATTATCGGCGGATACCGACGCCGAGCACCCCGCTCATCACGTCGCCGGCTAAGGCGTCGAGGTCGTCGAACCCGGCGAGATGTCCCAATTCGTGCTCGACGACGGAGAGCAAGTCGATATGATCGATCGCACGCGGATCGACGGCTTTTAGCTGCTTGGCCGCCGTAAGCAGGTACTCTTCGTCCAAGTCCGGGGTAAGGTCCACGAACCAACCGTTCCCGGCGGCGTCGAGATCGAGATAGATTCGGTCCGCTTCCGCCTTGCCCAGTTCGGAATCCGGCAAATCGGTAATGATAAACTGAACCTGGGAGAGCCGTGCGATCGCGTCGGCGTCGAGTCCGGCGTTCGACCAGCGGGCAACGGCCTCGCGGACGATCGGTTGAAGATCGCTTTGCGAAAGCGGCGTTGCACCGGTCGCGGCAGCAACGCTCTCGGCCTTCAGGAAAGAACCGCTTTCGGAACGTCCGGCCGGTTTCCAAACCGCGGGATCGGCCGAGTGGATGTAAGACCAACTGAATGTGCCGTTCTTTACGAGCCAAGCGCCAACGCCGCCTTTGCCGGCGCCAGTGGTTTGATTTTGCCACAAGATATCCGCGTTGCCGTCGCCGTTGTAGTCGCCCGTGCCGATCGGTTTCCAATCGGCGGCAGCCGCCGTGCCGAGCGTCGATTTGCTATTAAAGAGGCCGTTGCGCAAGAACCATGCCTCCACCGCGCCGGTTGTTTGATTATGCCATAACGCGTCCGCCGTGCCGTCGGCGTTGAAATCGCCGATGCCGGCCGGTTTCCAATTGGCGGAGGCCGCCGTGCCAATCGACGACGTTCCGCCGAACGCGCCGCCCCGCAACAGCCAGGCTTCAATCTTTCCGGCATTCTCACCGGAAGATTCCGTGTTCTGCCATAACACGTCCGAAGTGCCATCGGCGTTGAAATCGCCGATGCCGGCGTGCTTCATGGCGGTGGCCGCCGTGTTGAGGAATGCCCAACTGGTGTAGGCGCCGTTCTTGACGAGCCACGCGCCGACGCCGCCGTTGGACTGATTTTGCCATAAGATGTCCGCGGTCCCGTCGCCGTTGAAATCGCCGGTGCCGAGAACCTTCCATACGCCGCCATTCGCCGTGCCGAGGTAAGCCCAGCTTTGGAAGACGCCGCCCTTGACGAGCCAGGCGCCGACCGCGCCGGTGGATTGATTGTGCCATAAAACGTCGGAGCTTCCGTCGGCGTTGAAGTCGCCGATGCCGACCGATTTCCAATCCGCGTAATCCGCCATGCCGAGGTACGCCCAACCGGCGAACGCTCCGCTTTGAACGAGCCACGCGCCGACGCCGCCCGTGGAGGGATTGTGCCACAAAATATCCGACGTCGCGTTGCCGTTGAATTCGGACGGGGAAGGCAACGACCGCGATTGGATATTGGTCAGCGAGAAGGCGCTGGGCTTCACGCCCGTGTGGACGATGGCCGAATTGCCGCCTCCCGCGCCGTCGAAGGCGTGGAATTCCATGTTGGCGGTCTCGACGAGGAAACTGCCGGTTTTGAAGGTGGCATGGTCCGGCCAGAGTTCGTAACTTTCGTTGCTCGCGTTCCCCACGATCTTGACGGTGTCGTTGCCGCCGAGGCCGTCCAAGGTGATGCCTTCATAGCCGGCGGGAATGGCCCAAGTCGTCGAATTGACCTTCACCTGCCAGGCGCCCGCGTTCTGTCCCGGGCTGAACACGAAAACGTCGTCCTTGATGGTGCCGGAGTAGATCGCCCAATTCTTGGTAAACTGCACGGAGTTATCGGTGCTCGTCGAGGCGAGATTGCCGTTTCCAGCCGCATCATGCGCTTTGTCCGCCGCGATGGTTGCGATCACCGTGCCGCTGCCGGTCATCCCGCTCACTTGCACTTCGTAAGTCGCGCCGCTGCCGAGGACCTTTTTCACGGCCGCACCGGTCGCGGTGCCGCTCAGGGTAACATCCGCGGTGGTGAAATCGCTTACCGGCTCGCTGAACACCACGAGGAAGTAGATCGAGCCGGCATGAGTGGGATCGGCCTGCCCGACTTGCTGATTGATGGTTACCGTGGGAGCAGTGGCATCGGTTACCGCGATGGTGAAAGTCTTCTCGAACGACAAATTGTCCGCGTTCATCGTCCGCACGCGAATCGTGTAAGAATTTTTGATGAGCGCGTTAAAGGTTTTCGCGGTTTTCAGTTCGTCGCCGCCGATCGAGAACGATTCGTGGTCCGTGCTTCCCGCAATGGGAACGAGGGTGTAGGTATAGGTTCCGCTCTGGGAGGATACGGTGCTGAAGGTTCCCACCTTCGAGCCGACCGGGCTGTTGTCGGGGATGCTGGAGTTGACCAGCGCGAGCGTAATATCGGACGGCGCCGATTTGATTTCGAGCGCGGCGGTGTCGAAATCGGCGCTGAAGGCCGTAGCGCCTCCCAAAGAGCCGGCTTGCGATAAATCGGCATGGCCCGCGGCGACGCCGGAGGTCGTATCCCAGGCGTGGTATTTGATCGTGGATTGCCCGGTGCCGTTGGGCGTGTAACGCAATTTGGCGGTCTTTGGCAGCAGAAGCGCCGAGGCCTGGCTTACCGCGCCGACGGCCTGGAAGGTCGTGCCGTCGAGCGAATAAGACCACGTTCCGCCGCCGGTAACCTCGACCAGCGCGATTCCGCCCACGACCGCATTCGTGTTCGGATCGGTAATGGTCGTCGTCGTCCCCGCGCCGTTGATGAACGTTGCGAGATCGGCCGTCGTGGGCGATGCATCGCCGACGGTTCCCAGGGAAGGTTGATGCGCGGTGAGTACCGGCGCGTCGTTCACTCTGAGCGACGCCGTGTCGGTGCCGGCGCTATAAGCCGTGGCGCCGCCCGTCGAATTCGCCGGCGTCAAATCGGCCCGGCCGCCATCCGTGCCGGTTGTCGTGTCCCACGCGCGATAGACAATCGTCGCCGTTTCGTTGGCGGATGAACTGACGGGCGTGTAGCGCAACTGGGCGGTTTTCGGCAAGAGTAGCGCGGTAGCCTCGCCGACCGTGCCGACGGCCTGGAAGGTCGTGCCGTCGAGCGAATAGGACCACGTTCCGCCGCCGGTAACGCCGACCAGGGCGATTCCGCCCAGCACGGCACCGTTGTCCACGTCGGAAATAGTGGTTGTGCCCGCCTGATTATTGATGAATGATCCCGTGAGGCCGATGGTGAATGGATTGTTCGATTTGGTCGCTCCCAACGAGGGGGCGGCCGCTTGAATTGCCGGCGCGTCGTTGAGGCCGGCAACGCTGAGCGTCGCCGTGTCGGTTGCCGTGCTAAAAGCCGTCGAGCCGCCGGTTGCGCCCGCCGTGGAGAGATTGACTTTATCGCCATTGGCGCCGGTATTGGTATCCCAAGCACGATAAGTTATCGACGCGGTTTCTCCGTTCTTATTGTCGGGCGTGTATCGCAACTTCGCGGTCTTCGGCAACAGCAATGCCGATGCCTCGCCGACCGTGCCGACCGGCAGGAATGTCGTGCCGTCGATCGAATAGGCCCAAATTCCATTGCCGACGACGCCGGTCAGCGCGATTCCGCCGACCACGGGGATCGGATCGGTATCGGCGTCGGTGATCGTCGTCGTGCCCGTGCCGAAGTTAATGAACGAAGTTAAGGCAAAATCCTTGGGCGTATTCTCGTCGGTAGTCGGCAGCGCGGGACTGGCCGGAACGAGCACCGGCGCGTTATTGACGAGCACCGAAGCCATGTCCTCCAGCAGGCTGAAGGCCGTCAAACCGCCCAGCGCGCCGGGCAGCGAGATATCGGCGGTCCCTCCGGCAGCGCCGGAGGAAGTGTCCCATGCCCGGTAATGGATCGTGCCCTGAACGGTATTGTCGGTCGGCTCGTAGCGCAGTTTGGCATCTTTGGGTAAGAGCAGCGCCTTGGTGTCGTCGGTGGTCGGATCGATGGCGTTGAAGGTGGTGCCGTCGAGCGAGTATTTCCAGGTTCCCGAACCCTGGATGCCCGTTACGGCGATCCCGCCCTTGACGGCGCCGGTATCGATGTCGGAAATCTTGGTCTTTCCCGCGGCATCGCCGATGAACGCCGTAAGGCTGACCTCCACGGGCGCATTGCTGACCGTGAAGCCCATCACCGGATTGGCTTGCGTGAGCACCGGCGCGTCGTTTACGGCAGTAACGGTGAGCGTGGCGGTGTCCGAAGCCGTGCTGAAGGCCGTCGCCTCGCCGGTCGCGCCGGCTTGGGAGAGGTTGAACCTATCGCCGTTCTTATTGTTCGATTCCCTGTCCCACGCCACGTAGGTAATCGTCGCAACCTCGGCATTCTCGTGATCGGGCGTGTAGCGCAACCTCGAGCCGTCTTTCACCAGAAGCAGCGCCGAGGAGGAACTTACCGGCTTCAGCGGTTGGAATGCGCTGACGGGCGTGAGCGAGTATTCCCATGTTCCCTTGCCGGTAATACCGACGATCGCAATGCTCCCCAGCAGGGCGTTAGTGTTGGGATCGGTGATCTGCGTCGTCCCGGCGCCGTTATTGATGAACGTATTATTGAGAATGATGGTTATCGCGGTTTCCTCGTCGGTCGTCCCCATCGACGGATTGGCGGCGGCGAGCACCGGCGCGTTGTTGATGCGGAGTTGCGCCGCGTCCGCGCCTTCGCTGAAGGCGGTCGAGCCGCCGACGTTGAGATAAGTTTGGGTTTGCGGATCTTTCGCCAAATTCGCCCGCCCGCCGCTGGTTCCGGTGGTCTTGTCCCAGGCGCGGTAGGAAATGTTCGCCACGCCGCTCGTCTCACCGGTCGGGGTAAAGCGCAGCCGCGCTTCATTGGGCAGGAGCAGCGCCGAATCTTCGCTCGCGGTGAAATCCACGAAAGCGCCGTTGGCCGAGAGTGAATACGCCCACGTGCCGGTTCCCGACGCGGATAGCATCGCAATGCCTCCAATGGCGGCCCCGGCATCGGCATCGGCGATGGTGGTCGTTCCCGCTTGGTTGTTGATGAACGAACTGACGTTGATGGTTACGGGAGTACCTTTCGTCGTCGCGCCCAAAAACGGGCCGATAACGGAATCGACGGGCGGATTGGCCCGCGTGAGCACCGGCGCGGTGTTGACCGCAAGCGTCGCCGTATCGGAAACTGTGCTGAAGGCGGATACGCCGCCGCTGTTTTGCGCCCGCGTGAGTTGACCATCGTTGCCGAACGTCATGTCCCACGCGAGATAAGTAATGCTTGGCGTCTCGTTGTGCGAACCGTCCGGCGTGTATTGCAGTTTGGCGTCCTTCGACAACAACAATGCCGAAGCTACGCCGAGCTTCGTCTTGTCGATGGTTACGAAGCTCGTGCCGTCGAGCGCGTATTTCCACGTTCCGAGACCCGTCAAGCCGGTAACGGCGATTCCGCCGATCGGCGTGCCGGCATTGGCATCCGTAATGACGGTGGCTCCCGTGCCCGTACTCAGCGCGCCGACGTTGAACGTAAGCGGTGCAATCGCCGTCGTGCCGCCGATATTCGGCGCATTGGCGGCGAGGACCGGCGCGACGTTGTTAGTGTCGATATCCGGCTGGACATAAACCGTGAAGGTCCTGGCCGCCGTCTCCTGGGTGACGGTATCCGTGGCGGTAACCGTAACCGTGGCCGTGCCCGTGGAGTTGCTCGTCGCCGCGAGCCGCAAAACGGCGTCGGTATTGTCGGTGATGATCGATGCGCTGGTGATGATCGCCGAGTTGACGGGTTTGCTGATTTCGCCCGATCCATTGTTGACGACGGGCACCTTCGCCAATGCCTGGCGGATTTCCTCCCCGCGCACCAACATGCCGAAAATCGTATAGTTGTCGTCCAAAAACCGTGTCGGCCCGGAGGTGACGAAAAATTGCGAGGTATTCGTGTCCGGCCCCGCGTTGGCCATCGCCAACACGCCCGAACCGGTGAATCTTAATTCGGGATCGATCTCGTTCTGGAACTGCGCGATGTTATACGGCGGGGCCGACGGATTGCGGAAAGAACCGTCCGGCAGGAATCCGCCGCCTTGAATCATGAATTGCTCCAAGATTCGATGGAAAACCAGCCCGTCGTAATAGTCCATATTCACCAGGCTGGTGATATTCTGGACGGTGATCGGCGTCAGGTCGCCATACAACTCGAAAACCATTTCGCCGTGAATGTTGTCCACCGCATCGTCAACCTGCAGCTTCAAAAACGTATTTCCCGTGGGGATCGAGTAGGACAAGTTGGGAGTGCCCGACGCGGGAGTGATGGAGACGCTGTAGCTGATCGCATTGCCCGGCGCCGTGCCGGTGGCGCTTAAGCCCAAGTTCAACGGCGCGCCGGCTTCCACGAGTTGATTCCCAAGGACGGGAAAAGTAACGGCCAGCAACTGCCGCGATTCGAGCGGCTCGAAAGCGGCGCGGCGATTCAGGATTTTCGATAGATTATTACGGCGGAAAGCGAAGCCGCGGGAAGATTTTGAAGAGCGTTTGCGAATCATGCTGAATTACCCTTGTGCCAAACTTGTGGGAGATTAAACGTGGGATCGAGTATTCAAAATCGTTTTGCGACTGCCGCAATAACGGGAATAGCGCCGCTCAAGCAACGAGGCTACCTCCGTTCGTTGCCTAATAGCACGATCTTTTGAGGTTTACGCAACTTTTATGCCCGACGATGCCGCCGAGTTAGTTTTTTTCATCGTAGCTGTGGCGGCGATTCAACGAGTATCCTAGGAGAAACCCCACCCCGCGGTGCATTGGGAAGTGCGTTTGTCCCGGGCTTTTTCAACGAATCCCACCCGATGCCCAAGGTAGCGGAGGATGATTAACGCGCATTTTTTCGATGAACCGGGCCGAAACGAACCGCAAATTCGATATCGGACGACCGGATTATGCACACGGCAAGGATTCTCTTAGTATAACTATTAGAGGAGCAGATAGCAAAAAAAGTTGCAAAAAAGCATCACAAGAATGACAAAAATCCCCACGCAAGCCGGCCAAACGGGGATCGCAAGCGAGTTTTGGAACCAAAACCCCCCAGAAGAATGGGACGGTAGAAGCGGCATCTTGCCGCATTTGCCGAAAAAAACGCGGCTGGCTCCGCTTTGAATATTATGCGGCAAGATGCCGCATCTACGATGTAACCGCTTGCGCCTTAACGACTTGCAGAAGTTCGGGCGTTTGCTCGTCGAGCGCATCCAGCCCCGTGGCGAATTGCAAATCGTTCATGGTCTTCTCGGTGTCCATCATGCTGGATGCCACGTGATCGACCTCGCTGCTGATGAAATTCGGCTCCTGGCGATTCACGGCGAGTTCGCTCAACGAGCGGATTTTGTTCTCCAAGCGCTCGATTTCCAGTTGGATGAGCTGGTAATTCTCCTTCGCCTTGGTCAAATTGGCCAACCGATCGCGGCTGGTTTGCAGATTGTCCTCGAGCGTTTTCCGCACGCGCTGCCAGCGGGATTCGGCGGGAGAAGATGTTGGCGCGCTCGGTTCGGCGGGCAACTGCTTGATGCGCCGTTCCAACTGCTGGATGTCCGCGTCGATCTGATCGGCGTTGGTTTTTTGCAGAAAGCGCGCCAACGAGAATTGCGTATAAAGCAGCCGTAGGTAAATCCAAAGCAAACGGTCCAACCCCGCGACCTGGAGATTGTCCAGGGGCATGTCGGAGGAGAACTTTCCGGGCGATTTCAATTCCACGGCGATTTGACGCAACTCCAGGCATTGCGCGCGGAGATCGTCGAACCGTTTGAGCAAATCGCGGGGCAACATGCGAAGAATATAGGCCAAGGTTTTCTGGCTGCTCTGCGAAGTTGCTTCCCGCGAGGCTTTGGCCTCTTGCGCATCGACGTATTCCCGAAACCGCGGATGGCTGCCCAGCAATCCCAGATAGGCGAGTTCGCCCGCCGCGACCAGCGGCAACAAGATATCCGGCTTGCCGGTGAGCAGCGCGAAGACCGCGCCGCCCACGAAGGCCAGCAGATTCCAGCGGTTCGTAAAAGCCGTTTTGAAGTATTTCATAAGCAGTAGGCGGTAGGCAGTAGGCGGTAGGCAGTGGGTAGTATGCGGTAGGCAGTAGAAGGTAAGCCGTAGTCGGAACTGTGGACAGTTTCACTCCTGTATTTTCTCATTCAACTGCTCACTGCCTACCGCCTACTGCCTACCGCCTACTGCCTACTATTTCCCTTCCTCCAACCGGCTGATGGTGTCGCGCAGATGGTTGACGGTCTCGATGAAGCGCGGGTCGCGCTGCATGAGCCGCGCCGGGCGGTCGGCCGGCTCGACTTTCATTTCTTCGAGGATCGTTCCCGGACTGCGCCCCATCACATACACCCGATCGCCCAGGAAAACCGCCTCGTCGATCGAATGCGTTACGAAAAACACCGTGGCCTGCACCTCGCGCCACAGTTTGACGAGCAGATCCTGCATGTTCATGCGGGTTTGCGGGTCGAGCGCCCCGAACGGCTCGTCCATGAGGATGATTCGCGGGCGGAGAATGAGCGTGCGGGCGATCGCCACCCGCTGCCGCATCCCGCCGGAAAGCTCGTGGGGATATTTGTCCTGATCCTTCTCGACGTTCAATCCCACTTGCTCGAGCCAATGCCCGCCGACTTCGTACCGCTGCTGCCGCGAAACGCCCTCGCATTCCAGCCCGAACGTGATGTTCTCCAACACCGTGCGATGGTCAAAACTGGTGTAATCCTGGAACACCATGCCGCGGTCCGAACCGGGGCCGGTGATGGGCTGGCCGAACATCAGCACTTCGCCCACCGTCGCCGGATGCTGCGGCGGCAGGCCGGCGATCAGGCGGAGGATGGTGCTCTTGCCGCAGCCGCTAGGCCCTAGCACACAGATGAACTCGCCTCTGCCCGGCAGGTCTTCCACGAAAAAATCGACGTCCCGGATGGCCGTGTTTTCGTTCGGCTGCCCGAGGTTGTACGTTTTCGTAACGTGCCGAAATTCCACCACGCGCGGCAAGGGCTTTTCCGCGGCGGCGGGAGCGCGCACCACGACCTTCGCCATGCCGATCGGTTGCTCCAACTCGGTTTTGGCTTCGGGCGGCATCGCCGTTTCGGTTTTCGCTTCGGCGCTCATGAAGGCTTCGATCGTGTGTTTTCGGGAACGGGGGCGGCCGCGAGTTGCGGCGGATTCACGGTATTATAATCGACCGGTTTGCAAAACAGGAATTTAATATCTTCCACGCAATGGAGGCATATACCTACCCCGCGGCGTAAAACGCCCGACCCGCCGTATTGGTACGGGAATAATTCCTTTTGAATCCAAAACAGCGCTCGGTCGATGGCCAGGGCGAGAATGGGGATAATCAACAGTATGAGAATGATCCAACCCGGAAAGGAAAGACGCTGGGATGTTAAAATGATAAAACCCAGACCGCCGGACGTCTTGGCGTCGGTGACCGATTCCACAAGCATGATGTATCCGAAAGCCAATCCGAAAAGCAGGCGGAGGGAATTGAAAATATTCGGCAACGCCAAAGGAAAAATCACTTTGGAAATGATTTGCCACTGATTGGCGCCCAGCGTATAGGCCGTATCGATGTATCGCGAACTGACATCGCCGATGGCCGTCGCCGTGTCGTCGATAATGAAAGCGACGCAGGCGATGAAGATGAACATCATTTTCTGATATTCGCCCGTTCCGAAAAACGAATAAGTCAGCGGGATTAATGCCGCGATGGGAATGTTTCTTCCGAAAATCGTTACGGGGGCCAAAAACGATTTTACCCAAGGATAACTCCCGCAAAGTATTCCCAGGGGAATTCCCAAAACCGCCGCCAACGCAAATCCCAATGTCACGCGGATCAAGCTGGCGATCGCATTTCTGGTCAACTCTCCATCGATCCATAATCCGCGAAGGTCGGCGAAAGTTTCCGCGGGGCTGGGAAGCGCATATTTATTGATCATGCGTTCTTCGACGATTTCACCCCGCGTGAGATACCACCAGATTCCCCCGCAAATAGCGATGCATAAGGCGCCGAAAAACACCGCTTTCCAGCGGGGAATTTCGCGGCGCAGGGCGGACCGGAAGCGGTGTTGCGGCGGCGCGGGCGTAGCGACGGTTTTGGTTTTGGTTTTACGTATGACGCGGTCGTCCATAAGCGTTCGACCATTTAGCCCCCCGTGAATACACGGGGGCCGCCGGTGTGAATAATGAATCCTTAGCCCCCCGTGAATACACGGGGGGGCGCCGGTGTGAATAATGAATCCTTAGCCCCCCGTGAATACACGGGGGGGCGCCGGTGTGAATAATGAATCCTTGGCCCCCCGTGTATTCACGGGGGGCTAAATATACGGGGGGCTAAATTCGCAGGAGTTGTTTCAGGGCCGTTTCTATTGTTTTTCCGCCGGATAAACCTTGATTTCCACGCGGCGGTTCTTGGCGTCGTTCGCCGGGTCGTCCCAATCGGCCGGCCGCGACCAGCCCATGCCGGCGACGGAAAACTTGTTGGGATCCAACTTGTATTTTTCGACGATCGCTTCCTTCACGGCGTTCGCGCGGTTGTTCGACAATTCCATCACCAGCCGCTCATCGACTTTGCCTCTCATCGAGCTGTCGGTGTGTCCCTCGATCACCACCCGCGACGCGCCGAACGACTCGGTGAGCTTCGCGATGGCTTCGAGCGTGGCATCGACCGTCGGGTCGTAGAGCCGATCGACTTCCTTGCCGTTTTCTTCGGCCTTCTTTTTCAAGTCCCAACTGTTTGGAAAGAAGTGGATGACCACCGTATTCGTAAGGATCTCGTTCGATTCGGCCTGGATTTTGTTGGCCGACATGGGCGTGAGCTTCAGTTGATACTCGTCCTTCTGGTTCGCGAATTTCGGTTCCTTCCCCAATTTGGCGATCACCGAGAAATCCATCACTTCGTCGAACGGCACGGGCTGGCCCGCGATCGAGCCGATGCGCTTGTAGAGATAATACGATTGCCGCCAAATCCGCTCGAAATTCGTGGGATTGTTCTGGTTCATGAAGAATTGGAAGTTTTCCGCCCAATTGGTGTTGTGGGCGTCGCCGAACATCTTCATGGTTTCCGTCTCGGGAATGCTGTAGCCTTCGCCCATCAGTTTCGCGCAGCGCTGTTTGGCCTCGTCCTTCTTCATCTCCTCCATGCCGTCGAAAATTCCGCGGACCAGGCTCTCGATAACGCCGGGATGGTCCTTGGCGAAATCGGCGCGGGCAAACCACACATCGGCGATGAGCTTGTTGGCCGTTTGCGTGGTGACCAACATGCGGTTGCCCTTCACGTCGGCCAAATTGTAAATATCCGGCGCCCAGGACACCGCGCCGGCGATGCTCTTGTCGGAATTGAACGCGGCGGCGGCCTGAAAGGCGTCGTTCGTGTATTGCATTTCGACTTCGGCGGGCTGCACGCCGCCCGCCACGAGCATATTGAGCGCGAAGTATTGCGAGGGGGAGTTTTGCGCCATCACCAGTTTCTTGCCGCGCAGATCGCTCACGCTCTTGATGGACTCGCGGACCACGATGCCGTCGCCGCCGTTCGACCAATCGACCTGCTGGTAGATGCGAGGCATGACGCGGCTGTCGCCGGCGCGCTTGAAGCCATCGACGAACAAGGGCACCATGTCGAGCGTCGCCCAGCCGATTTGCACGTCGCCCGCCGCGTAGGCGTCGCGCATCTTCACCGGATCGTCGATCAATACGAGTTCGACCTTGAATTCCGCGCCGTTCGGCTCTTTCCAAACCTTGCCCGGCTTGAATCCTTCGTTCGCCAGGATGATCGGTCCCCAGCCGGCCCAGACGTTCAACGCGAACCGCACGGTGTTGTCGTTGAGCTTATAGGCCGACGTGCCCTTCACTTCTGGCAAGCGTTCGGAGGGCTTGAAACTGTACTCCTTGACCGTCGTTACGCTGGCCGCATCGCTCGCCTCGGCCGATTGGCCCAATTCCTTGGGATCGATCTCGTTCGTTTTGCCGGGATCCTCCTTGGCTTTCGGGGCGAAAATATCGGCGCGATAAACGGCGAACGCCACGAGTCCGACGACGACCAATCCTAAAACCGCGTAAAACGGCGCTTTCGGTTGACCTGCCATCTGCTTGCTCCTTTGTGTTGAGGGGTGGAAATGATATCTTTCCGTTTAGCTCGGAGTACGTAGGTTTTGCTTCAGCATAACAACTCTCGGTTCACGGTTCGTTAGCTAAAGCATAACCTACCGGTTTATCCCTGGAATTGCGTTTGCGGCTTCGATTCCTGCAGCGCGGAAACGAACTGCATGAAATCGTAGGCCGTCAATTCGCAAAGCAATGCGGTTACTCGGGCGTGCAGCTTCTCGTCCAACTGCGGCTCGATTTCCTTCATCAATTGATACACGCGCTCTTCTTGGGCTTTGATTTCCGACGGCGCCACGACGCCGTCGGCAAAGGTCGAAGTGAACGACTCCAACTGTTTCGCCTTCTCGGCGATCAGCGGCGTTTGCGTAGCGGCATCGAACCAGCTTGACGTTTTATTCATGGGTTTTTCCTTGGGGAGGGTGTGATTTTGTTCGTTCGTTTAGCCCGGAGCCATCGGCGACGGCGAGGCGAGAACCAAAGGAATACCTCCCTCCGCCGTCGCCGCTGGCTCTGGGCTAAACGATTTCGGATTACATCTTCAACAACTGCCGAATCGCCACCAGGCGCTCTTGGAGCCGCGTTCGGCCTTCGGGCTGAGTTACTTTTTTACGCCATTCGTCCGGCAGGAACGCGAGTTGCGTGCATTCCATCACGGCCGCCAATTCCTGCAACTCCTTTTCCAAACCTTGCGCCGAGGGGATGAATTCGTCGAGCGCCTGCTTCAAATCGGCTCCCGTCAAATCGCTCCGCCCGGCCGAAAGACCATTCCGCTTCGCCGAAAGCAATATGCTCTCGATATCCGCGCCCGTGAGCCGCTTTTCGGGGGACACTTCGGGCACGATGATCGGCTCGACGTCGATCTTGTTCTTCTTGCCCATGCTCACGAACATCGTGCGGATTTCGTCCGGCGTCTGCGGATAAAACAGCGGGATATGCACTTCCGCGCGGCCTTGGCGCTTCAAATCGATCGGCAACAGGTCGGGCCGCGAGGTTAAAAGCATCCAAATGATTTTGCCGCGGTATTTCGTGTTGCCCATCTGGCTGGCGATCATCGAGAACACGCGCGCCGAAGTGCCAGAATCGCCGTCGCTCTCGCGGTTGCCCAGCGCGGCGTCGGCTTCATCGACGATCACTACGACCGGCCCCAGCGAGCGCAGCACGGAAAGCACCTGCTGCAAGTTTCCCTCGGTCTCGCCCACGTATTTCGAGCGGAAATTCTTGAGCACGACGCAGGGGATGCCGATCGATCCGGCGTAGCACTCCGCCAAAAAAGTCTTGCCCGAACCGACCGGCCCGCACACCAAATAACCCATCGGCGCGATGTCGGTTTGCCCGCGGGCGATGCGTTCGGCGTCTTCCCGCAGCCGTTTTTTCGCTTCGGGGTAGCCGACCAGCAAATCCAAATTGTGCTTCGGCTCGACGAATTCCACCAGTCCCTGGCACTGCCGCTCGATCATGTCTTTTTTCAGCACACGGAAGCGCTGGGCATCGACGCGGCGGTCGCCCCGCGTCGCCTGCGAAAGCACCACGTTGATATCCACCAGGCTCAGCCCGTTCGACATGTCGGCCAGTTCGTCGGGCGAGAAATCGGTCAGCTTGGCGAACTCCTCCCCTTCGGCCATCGAATGGATGAAGCGCAGCCGCCGCTCGCGGTCGGGCAAGGGGACCTCGACGTTCGAGACGTAAGCGTTTTGCACCAGCCGCTCGTTGACTTCCATCAATCGGTCGGCCACCAGGCAAAAGGCGATATTCACCTGCTTGAAATGCGGATTCTGCGCCCAACGCAGAAACCGCACCAGCCGCGCCGCCTGTCCGCGGGCCAGCGTGTTCAAATCGCCCGTGGGCAGCAGATATTGCGCGTACTCGAACAAAAAGGCGATTCGCTTGCGGTCCGCTGCCTTGGCGATCAAGTTGCGATCGAGCGTTTCCTCGATCAGGCCCAAAATGGCTTCGGGTTCGGGGGGCCAGCCCGCCGGCTCGCCCCAGCGGCCCGAAAGATACTGCATCATCTGCCGCAAACGCTCGGCATTCGCGCCGGCTTGCGGCCGCAAGCCGCGGCTCAAATCGTGGCTCACGACCACATCCCACTTGCCGAACAACTGCGTGGCGAGAAATTCGGAGATGCCGCAATAGCCCGCCTTGCCGTCCGCTTCGCGGGTTTCGATCAGGTCGTGAACGTTCCCGTGCAGCAAAAAAACCGAGGTCGTGCCCGAAAAATAGGCATCGGCCAACTCCCTAGCCCACGCGGGATACCACGCGGGAAGTTGGTTAGGCGAATCGTCGTTTTTTCGAGAGGGATCGGCGGACATTACGGTCTTGGGTCTTGGGGCTTAGGTCTTAGCTCGTTCTCATGCTCTGCGTGGGAACGCAATTGGGGGACGCTCTTGCGTCCAAGGCACGAGTGCAAGCGCATTTCTGCGACGCCGGAGCGTGGGAACGAGTAGAATCAACTCTGCGTCTGCTTGACCGACTCCGCCGGTCCAAGCTCCTTGGCGGCATTGGTAACGCCCGCCGTATCGGGCGTAACCAGTCCGGCTTGAATTTCGAATTCCTTCAAGGCTTGTTCGGCCAGCGCCGATTCCATCGCCTGCTCGCGCTGCACATCGACGATGCCTTCGCTGGAAAGGTCGGCGGCCACGCGGACTTTCGCGCGGTTCAGGCTGATCTTGTCGTTGATCACCTGTTCGATCTGGCCGAAATCGGTGGTTACGTCGAAATTGAAATCGGCGGCGAGCTTGGCCATTTCGGCTTCGGCCTTGCTCATCTTCAGCTCGGCGTCGTATTTGGAGATTTTATCGCGGACATCGGAAAGTTTTTTCGAGGCGTGCTTGATCTTCGTCACGTTGTTATTGTACGACTCTTCGTGCAATTTGAGCTGGCCCTCGTTCTCGGCCAGGTCCTGCTTGGACTTTTGCATCTCCAAGGCGAATTTTGCGGCCGTTTCGCGGTCGCCGGCCGTCAGATAGGCCTTCACTTTCGCCTCGAGCTGCGCGGCGCGTTGCTTGTCGTTGGCGACCTGCCGCGTAACGCGTTCGACCAACGCGCGATACTGCTCCAAGCCCTCCCGGCCCTCTTTGAGCTGCGCCACCGCCTGATCGTACTCGTACTGCATTTGCGCGATCGGATCGGCGGTCCAAAAGATATTCGCGATCTTGTTGATCTGGGCCATTAACGAACGCCACAGTTTACCTAGAATCATGGCACACCATCCTTTTTATCTGCATGTTTCGGTTACGGGAAATTTTCCCATTACGCAAACCGGATTTCCGTTCGTCCAAGCTCTTCCCAGGCAATTATTTTCACGACCGCCTTCCGGGAGCACATTATTGGGTATTCGATGAAAAAAAAGAGAAATTGGGAATCACAGAGAGAACCGGTGAATAATATGCCCTCGTCCAGAACATTTTCATCCCCCCCTCCATAAGTCAACCCCCGCAAAGTGAATAGACAATGTGATACTTCACGGGCGGGAGATTGTCAATCGGGTCGGTGCTTAATTAGTTTTCAGGAATGAGGGTAAGTCCTCAAAGTTATTCGTTAATCCGGAGCCATCGGCGACGGGGAGCGTAAGGGGCACCGGAAAACTCCACCCGTCGTCGCCGGCTCCGGGCTAAACGATTGGTGCGGCTACGCCGCGCTGGGAGGATGGGGGGAATTCCGAAGTAGCTAATTCCCGAAAGCTTTCGATGCCGGATTGCGGAAACTGAGAAAAGTGCTTGTTTTTGGACTTTTTTGGAGTTTTTCCATAACGCGCAATGGTGTTTTCCTCGGAATTTACGGGGGTGTCGCCGCGGCGCGTGGGAGCGGGATCAGGAATTTCTCGAGAATAACGCGGTTTTTGGGGGCGAGTTTTTCCCGAATTGGTTTTTGGGGTTTGGGACTTTGATCTTAGGTCTGGGGGGAAGGACACGTTTTCAACGTCTCAGGATTATCTTGCACGATAATTTAACGCCAATTTATCGGAAAAGGTGGCTTTTATCCAGAAAAAGATTGTTGGATTTCATCGCAACGCGTTGTGAGGCATGGAGATAGAGCGTTATTTAATTGGGCCTGTTTAGCGATGCTTTGCGGAGCGAGCCGGGAAAAGCCGATCCGCTATCGCCCGTCCAGAATGGTGCTGCTGGGCAAGACGGCTATGGAACACGGCTAAAACGAGGATCGCGAAAGTGCGAAGAGACGAAAACGCGAAAAGAGCGTTCGTCAGGGAAGCTACGCAATTCGGCGCGGATAGGCGCCCAGCGTTAGTTAGTATCAAGGAATCGCCAGCCTTGCGAGGCAAGGCGGCAGGGGCATTCGGGGTGCCATCGATGGGAAATGGCGGTTGGCTCGAAACAACCGCAACGTCCCTCCATGCCAACGGTATCGGAACTTGTCGATGATTTATGGTTTGCAGGAAGGGATTCTTATCGGAAATAATCCCTCAACGGCACGGATAATGCCAACGCGCCACATGATGTACAACAATTCGTCGGTGTAACCCCGCCGGTCCCGGTCGACCCCGCACTACCTCCAATAATCAGTGAAGTCTTTTCATGTCCTCTGCAGCCGGTTTGTTGGACGATTCCATACTCAGAAATGCGCCGGTGAAAATCACTGACCGTCACGGTTTTTGTGGGCCACTAATTGGGGGCGACATGAAATAAAAAATGGCCATAATCTACCTGGGTTTACACAAGGAGGTAGATCATGGCCAAGGGATTGGCGACGGAATCGTTGTGCGATTGTTGTACCATCTGTTTGCCGCTCAGTGAAGAGCAATATCGACAAATTGTGGATCATGCGGGAAAGTTCCGCCAGTTTTTGGACCACTGCCATCAACAAATGCCGGAATTGTTTCCCGAAGATTTTTCACAAGGTTATGAAATGAAGGACTGTCGAACACCGAAAAAACTGCAAGTCAAGCTCCGCCGCATCAAATTGCGCAGCGGCGCGGCCTACACCATTCGGCCTTCGTTTCTGATGCCTTATATGACGGCCCGCACGGAAG
>JADLEL010000049.1 GCA_020846145.1 Pirellulales bacterium | reverse complement strand
TTCTCCGGCGTGAGGAGAACGGTTGGCCCGTTGGGCCGAGACAATAAAATTCTTCGCGATGTCGCAAACCCCAGGCGATGCCTGGGGCTGGGCGAACTGCCGGCCCTTCGGGCCGCGGCAACTTCCTGCTGCGAGATCAATCGAACGGGTACGCTTGAACCGGATGAACCAGGTATTGTTATCCGCAGATCGCTAATTCTTCGCGGACTGTTCGGCGGTTTCCGCTTGTTTCTCCGCGGCTTCCGCCTTTTTCTTCGTGAAAACCTGGATCGAGTTCTCGTCGCTGTGCAGCACGAAGAACTTGCTGCCGTCGGCGCTGACTTCGGTGGTTACGCGAACGCAGCCCGATGTCCAAGGAGCAATGGCCACCACGCCTTTGAATTCGCCGTCGGTCGAAAAACGCTTCACGCAGGTGGGCGGGCCGGATTCGCAGGCAAAAAGCTCGCCCTCCGCGCCGAAACGCAGATTTTTCGGCTCGCAGCAGCCGCCGAAACCGTCGGGATTGATCCGATCGGTCTTGCCGAACGACGACAGCTTCTTGCCCTCGCGGTCGAAATGATCGACCTTATGCCGCGAATTGTGGGCGATCCAAATTTCGCCGTCTTTCGCCTTGACGTCCATCTGCGAGCAGCAGCCCGCAAGGCCTTCGACGATCCTCTTGGGATTGCCGAAATCCAAGTCGGTTCGCCACACCGCATAACCGGTGGCTTTCGTCATCGGGCAGGCCAGGAAGAGATCGTTTCCCGATACGGCGATCGAGGTGATCGTCATCTTTCGCAGCCAGGCCTGACGCGCCTGGTAGGCTTTCATCTCGGGCGTCAAGCGGGCCGCCGATAGCTCCCGCGACGCCGCCAGATATTTCTGCTGCATCTCCTGATATTTCGGCTCCTGCAACTTTGCCCGATAGGCCTTCATCGATTCCTCATCCCCCGGCTTCAGGTCCTTGCGGGCTTCCTGGGCGATCTTCAGATAGGCCTCGCGCAGCTCGTTCGCTTGCTTCTGCATCTCGGCGATTTTCTCCTCCCGCGCCTTCTTCGCCGCTTCCGATTCGACATTTTTTTCCGGCTCGGCGGGCGGCGGCAGTTCGATGGCGTTCGGCGCGTCGGCGGTTGCGAGCACCTTGCCGTTCTTGTCGAGTTTGATCAACTTGCCGGCCCCGCCGACGAAAACCGTTCCACCGTCGCCCACGCAAATCGCTTGCGGCTCGGATTGCAGTTTCCAGACGCCGAGTTGATTCCCCGCGGGGCTAACGACGCGCACTTCCGCCGGATCGCCGATTTCTTTCGGCGGCCTGCCGCTCTGCCGGCCGGCCGCGTCATACGCGTAGCGCACCCCGCCGCAGCAGACCAACAGGTTGCCCTCGCCGTTCAAGCAAAAACTGTTGACGACCGGGCTTTTCGGATTGTCGCTGAACTTGATGACCGCGCCCGGCTCGTGGGAAGGCTGCCATTTCGGATCGTTGTGCAGCCGCTCCTGCTCCGCGCGCTTCTTCTCCTCGTAGGCCTTCCGCACGTCTTCAACCGCTCTGTTGGAAGTCGTCGCCGTACCCGCCCTCAGCATTACCAGCGGCGCCCGGCGAATTCCCGATCGCCCCACCGGCCCCGCCGCGCCCGATTTCTTCGACGCCTCCAACAAATCCCGGCGGGCTTGCTCCATCTTCGCTTGCGCTTCTTCCATCTTCGCTTGCGCTTCGTTGAAGAGCGCTTTGGCTTCCGCCATTTTCTTCTGGGCGGCAACGACGGCCTTTTGCACCTCTTCCGCCGTTTCGGGCTTGCCGGCATTTTTGTCGGTTTCGCTCGCCGCCGCCGATTCCTGCGCTTTTACCGCGGGAGCGGCGGGAACCAGCCGCAAATTCAAGCGAAGCGCGCCGCTGTTCTTTTCGACTTTTTTCTCCTCCTGCGCCCTTGCGGAGGCGGTGAAGAAGACCATCGTTAAAATGGCCAAAACCGGCCAAACGAGCCGCATCGGAATTCTTACCAAGCGAAACATGCGTGCGATCCTCCAAAAAGGAATTTTGAAACACCCGCCATCCGGCCCCGGATGGCGACTTCGATTCCCCCGATTATCGGGTAACCATCGCCGAAAGTCAACGAAATTAAGCCTAGAAAAAACGCTTTACTCAACAACAACTTGTAGCCAACAAAAAAATCGAGGATATTGCCCCAATCCTGGAAACTAATGGCATGGAGCTTACACAAAAATCCCCTGGATCAATGAGCGGATTGAGAACAGACATAAAGAACAAGATAATCAGTTTTGTGATGTTTGTCAACAAGCTTTTCTGTGATCCCCCTAAATACTCGTTCCCTTCTCCGTTATTCTTTATGCCGTCATCGGTGAACCGGGGACGAGGACGTACCGGCTCGCGTGTTCCCTAGCCGCGCTGAACTGGACCGGTTTTCCCTATTTCGTCATGGGAAGCAGGACGGGGGCGTCTTCGGGCAGGGAGACTTCGCCGGGCTTGCCGTTTATTATATACTGGATCGACAACTTTTTCGGCGTGCTCGGCGCGGGATCGCCGGCGAAACTGGTATTGTAGCTCGGCGAGCGCAAGACGATGAGCGGATAATCGCCCACCTGCCGGCGGAGGATGGCGGTTACGTCCTTGAAGCGGTTACCCGCGCCGTATTCGGCTTTGACGATCTCGACCTTCACCGGTTCGTAGCCGGCGGCGGAGAGCAGTTTCCGCACTTCTTCCGGGTCGCCGCCGATCTTCTGGGCGACGGTCAGCACGCAGCGCGCGGCGTCGTCGGCGAGCGCGGGATCGCGTTTCGCTTCGAGGGCGACATTCAACATGCCCAGGCTCGGATAGCGCGCGAGGATTTCGAGGACCATTTTTTTCTCTTGGCCGCGCGTCGCCGCCTTTAGCGCGTGGCGGCACATCTCGGTGCGCTGCGGATCGGGCAGGGCGAATTGCCGGGCGATGCGGAGATAGCCGCGGAGCGCGCGAATCCGGTATTTCTCCTCGGCGGCGGTCTTCGCCAAATCCAAGAGCACCGGCGCGGCGTCCGCGGTCATCCAGCCGCCCAACAGCCCGCCGGCGGCGTCCCGAATTTCCGGATGCGGACTTTTCGCCGCGGCGCCCACGGCCGCGAGGGCCTTGGCTCCGCCCACGGCGCTAAGGATTTTCAGGATGCCGCAGGCGGCGGGCACGGGCAGTTCGGGCACGACGGCGACAAGTTTCTCGGCGCAGGCTTCGCGATCGGACATCCGCGTGCAGGCGGCGGAGAGCGCTTCGAGGGCCGCCCGCTCTTCGCCGGGCCGTTGGGGATGAGCGACCTGCGCGAGCAAGACGGAAAGGCCGTCGAGTTCGACCACGCTGCCGAGCGCCGCGAGCGCGGCGGCGCGGACGGCGGCGTCGGAATCCTCGACGGCCGCGAGCAGCGCCGGATTGGCCGCCGCGATCCGCCGCTGCCCGGCGAGTTGGATGAGCGCGAGCCGCGTCTTCCCTTCCGCTTTGGGGAGGCGGGCGGCGAGATCGGCATCGACTGCCTCGTCGCGCATTTCGGCGAGCGCGGCCAGGGCCGCTTGGGCGAGTTCTTCCTCGGCGGCCGCAGCGGCTTCGAGAAGGACGGACACGCAAGACTTGTCGCCGATCCGCTCGAGCGCGCCCAACGCCGCGAGGCGGACTGGCGCGGGACCGCTCTTGGCTGCTTGGCGGATGGCGGGGAGCACTAGGGCGTCGTGGCGGTCGGCCAGCGCGACGATCAGCAAGGCTTGCCGTTCGGGATTCATTCGCGCGGATTCCGCCACGAGCGCGTCGGTTACCTCGCCGCCCGGCAGTTCGCGCGCGACGCGCAATCCGAGGGCGAAGTTGGCTTTATCGGGCGACTGCAATTGTTCGATCAAGAGCGGCACGCCCGCGGACTTTCGCGCGAGAATCGACCCGCGCGTCGCCGAAAGCACACATTGCGTTGGCAGATCGGTTTTGCGGACGAGATCGTAGAGCGCAATGGCCGCGTCCGCTTTTCCGTCGGCGAGGCATTTTTCCGCGCAGCGGATGCAGCCTTCGGCAATCGCCGCGCGAACGGCGGCGGGCGCGCCGGGCAGGGCCTGCTCCAAGGCTTTCGCGGCGGCGGGCGCGCCGATGCGGCCCAAGGCCACGGCGGCGGCGGAAGCGACTTCCGCGTCGGCGTCTTTCAAGCGGGCCGCGAGGAGTTCGGTCGCTTTCGCGTCGCGGCGCGCGCCGAGCGAATTGATCGCGCCCACGAGCAGATTCCCCCGCAATTTTCCCAAGGCGTCGCGCAGGGCGTCGTCCGCGGCGGGATCGGGAATGGCTTCCAGCGCGATTCTCGCCCAAGAGGCGAGTTGTTCGTCGGCGAGGAGCGCGGCCAGTGCGGGAACCGCCTCCTCCGTGCCGCAAACGGCCAAATTTTTGCAGGCGATCGCCTTTTCCTGCGGGGCCGCGTCCGATTGCAGCACGGCGACGAGTTGCCGCTCACTATCCTTGGCGGGCGGTTTGTCGTCGGACCAAGCGGCGTTCGCGGAGAAGGCCATTGCCGCGAAAACGGCGAAAAACGCGAAGTATCGATGTTTGGACATGATCGGAATTTCCTTGTTCTGCGAAAGTTGATCGTACCTGGATATAATTGGCTGTTTTCTACGCGCGCTACGGCTCGCGGATTGCTTCGGCGCGGAGGCGGTTGGCTTCACTTCTTTCGACTGTTCACTTTTTGCGATTTTGCCGCTTTCTTCTTCAAGTTTTATCGCGAAAACGCGAAAGAGCGAAAACGCGAAAACTGCAATTGTTTTTTTATTATTACCGGATTTCGTTTCTATTTCGCTGCTTTCGATCTTGCGATTGCGCCGGACAATCGCTCTTCCATGAATATACTCATTTTCGCGTTTTCGCCCTTTCGCGCTTTCGCGATCCGATTTTCCGAGAGAGTCGCTTTCAGGCAGAGGTTTCCGGACGCGGCTTAAAGTCGAGCACCACCCGCTTGATCACCAGCATGGGGGCATTGAAATTCATCAGCAATCCGACGTGCAAACCCGTCGCCTTCAAATAGGATTTCACTTGCGCAAAGTGAAGGTCTTCCTACGCCTTGACCGCCTTGAGTTCGAGCACAATTTCTCTTTCAATTAGTAGATCGAGCCGATGGATGCCGGCCTCTTCGCCCTCGAATAAGACGGCCACCTCCTTCTGGGACTCATACGTAATTCCCCGATGACGCAATGAAGTTTTCATGGCGCTCTCGTAAATCGACTCCAGGAATCCCGGCCCCAGTTCCCGATGCACGGCAATCGCCGCCTCGATGACCCGCCTCGAGAGTTCGTCGAACTGATGTCCCATGAAAGAATTTTACCTTTTCGCGATTACTCTTCCTTTTTTATCGCGAAAGCGCGAAAGGGCGAAAACGCGAAAACTACGATTGTTTTGAATATTACCGGATTTTGTTTCTATCTCGCTGCTTTCGATCGTGCGATTGCAACGAACGATTGCACTTCCATGAATTACTTTTTTTCGCGTTTTCGCCCTTTCGCGCTTTCGCGATCTTCACTTTTTCATACGCGCCACGGTTCGCGGAGGGCTTCGGAGCGGAGGCGGTTGGCTTCTTCGTCGCGGAGGAATTCGTTTTTTTGCGGATCGTAGTCGAGGGTGCGGCCCAGCAGGATGGCGATGTTGGCGGCGTGGCAGGCGATGTGCGACTGGCAGGCGACGTCGGCGTTGGCGCGGGTTTGGCCGCGGGACTTGATGCAGTCGAGAAAATTGCGGACGTGGAAGCTGATGGGATAGCCGCCGATTTCGGCGACCTTTCTGCCCGCCAAGAGCGCGGGCGAACTGAGGACGAGTTTGCCGCTATCGCCGGCCTCGACCCAGCCGGCGTCCCCCTCGAAGCGCACGGGGCAGGAGCCGAGTCCGAGCCAACCCTCCTTGCGGATCACCAATTTCACGCCGCTTGCGTAGCGGGCGACCGAACGGCCATCGACCAGCGGTTCGTAGCGCACGGGCGCGGTGTGGTCGGCGCTGGCGGCGCATTGGCAGAGATCGACGCAGTGGGAGCCCCATTCGAGCACGCCGCCGCCGACCATGCCGCCCCCCTTTTCGAATTCGCCGCCTTCGAGCCAGGCGCGGTTGTAGGGCCGCCAGGCCGCCGGGCCGAGGTAGAGGTTCCAATCCAATTCTTCACGGGGCGGCGCGGGTTCGGCCGCCGCCCAAACGCTGGGGCCGACGGCCGTCTCCCAGGCCGAAGGGTGGGCGTGGACCGCTTGCAGTTTGCCGAGCTTTCCGTAGCGGGCCAGATCGATGGCGAAGGCGAAGTGCGGCAGGCTCCGCCGCTGCGTGCCGGCCTGGAAGACCCGCCCGGTGCGGCGGAAGGTTTTCGCCAGTTCGAGGCTTTGGGCGATGTTCCGCGTGCAGGGCTTTTCGCAATACACGTCCTTGCCGGCCTCGGCCGCCAGCATCGAGGCGGTCGCGTGCCAGTTCGGGCCGGTGGCGATGAGCACGGCGTCGATATCGCGGCGGGCCAAGAGGTCGCGGAGGTCGTTGTAGGTGTCGCAATTCTGGTTGCCGTATTTCTGGTCGGCCATTTTTTTCACGGCTTCGCGGCGGGCGGCCTTCACGTCGCAGACGGCGACGAACCGCACTTCCGGCTCCTGCAAGAAGCAACCCAGGTCGTAGGTGCCGCGGTTGCCGATGCCGATGCCGCCGAAGACGATCTGCTCGCTGGGGGGCGAGGCGCCGTCCTTGCCCAGTACGCGGCCGGGAATCGCCAGCGGCAGCGCGATCGCGGCGCCGGTTTGGAGCGCGGTTTTCAAGAATCGCCGCCGATTGAGGTCGATGTGCTGTTTAGACATTTTAGTAATCCTCCGGAGGGATTGAGACCGGTTCGGGCGAAAGAGTTTGGCAATAGTTTATTGTATTGGGGGAAAGTTAGCAAGAAAGCGGAAATTGGAGGCATGGTTCCAAAGTAGGACAGGTTTCCAACCTGTCTTATGACGCAGGTATGCAATTTACGAGAAATCCCATGACAGGTTGGAAACCTGTCCTACGATTGATCGCTACAATCGGCATGGGGGTTACGAACCGCATATTGGGCGAGTGATAAAGGCGAATGATGACCGTTTTTATTCCGGGTAATTCGGGATGGATGGATGAGATATTATATTTGTTTACGACGATGGCTTGCAATGGGCAAAATCGTCGTTACTCGATTTTCGACTCGTTCCCATGCTCCGCGTGGGAACGCACTTGGAGGACGCTCTGCGTCCTTGGCGAGAACGTCGGTTAGCACTTCGGCGACGCTGGAGCGTCGCGGAATTGCGTTCCCACGCGGAGCATGGGAACGAGTAGTATCATCACCCCCAACGCACGACGATTACCCATGTTGATTCTTTACTCCTTGACGCTGTTTTTGAGTGCGACGTTGTTGTTCACCGTCGAACCGATGGTGGGCAAGATGCTCTTGCCGCGGTGCGGCGGGACGCCTTCGGTTTGGAACGCCTGCATGGTGTTTTTCCAGATGGCCTTGCTGTTGGGCTACGGTTACACGCACGTTACCACGCGACTGCTGGGCGTTCGCCGGCAGGCGGCGATGCACTTGATCGTGATCCTGCTGCCGCTCATGGTGTTGCCGGTGCTCTTTAGCGCCGACAGCAATCCGCCGCCCGAGGGAAATCAGAGCCTTTGGCTGCTGGGCCAGTTGACGCTGGTGGTGGGCCTGCCGTTTTTCGTGCTCTCGACGACGGCTCCGCTGCTACAGAAGTGGTTCGCGGGGCTTGGCCATGCGGCTTCGCGCGATCCGTATTTTCTCTATTCCACGAGCAACGCCGGGAGCCTGTTGGCGCTGCTGGCCTATCCGTTCCTCATCGAGCCGAATATCGGCTTGCTTTCGCAGAGCGCCCTGTGGCATGTAGGCTACGTGCTCTTGGCCGCGCTGATAATTTGCTGCGCCGTCATCTTATGGCGGCATTCGCAAGCGGCAGTTTCCACAAACGCAAGTGCGGCGGCGACCGTCGCGGAAAGTCCGTCGGCGGCCTTGACATTCGGCCAGCGGTCGAAATGGATTCTTTTGGCGTTCGTGCCTTCGAGTTTGATGCTGGGGGCCACGACGCATATCGCCACCGATATCGCCTCGGCGCCGCTCTTGTGGGTGCTGCCGCTGGCGATTTATCTGCTCACGTTCATCCTGGTGTTCGCGCGGAAGCCGCCGCTGCCGCATTCGCTGATGGTAACGGCGATGGCGTTCGCGGTGCTGCTCATGCCGCTGTTGAGCCTGGGCATTCCCTTGAAGTTTTGGATGGCGGTTCCCGCGCATCTGATTGTCTTCTTCATCATTGCGATGGTTTGCCACGGCGAGATGGCGCGCACCCGGCCGGGAGCGAAGTACCTCACCGAGTTTTATTTCTGGATGAGCTTGGGCGGGGTGCTGGGCGGATTGTTCAACTCGCTCGTCGCGCCGCTGGTGTTCTCGTCGGTGATCGAGTATCCGCTGATGCTCGTGGCGGCCTGCTTCCTCCGGCCGGCCGGGCTGGCGTCGGGGCAGCGAAAATTCAGCTTTGCCGACTGCGCTTGGTTGGCGGGCCTGGTCGCGGCGACCGCGACGTGCCTGTGGACCGCGCTGCGGTGGGAAGGCACGAACCTGTTTTTGACGATCGCATTGCTTTACGGGGTGCCGGGGGCGATTTGCTTCAGCTTCAAGGACCGGCCGCTGCGCTTCGCCTTGGGCGTGGCCGCCGTGTTTCTCGCCGTGGCATATTTCTCCGGCGCGCAGTCGGGCAACGTGCTCTGGAAAGACCGAAATTTCTTCGGCGTGAATCGGGTATGCCTCGACGCGGACAAGAAATTCCACCTGCTGGTAAACGGGAACACGATCCACGGATTGCAGCAGATGAATCCGCCCAGTTCGGAGCCGACCGGCTACTATTGCCGTTCGGGGCCGCTGGGCGACATTTTCGAGACGTTCTCCGGGCCGATGCTCAAGCGGCGGGTGGCGGTGGTGGGACTGGGCGCGGGCGGAATGGCGGTTTACGCCCGGCCCGAACAGCGGTTCACGTTTTACGAGATCGATCCGGCGGTGGTGGCCATCGCCCGCGATCCGCACTTGTTCACCTTCCTGAAAGACTGCCGCGCGCCGTACGACATCGTGCTGGGCGACGCGCGGATCAAGCTCGCCGATGCCCCGGACCGCGAGTACGACATGATTTTGCTCGATGCGTTCAGTTCCGATTCCATTCCGCTGCACCTACTGACGCAGGAAGCGATGGGCCTCTATCTCCGCAAGCTGAAGGCCGACGGCGCGATCGTGATTCAGATCAGCAACCGGTATCTGGAATTGAAGCCGATGCTGGGCAAGCTGGCGGCGGCCAACGGGCTGGTCTGCTGGTCGCGGGCGGACCTCGACGTGAGTCAAGAGGAGCGGAAGAACGGCAAGCACAAGTCGCAGTACATGGTCATGGCCCATCGCGCCGGGGACCTCGGCGGGCTGGCGAAAAACGACCGTTGGTCGCAAGTGAAGCCCGCGGGCAAGGTTCGCGTCTGGACCGACGACTACTCGAATATCTTAAGCGTGCTGCGGTGGTGAAATGCCGTCTTTTCTCTTAGGCGCTGTCCGACAATAAACTATGTAGTAGGCACACTCCGTGTGCCGTAATTCGCGGACGGCACACGGAGTGTGCCTACTACGATTCCGGCAACTTATTGTCGGGCAACGCCTTACTACCCGGCGGCGGGGGTTGCTGGACGGGGGCCGGAAATTCGTGTTTAATGGTGGGCACGAGTTTCGCGGCGTACGGTATGTCTGATATTTAGCGCCGCGCAGCTTTCCCCCGCCATTTTTCCTTCCACCATTTTTCTTCACCACGTTTCAAGGAGACCGAGATGCGCTACTACACAGTCCGATGGTCTTGCACGCTCGCGGCGATGTTTTTTCTCGCCGCGGTTTCGTCCGCCCAGGAATCGTTGAGTTACGTCGATCTGGTGAACCGCATGATCGATTTGGAGCACGTTTCGGTCCTGCCGGCGGCGGGCGAGACGTGCAAGCAGTGGTCGAGCTACGACCGCGCCAGCAAGTACGACGAAGCGACCGGAAAATACCTCCGCTGGGACGCCAATGGCGACGGCCACGGCATCATTCGCCGCGAGGGAGACAAGCAGGTCATGGCCGAGATGGAAGGGCCGGGCTGCATCTGGCGGATCTGGTCGGCGCGGGCGCAGAAGGGGCACGTGAAAATCTATCTCGACGGCAGCGAAACGCCCACCGTCGATCTGCCCTTCGAGAATTACTTCTCCGGCGACACCGCCCCATTCAACTATTCGCGGCTCTCCTACGACCTCAACAAGAAGGCGTGCAGCGGGCAGAACCTGTACTTCCCCATCCCTTACCAAAAATCGTGCAAGATCGTGGCCGACCAAGGTTGGGGCGCGTATTTCGAATTCAATTACACGACCTATCCGGCGGGCACGAAATTGCCGACCTTCACGACCGACTTAAGCGCGGAAGCGAAGGCCGCGCTCGTGAAAGTCAACGATTACTTCGATAAGAAGATGGGCGCCGATCCCGCCGGCACGCGCGAAGGCGAAGCCACCTTGAGCGGCGAGGCGACGATCGACGCCGGAACGGCCTCGCAAGAGATGCGGATCGAAGGCCCGCGGGCGATCACCGCCATCCGCGGCAAGCTGACCTCGCCCACGAAAGACCGCGAGGATCAAATGGCGGCGATGCGGCAATTGACGCTCGAAATTCGCTTCGATGGCCAAGCGGAGCCGGCCGTCTGCTGCCCGCTGGGCGATTTCTTCGGCACTTCGCCGGGCGTCAATTTATATAAATCCTTCCCGTTGGGAATCACCGAGGACGGCTATTACTGCCTGTGGTACATGCCCTTCGGCCGGAGCGCGGAGTTGAAAATCGTGAACGACGGCAGCGTCGATCGCACCTTCACCTACGAAGTTACCCACGCGCCGCTCGACAAGCCGATGGAAAAGCTGGGCTATTTCCACTGCAAGTGGCACCGCGACACCGTCGAAATGCCCAAGGATCGCGCCATCGACTGGATGATGCTTCAGACCCAAGGCCGCGGCCGGTTCCTGGGCGTGAATTTGCATATTTGGAATCCGCGCGGCGGCTGGTGGGGCGAGGGCGACGAGAAGTTCTATGTCGATGGCGAGAAGTTCCCCTCCACCTTCGGCACCGGCTCGGAAGACTATTTCGGCTATGCGTGGTGTCATCCGGGACTGTTCCAGGAGCCGTCCCACGGGCAGTCGATGACCGAGAACAACGCCGGGCATCAATCGGTCCATCGCTGGCACATCACGGACAACATCCCCTTCCAGAAATCGTTCGAAGGGAGCATCGAAAAGTATTATCCCAACAGAAAGCCCACGCTCTACGCCTGCACGGTGCGCTGGTATCTCGCCGCGGGCGGCGTCGATCCCTACGGCGCGATTCCCGCCGCCGAGCGCTGGGGCTATTGCGTGCGGCCGATCGCCGTCGAGGGTGGAATCAAGGTCTTGGGCGTTACCTCCGGCGTAACGCAGACGCAGGAGATGGCCGGCTGGCCCGACGGAGAATGGAAGGACGACGACCAACTCTGGTGGACCGGCCCGAAAATGAAAGGCAAGCTGATCCTCGCCCTGCCCGTCCAGGAAAGCGGCAAGTATGATCTCAGCGTAGTCTTGACCAAAGCCCCGGATTACGGCAAGTTTCAACTTTACGTGAACGGAGCGAAAGCGGGCGAGCCGATCGATCTTTACGATCCCAAGGTTACCAATACCCAGCCGATCTCCCTGGGAACCTTCGAGCTTCCCGCCGGCGAACAGAAGCTGACGGTGGAACTCGTGGGCGCGAACGAAAAGGCGCGCAAGCCGTATTTGTTTGGCATCGACCAGGTCGAATTGAAAAAGTCCGCGGGCAATTGAAAAGCGTTCACGCCCCGGTCGGGGACTGGTCCATTTTTCGGCGAGAAAACGTGTTTCGTGGTCAAACGCTAGGCCGAAAACATGGACCTGTCCCCTTTCCGCGGCGCGAGGGGGACCGTCCCATTTTCGCGGCGATTAAGCACTTTTGCGGCACCAGCATCTGTTGCGCCGCGAAAATCGGGACAGTCCCCTGTGCTTTTCGGGCGGCGGGGATTCCTTCCGCCCGATTCGTTTCTTGCGCTTGGCTCCCCGCGCTCACCACGCGCCCGCTTTCCGCAGGCCGGTGGAGGAGACATTTTCGCGGAAGACTTCGGGCGGGACTTCGCGGGAGATGTTGCGGAGAACGTCGGGCAGATCGAGATCGGCGAGGCGCACGAAGCCGGTGCCCATGTCGCGGCCGAAGACGAGGAATTTGCAGCCGCGGGTGGCGATGCGCTTCAGTCTGCGGAAGCGAAAAACGCGGCACAATAGGCAATTTGCATAAGCGAGCGAATTCCCCCTCTCGTTTCTTTGAATGTTACCTAGCAAAGTCTTGATTAACATCGAAGGTCTTCTTAGAAAAATGGTCTTTCAATCTATGAAAAAATCAATCATACTTTGGTGAATCAAGGAGGCTAAATCATGGCATGGACTGCTGGAACTCTAAATCGTATCTACGAACTTTACAGCCAACATATTCAGCAATTGCGTTCCGATGTTATAACGGCAAACCGGTTGTTGGGTTCTTCAAAGCCGGATAAGACCGCATTGAGATGTCTGTCGCGAATGGAATTCGAAACATTGCTTAGACAGCCGGCTGACGATCCGACAATCAGAGATAAATGGTTGCGGCGAATTATTCGCGGTCACGAACATGAGTTTCCGGAATTCGGAATCGATTCCCGCGAAATCGTGAATATTGCTTCTTTTATCAAGTCGCATAAACCAATGCAACGCAAGACCGGAACTTAAAACTGCTTTCACCGATAGGGTGTCTATTTCGGCCCTATAACCTCCAGGCTTTTAATTGTTAGAAGAACGTCATCGCTTTCAAGTTCAGTTGCTTGAACGCACGCTCGGTAAATTGCATTTACCAAGTCATTGTATTGGTCCGTTTCATTTGGCCAAATTAAGGTTAGCCGGAGTTGCGCCGCAATGGTATTGCACAATTTTATCAAAAATGACTGGGCATCGGCCGACCTTTCGAGAGTTCGCGTCGCGCCCACCAATAGTGGAACGGCTACCACCGCAAAATCCCTTTGCCAATCTCGGATGCCGGCGCTCACTCTCACCCCCTCGAAGTATTCGTCGCTTAACCGGATTGCCGTTGTCAGCCAATAAAGATCGCACTTTGCTGCCGGTTCCATTTCCTTCTCTTTCGCCAAAATATCAAAAAGAATGGGCGCAAAGTGGGAATCCTTGAGTTCTCCTTTTAACATCGACGTTTGCAATTCCGCCAATAAGCTCGTACATGAAAACGATTGCATGTCCTCTCGAACGACAGATAACGCATTTGAATTCCAGCCCGCCGCATCTTGCGTTAAAGTGTTGTGCGGCGGGCTTACCGAGGGTTTATGGTTTTATCGATGACTTCGCAGATTTTTACCCAAGTTGCATCGCGATCGGCTTTCATTTGAGCAAGTGGTTTAATTGGATCGATGACGGCTTGATAATTGCGGAGGGGCGATTTCTTGTAAGCGCTTGCTCGAACGTGAATCCAAAGTATGATAACGCCACCCGATTCAGCTTCCTTTAAGATCGGCGTCAACTCATTTTCATGGATAAAGTCCGAAGCAAGAAAATCGGGTGTGACAAGCAGAACCGCCACTTTCGTCTTTGCTAGAGCGGCTCTTATCTCCTCCAACCACCGAGATCCCGGTTCAATCTGTTCATCGGACCATGCCGAAAGGGAGCCGTCGCGCAAATAGGGTTGCAAATGCGTATGAAGATCATCCAACCATCTCTTATCTTTGCGGCAGTAGCTGATGAATATTTGATCCTGGGATGAGGAGGCCATCGCCCGTTCCTTTTTTTATCGATTGATTTTTAATGGATCAGACATAAATCCTCCCTCACCACGCGCCCGCTTTCCGCAGGCCGGTCGAGGAGACGTTTTCGCGGAAGACTTCGGGAGGGACTTCCCGAGAGATGTTGCGGAGGACGTCGGGCAGATCGAGATCGGCGAGGCGCACGAAGCCGGTGCCCATGTCGCGGCCGAAGACCAGGAACTTGCAGCCGCGGTTGGCGATCCGCTGCAGGGCGGAGAAGCAGGCGGCCTTGTCGCCGGCGTAATAGCTCGGCAGGGCGATGCGGCGGAGCGTGTCGCTCCCCACCACGAACGTGGCCCCGGGGAAGAGCCGCGACTTTTCGTCGAAGGTCGCCGCGCGGGAGAGGATCACCGGCTGTTCGGGGGTGAATTGGCTCAGTCGGCGATGGATTTCGAAATAATCGAGCGGCGGCTTATCGACGTTCTGGATCGAGATTTCCGGCGCCACCGGCCGCTTGAGCATCTCGGCCGCGAGCTGCATCATCCGCCGGTGCCCTTGGTGTAGCGGGTTGAAGGCGCCCGAAAAAATTGCCGAAGGGGAAGGGGGCTTGCCGCAGGTGCAGATCACTTCGGTCTTGCCCAGCAGCAAATCGCGCCAGGCCGGCTGCGCCGCCGTCGAGGTTTGCTCGACGCGTTCGCCTTCGAGCAGATCGAGCGTCAGGCGGGTGGGCACACCGCAGGCCTCGGCGACGCCGTTCAGCGCGAGCCGGCCCACGAGGCGTTCTTCTTCCGTCCGGCTGCGGCGGTCTTTCAATAATTCGAGCGACCAGGTGGCCGTCAGCGCCGCGGTTTGCAGGGCCAGATGCGCGCGGTGCGGACCGCGGCGGGGGCGGTCGGTCGCCAACGCGGCCGTGCAGGAGAGGCCCGCCAACTGGTCATCGGGCTGATGGAACCTTCTCGCCCGCTGAAACGCGGCCATCGCCAGGGCGCGGGCGGTTCGATGGGAGCAGTACTCGTCGGGCCGCGCGCCGAGGAAGGCGACGATCGACTCCGCGTTGTAGGGGATTTGGGCTTCCAGAAGCGTCCGCGATGCACCGGGCACTTCGAGCAAGTCGGAAACCGCGCGGCTCCCCCCGCCCGTGACCGCCAAGACGATTCGCGTGGGTGTGTCGTGGATTTGCTGAACGAGTTGATCGGCGCCGAGATTCATGATGTTGGCCGTAGTTTACCTTCTGAGGTCATTTTAGCCAAGTCGAGTGAAAAGGGGGAAGGCGGAAGGGGGAATGATGAATGATGAATGATGAATGATGATTTGGTTTTTGAGTGGGGGGGGTTTTACCGTCAAGGAATAATCCCCCTTCCCCCTTCCGCCTTCCCCCTTCCGAAAGCTCCGGCTCGCTGGTTTTTTTCCAATAATTTCGCAATCCCGGCGAATTACCCCCCAGGGAGTGAAATTCACCCGATTTTCCGTGGACTTTGCCCATCGATGATGAACGGTTCATTCTTTATGGGCGAAGCCCACCCCAGACACACATCTTTTATGAAGGAGTGGTAACATGATTAAGAAGCTGATCTTTGCGGGCGTGGGAGTGGCGGCGTTGGCGACGCTGGTTTTCGGGACCGGCGTGTTTAGTTACGTCCGCACCACGGCGGGGTATGTGAAGGACGGCATGGCCGAAACGGTGCCGGTCGAGTTTCAGATCGATCGCGCGCGGGGGCTGATCCAGGACCTCGTGCCCGAAGTCAAGAAAAACATGCACGTCATCGCCAAGGAAGAGGTCGAGGTGCAACGGCTCGACGAGCAGATCGCCCAGAACGAAACGCGGTTGGCCAAGGAAAGGGAGCAGGTTTTGAAGCTCAAGACCGATTTGTCGGAAAACAAGGCTTCGTATAATTACGGAGGCCGGTCTTACGCCCCGACGGAAGTGCGGCAAGATTTGGCGAACCGCTTCGAGCGGTTCAAAACCGGCGAGGCGACGCTGGCCAGCTTGAAGCAGATGCGCAACGCCCGCGACAAGAGCCTGACGGCCGCGCGGCAGAAGTTGGAAGGCATGTTGGCGGCGAAGCGGCAGTTGCAGGTCGATGTGGAGAACTTGCAGGCCCGCTCGCAGATGATCGCCGCGGCGAAGACCACGAGCAGTTACCAGTTCGACGACAGCCGCTTGGGCAACGTCAAGGAGTTGATCGCCAATTTGAAGGCGCGGATGGAAGTCTCCGAGAAGCTCGTCAATGCCGAAGCGAATTTCCACGACGAAATCCCGCTCGAGAAGGCCGCGCCGGAAAACATCGAGGAGCAGGTAACGCAGTATTTCACGCCCGGCGCTGATAAGCAAGTTACGATGACCGAGAAGAAGTAGAAAAGAGGGGCTAGAGATCGGGGGCTAGGGGCTAGGGAAAAACCTCCCTAATCCCGAGTCCCCAATCCCCAAGCCCCCAAACCATTGCCCCCGATCTCTAGCCCCCGATCTCTAGCCCCCCTACAATGTTCCCTCTAAGCGCCAAGCTCCGAAACTGGATGAGAATGGAATGCGAGGGAAAAACCGTGGCGAAGAATTTTTTGCTGTGGATCGACGCGGTGGGCGGCTTTTGGGTCTGCACGGGCGAGACGGTAACCATCGGGCAGCCGGACGAAGGCTGCGAGAGTTCGCCGGACGTGCCGATCCTGGGCGACCTTTTGCACCGCCACGCGCGCATCCGCCGCGACGGCGAGTGTTACTTGATCGAGGCGATCCGCGACGTCCGCGTGGATGGCCGTTCCATCCCCCGCGTGGACGCGGGGGCTAAACCATTGGCCGCCTTGGCCGACGGCTGCCGGATCGAACTCGGTCCGAGCGTGCGGCTTAGGTTCCGCCGCCCGCACGCGCTGACCGGCACGGCGCGGCTGGAGTTCGCGAGCCATCACCACACGCAGCCGACCGTCAGCGCGGTGATTTTGATGGCCGACACCTGCATCCTCGGCCCGCGGCCGCACAGCCATATCGTTTGCCGCCACTGGACGGAAGAGGTGATCCTCTTCAAGCACGACAACGAGTTGTTTTGCCGCACGAAGGGACCGATGCAAATCGACGGCGTGAAAATCCGCGACCGCGGCCGCTTGCAATACGATTCCCAAGTAACCGGCGAATGTTTTTCCTTCAATTTGGAACCCCTGTAAAGCCGCGGCCATTGATCGCGGTTCATCCCGAATCCACCCCGCGATATGCAAAGCCGCGACCATTGGTCGCGGTTTACACGTTGCCCTTCGAGAAATGATTACGAACTCTCAACCGAATGATTACGTACCGCGACCACTGGTCGCGGCTTTGCAAACGGTCGGTTAAGCACTGCGACCATTGGTCGCGGTAAATGCGGGAGATGAAATATTCGCCCCGCGATGGTACAATGGACTGTAAATTCGCGATCCCCGGTCGCGTTCAATCGATAATCACTGCCATGAACCCCAACGCCTCTCCCCTGCTGAAATCCGCCGCCGATTCGCCGGATGCGGGCGCGGCTTCCCCGCCGGCGGCGGCGAATCGCCGGTTTTTGTACGCCGGGGGCACGCGGCCCTTGGAGGGCTACACCCTCAAACGCGGCGTGGGACAGGGCGGATTCGGCGAGATTTATTACGCGGTGAGCGATTCGGGCAAGGAAGTCGCGCTGAAGCTCATCCGCCGGAATTTGGAGGTCGAGCTGCGCGGCATCCGGCAGTGCTTGAATTTGAAGCATCCGAATTTGCTCAATCTGTTCGATATCCGCCAGGACGACAACGGCGACACTTGGGTGGTGATGGAATACGTCGGCGGCCTCTCGCTGCAAGACGCCATCGACGCCCAGCCGGGCGGAATGCCCATCGACGAGGCGCTCGCATGGATCCACGGCATCGGGGCAGCCGTGGCCTATTTGCACGATCACGGCATCGTCCACCGCGACTTGAAGCCGGCGAACATTTTTTCCGACGACGGCATCGTCAAGGTCGGCGATTACGGCCTCTCGAAGTTCATCTCGTGCAGCCGCCGCAGCGGGCACACCGAAAGCATCGGCACCGTGCATTACATGGCCCCCGAAGTGGCCAACGGCCGCTACGGCAAGGAGATCGACGTTTACGCGCTGGGCATCATCCTCTACGAAATGCTCACCGGCCGCGTACCCTTCGACGGCGAGAGCGTGGGCGAGGTGCTGATGAAGCATCTGACCGCCCAGCCGGACGTTTCGATGCTGCCGGAACCGTATCGCGGCATCGCGGCGAAGGCAATGGAAAAAGACCCGGAGCGGCGCTACCGCTCGGCCAACGAATTCCTGGCCGCCTTGCCGCCGTTGCCGGCCGCCCTGCCGGGCACGGGCCGCTTGCCGTCGGGAAGTCGAGGGCCGAAAGATCAAACTGCCAACGGGCAGGAAAAAGGCAATCCTTATTTCTCGATGGGAGAGGGGCCGGGAGCGAGGGCCGCAAGCAGTGAAACCGTCATCGCGGCGACCGCAATCGAGGAAGAGCCGATCCTCCGCGCCGTGCGCGAAGCCTGGACGAAACTCGTCGAGCAGTGGAATAACGCCAAGCTCAATCCCACGGCGAAAGTCCTGATTCTCTCGGGCGCGATCGTGGTGTTATTGCTGAGCATGCAAATGTGGGTTCCGCTGTGCATCGTGTCGCTGATTTTTTACGGTATCTATCGCTGCGTGCGGTGGATGGTGCTCCCGGCGAACAAAACGGCGACTGCGAGTTCCGTGGAGCGCGCCCCTTCGCCGCCCGAACTGGCGAAAACGGTCGCCGCGCCCGCTCAGGCGCCTCCCATGGCGGCCCAGGCCGCGAAACGCGAGCGCGAGCACTGGCGGCGGCATTACGAAAAATCGTTGCCCGCGCTCGTGCTCCGCGCGCCGCGGGAGCGCGTGGCCGACCTGCTCGGCTCGATGCTCTTAAGTACGCTGGTGGCCGCGGCGATGACCGCGGTAATGGCGATGGCCTTGGCGTTTCGCGACATCGAGCCGGCCGCGGAGCAATTGGCGTGGCTGTTCGCGATGAGCGTGGCCGGCAGTTGGACCGTGCTCGTTCCCTCCAAATGGTGGGAGGGAACGAAGGGCGAATCGATGCCGCGGCGGTTCTTCATGATGGTTTTGGGCCTGGGGCTAGGCGTTTTGGCCTGGCTCGCCGCCGGCTATTTTCAAATCGAGCTGCCCTACGACCACGACCTCGGTCCGATCTTCAACGGATTCGTGCCCAAGAGCTTTTACGCGAATGCATCCCCGCTGCTACCGGCCTACGTTACCGTGTTCGGCACGCTGTTCTTGTTGATTCGCTGGTGGCGGCAGGCCGATCCGCTGCGTTCGACGCGGCTGAGCATTCTGTCGCTGGTCGTAACGGTGCTAATTGCGGGCGTCATTGCCGGATTGTGGCATTTCCCGCAGCCGTGGCTTCCGCTGCTGGCCGCCACGATTTCGGTTTCGGTGCAACTTTCCAGCCCGTGGGTGCATCCGCGCGAACGCGCGGCGGCGAGGAGCTAGTTTTATTTAGCCCCCCGTGAATACACGGGGGGCCGCGTTGATGAAGCGTGAATACACGGGGGGCGGAGTTGGCAAAATCCCCCGCAATGCCCCCGATGTATTCATCGGGGGCTAAATATGCCGGGCGGCGGCGAGGAGCTAGTTTTATTTAGCCCCCCGTGAATACACGGGGGGCCGCGTTGATGAAGCGTGAATACACGCAAGGGGCGGAGTTGGCAAAATCCCCCGCATTGCCCCCGATGTATTCATCGGGGGCTAAATATGCCGGACGGCGGCGAGGAGCTAGTTTTATTTAGCCCCCCGTGAATACACGGGGGGCCGCGTTGGTGAAGCGTGAATACACGCAAGGGGCGGAGTTGGCAAAATCCCCCGCAATGCCCCCGATGTATTCATCGGGGGCTAAATATGCCGGGCGGCGGCGAGGAGATAAAATGGATAATACCACTTGGTCGGTTTGGATCCTCGGCTTGGGCTTGGTTTTGTTTCTCGGCTTCTTGCTGGCGGCGGTGATTGCGCTCTTGGCCGTGCCTTCCACGCGGAAGGTCGGCTGGACGCTGCTGGCCATTGTCGTGGGCGTACCGCTGATCCTGCTGCCCCTTGCGGCGGCGTTCTTTTGGGTTCGCACGGATCGCGTCGTGATGTCCCCGCGCCGGTTGCTCCCCCGGGACGACGCCACGGTGATACGGCAAATGAACGAATCGGGAAGGCGGCGACAGTTGCCCGATTCGAGCGACGAATTTCAGCGCGGCGCGGTCGATCCGACAAATCAGCAAGCACCCCCGGAAGCGTACGATTCGGCCGTGCGAGAGAATCCGCCCGCCGCGGCGGAGGAAAATCAGCCGCTCGACAAGGCGCTGACGGCGGAATCGGCGCGGTTGATCGACGCGCTCAGCCGCGTTCTGGCGAAGACGATCCTCGAAGACCCCCAGGCGTGGCGAAATCTCGCGGCGAAAGCGGAGCAGGAAACGGCTCCTTCGGCGGAGAAGGTTTCGCCGCCGGCCGAAGCGCCCGCCGATAGCCGGCCGGCGACCACCGTTATCGCCCCGGCGTTGCCGGAAAAGCCGGCCTGGGTCGATCGGCCGTTGCATCGCGAGGGTTCCGATTATTACGCGGACGCGGTGGGCGATCCCTTCGCGACGCCCGTGGAATGCGAGGCCGCGCTGGCGGAATGCGTGCAGCGAAAGGCGGTCGATCCGTACGTGGAAATCCTCGTGCCCAACGCCATCGGCGGGATTCGCCTCCCGACGCACGTGTTGGAAAATCTCGTCGTCGATCGCTGGGTGGAAAGGCGGAACACCTCGCAGGGCGAAATGCAGATTCTGCACGCCCGCGTCCTCATCGACCGCAAAGCGCAGGATTTAATCGAGGCCGCCCAGCGGCAAGCCCTCGTCGGCCGCCGCCTGGTGCCGTTTGGATTCTCGTTCGGCACGGGATTTTTATTGCTCTCGGCCGTTTGGGGCTATCTAAAAATCGATCTGGCCACCGGCGGAAAGCGCCGCGGCATCTTGCGGACGGCCCTCTTGGCCGTCATACTATCGATTGCCGCCGCGGCGGCGATTGCGGTGAGGGGTTGAATTATTCGCGAAAAGTCGTTTTGATTTATTTTTCGTTGGTTTTGTTTAATCCCGTTTAGCCCCCGCGTCCTCGCGGGGGCGATATGGCAATATGCTTTCCACGGCAACGCCCCCGCGAGGACGCGGGGGCTAAACGGCGCGGGGATGATGCTCACCAGCGAATCTGACCAACTGCTAGTCGAGCGGATCCGCGCCGGGGAGTCGGCGGCGTGGGACGAATTGATCGCGCGCTTCGAGGGGCGTTTGACGGCCTTCGTCGAAAGCCGGGTGAAAAACCGCGCCGCCGCGGAGGACCTGGTCCAGGAGACGTTCATCGGCTTCCTCACGAGCCTGCCGAATTTCGACAAGCGGCGGCCGCTGGAAAGCTATCTCTTCTCCATCGCCGCGCACAAGCTGACCGATCATCTGCGCCGCGAGGGGCGGCGGCCGACCTTGCCGCTCGTGCCCGACGCGGGCAGCGGCAGCGACTGGGAGCCGGTGGGGCCGGGCCGGCCGGCGAGCAGCATCGCCCGCAGCGGCGAACGCAAGCGGCTCGAGGAAGACGCCCTGGTCGCGGTGCTGGGCGAGCAGATCGAGCTTTGGAGGAATCAGAAGCAGTGGGACAAGATCAAAACGGCCGAGTTGCTCTTCGTCCGCGGCCGGCCGAACAAGGAAGCCGCCGACCGGTTGGGCCTTTCCGAGCAGACGGTGGCGAATTACAAATTCGAGTTCCTCGCGAAACTCCGCGCCGCCCTTCGCCGCCACGGATTGCCCGAAGAGGTCTTTCCGGAGCTTTACGACCCGTAGCGGGCATGGTTCAAAAATCCGTTCATTCGTAGGACAGGTTTCCAACCTGTCATCGGATTTCTCGTAAAAACCATATCTGCGTCAAAAGACAGGTTGGAAACCTGTCCTACTTTTGAACCATGCCCCGTAGCGCGTCGATTTTCCGCCACGCGCGGATGCTTTTAAGAATCGGAACGGTTCGATTGGTTTTCGAAAAAACGGTCCGATTTCAGCCCCGCCATGCCCAAGAGGAGGAGATTATCCAGTTGGCGGGCAGACAAATCGGCATGAACCGCACGATCTTTCGCGATTTCGGGGAATTGCGGCCGAATTAACCCACCCAAAATGGGTAATTCGGCGTTTTTTCTTTGCTGCGCACGGCGATTGCTGTTTTTCTTTCCGCAACCCGCTCGGGGAGACTTGAGATAATGCTTGACTCCCCATGAAAGCCCGAATATCATCAAGTTTGTGGAATAAATCGATCGTGCCCGGGCCGAGTGTTTTATCGCAAAAAATCGAAAACCGCCTCCCCGCATCCAGCCACTGCATCGCATGTATATTTGGAACAAAGTTTTGCTAGGGTTGATTGGACTGGCCTCGATCGGCTTCCTGATTCTGGCCGCGCGGTCGCTGCGCACGCATTCCTATTGGTTGGGTACCGCGCAAAAGCTTCAGAAGAGCATCGGCGACGAAGGCGCGAAAACCGGTTTCCGGGGGCAGAATCGTCAATTGAAGGCGGAGATCGCCGAGGTGCGGCGCGTTTTGCACCCCTGGCTGGTCGATCGACCGCAAATCTGGTCGAACTGCGCGGTGCAGGTGAATAGGGCGAACGCCACGGTCGTCGCGGCCGTCGATTCGCCGATCCCGCACGGCATTCCCGCCAGCGGCACGCTGTTCGCCTTCGAGGAGCCGACGGCGAATTCTGCGGGCCGATACATGGGCGAATTCAACGTGACGAAGGCCGACGAACGGCAAATTGCGCTGCAACCGGCCTACCCGCTCACCCCGCTCGAGATGAAGAAGTTGAGCGAGTCGCGCGGGCCGTGGTCGTTCTACAACGTGCTGCCGCGGGACAAACACGAAGCGTTCGCTACGTTGACCGACGAGCAGAAGAAGGCGATGCTTCCCGCCGAGTCGCTCACCGAATACGTGAAGGACGACAAGCCCGCCGACGAGCAGCAGGACCCCAAGGAGCGGATCGACCGCGACACGAAGAAATACGTCCGCCCGTTGCGCGACTACGCCCAGTTGCTCGATCACGCGCGGCGGCAATTCACGGTTCTCGTCGATGAGATCGAATCCGCGAAGCGCGACAAGGCGCTGGTCGATGAGGGGCTGGCCGACGCCCAACAGCAAGTGCAGTTCGCCCAAAATCGGATCGCCGCGCTGAAATTGCTGTTGGCCAAGAAGGAAAAAGAGCGCGACGACGTGGCGGCCTACCGCGACGGCCAATTGCAGGGCGGCCTGCTCAAACTCTTGACCGATAAAATCGCTATAATCAAAGGCATGATCGACGAGACGATCGCGAAAAACAAGGCCATGGCCGGCCGGATCGCCCAATTGCAATTGGAGGCGACGCGGCTGATCGACGCCCGCACCCGCGCCATGGCCCAAAACGCCAGCGGGGAAAAGTAACGGCTTGGGTATCTACGATCGCGACTATCTTCGGGACGAATACGAGCAAGAGCGGCGCGGATCCCCTTTTCCCGCGGTGCAGTCGATGACCGTTGCGCTGATTATCGCCAACGTCGCGCTTTTTCTGCTGAATTTTCTTTTTTTCCCTCCCAATAATCCCAAGGATCCCAACGATCTGGGGTGGCTGACCGAGCATCTTTCGATCTCGAACTACACGATCGCGCGGCCTTGGCTGTGGTGGCAGTTTATCGCTTACGGCTTCGCCCACGCCAGCATGGGCCATATTTTCTTCAACATGCTAGGCCTTTTTTTTCTGGGCCGGACCGTGGAAGAAATGTACGGCCAAAAGGAATATCTCCGCTTTTATATGACGGCGATTCTGGCTTGTTCCCTGATTTGGGCGGTGGGCATGATGATCTTCGATCCGCTGCTCGTCTTCCGGGCGGATAAGCCGATAAGCATCCTGTTGGGAGCGTCGGGCGCGGTTTCCGCCGTGGTGATGCTCTTCATTTTCCGCAATCCCCAAGCCACGATGCTGATGTTCCCAATCCCCATTCCCATCAAGGCTTGGGTGGTGGGCGTATTGATGATCGCGGGAAACATCGGATTGTCGTTCCAATCGCCGAAGGACGGAAGCCATATCGCTTGGAGCGTGCATCTGACGGGCATCGCCTTCGCCTATCTCTATTTTCGCGGCCGTTGGAACCTGGGCAATCTCTTTCAAGGCTTGCGGCGGGTGCCGAAATACCTCTCCCAGCCGAAACTTCGCGTCCACCAGCCCAAAGCCGACGATTCCGAACCGCTCGATTTGATTGACGAGGTGGATCGAATTCTGGACAAAATCAACCAACAGGGCGAAAGCAGCCTCACCAAACAGGAACGCCGCCTGCTGGAAATCGCCAGCCGGGAATTGCGAAAGCGGCGGAAGGAGTAGGGGATAGGGAATAGGGGATAGGGGATAGGGGATAGGGGATAGGGGATAGCGTGATTGTTCAATTTGCAATTTGATATTTCAAATTTGCAATTACCAATTTGCAATTAAAAATGCGACGAAAATGGATCTTCGCCGGATTGCTGCTCTTGGCCTTCTTGGCCGTGAACTGGTTTTTTTATCTTTGGTTTTATCGAGGGTCCGGCAGCGGCCAAACCGCGCCCGACCGCGCGCTGGGGGGCATGGTTTCGATTCCCGGCGGCGCGTTTCGGATGGGCAACGACGCCTCCGCCAAGCCGGCCGAGCGCCCCGCCCACGAGGTGGTCGTCGAAGAGTTCGCGATGGACGAGCACGAGGTAACCAACCGGCAGTTCGCCGATTTCGTCCGTCGAACCGGCCACGTTACCACGGCCGAGCAGCGCGGCTTCTCGCGGGTGTACGATCTGGAAAAGGAGCAGTGGGAAAAATGCCCCAAGGCCGATTGGCGGCATCCCGGCGGGCCGGACACCACGCTCGACGGCAAGGACGACTGGCCGGTGGTTCACGTCTCCTGGCTCGACGCCCAGGCTTACTGCCGCTGGTCGGGCAAGCGCTTGCCGAGCGAGGCCGAGTGGGAATACGCCGCGCGGGGCGGACTGCGCGACGCCGATTATCCCTGGGGCCGCGAGGAGACGCCCGACGGCCGCTACCTGGCCAACTACCGGCAGCTCGACAAGGCCCCGGCCGCCGACGGCTTTTCGGCGCTGGCCCCGGTGAAATCTTTTCCGGCCAATCGCTTTCACCTCTACGACATGTCGGGCAACGTCTGGGAGTGGTGCGGCGACTGGTTCGCCGACGACTATTACGCCGCGAGCCGGCGGGAAAATCCGCCCGGCCCCGGCGAAGGTCGCGAGCGCGTGGTCCGCGGCGGCTCCTGGCTCTGTCCCGAAGACTTTTTCGAGGGTTACACGGTTTTCGCCCGCGCGGCGCGCGCGCCGGACGATTCCGCGCAAAACGTGGGATTCCGGTGCGCGCAGTAATGCGATCCGTCGCGGGCCGCGCCAAAAAAGTGGTTCAGGCCGGTTTTCGACCAACCCCCAATTCCTCCGCGTGCGGCTTGAGCGCGTCGATGACGAACTGAATGTGTTCGCCCGGATCGACGCCGAGAAGTTCCGCCCCTTGTCGGATGATCTCCCGATCGACCTTGGCGGCGAAGGCCTTGTCCTTGAGTTTCTTCTTGACGCTTTTCGCCTCGAGCGTGGCGATGCCCTCGGGCCGGACGAGGCAGCAGGCGACGACGAAGCCCGCCAACTCGTCGCAGGCCAGCAGGCATTTATCCAGAATGGATTTCGGCGGCAGGCCCCAGGCGGTCTGGTGGAAGGAAACGGCGTAGGCGAGTTCCTCCTCGCCCCGCTCGCGGAGCCAATCGACGGTCCGCCGCGGATGCCCGTCGGGCCATTGCTCGTAGTCGGCGTCGTGGATCAGCCCGGCGATGGCCCAGGTTTCGGGATTCGCGTCCGCTCCGCCGTATTTCGCGGCCGCCGCCCGCATGACGATCTCCACCGCGCGGGCGTGCTTGAGGAGCGATTCGGTTTTCGTCCAGTCGTGGAGCAGATCGGCGGCTTGTCGATAAGCGAGCGGCATGGGAACGGAATCGTGCGAAGTTATTTACGGCTTTCGTCCGGTGTTTCCACGCGGAAATGGACCGAGTTGCGGACGACCGCTCCGGGGCAATCTTGCAGCTTGAGTGCGGGGGTCGCGCCGCCGGCCAACTGCACGTCGAGTCCGTCGAGGAGCAGGCCTTTCACGCCGGTAACGGCGTTGTTGAGTTCGGAACGGTCGGTGCGGATGCACACGTCGCGGATTTTCAAGCCCGCCACGTCTCGACAAATCAGACCCGATGCTTGCTCGTCTTCGCCCTTCGCGAGCGTTACGTGGATGTTGCTCAGTTGCAGATTCTCGATCGGCCGGCCGGGAAGGCCGGAGACCGAAATGGCCGCCTTGGCGTCGGTCGCCGCGATGTTGCTTAGGATGACGTTCCGCAGGATACCCACCGCCGGCTTGGGCAGGTCGTCGCGGTACATCCGCCCCCGATCGTTCAGATGCACCACGATCGGCGACCGCACGCCGTCGAGGGTGATGTTCGAGACGGTTACGTTTTCCAGCGCGGCGCCGTCGTACATGCCGAGATTGATGCCGGTGCCGCCGCGGCGGTACTGGGCATTCGCAGGGTCCTTCCCGACGCGCGTCGTCCCGCGGGGCGCAAACACCGCGCAGTTCGAAAACGTAATGTTGCGGAAGCCGCCGCTGGATTCCGTGCCCAACTTCAGCGCGGCACAATGGCTGCTGAGTACGCAATTGGCAACCGTAACGTTTTCGCACTTGCGGTCGCCGCTGCTTTTCAGCACGATGCTGTCGTCGTCGGTGTCGATGACGCAGTCCGAAACCACGAAATCGCGGCAGCCGTCGATGTCCAAGCCGTCGTTATTGATGTTGGTGTGATTGTACACCGAAATGCGGCGGATCCGCACCCGTTCGCAGGCCAAATAATGCTGCATCCACATGGCCGAATCGCGGAGCGTAACATCCTCCACGAGAATGTCCCGGCACCCGATCATGCGGATACCGAACGGGCGGCGCAGGCGGCCGTTGATGGGGAACTTCGAGGCATTGCCGTCGATCGTCCCCCGGCCGCAAATCGCCACATTCTCCACGTCGGCGGCATGGATCAGGCTGCGGGCGGTGTATTTCTCCGTGTAGGTGGGGACTTTGGAGACTCGTGGAGGATAATCCTCGAGATTCGGACTGCCCAGCAAGCGGCAGCCGGCTTCGAGTTTCAGCGCTACTCCGCTGCGCAGCTCGATCGTGCCGCTGAGCCAGATGCCCGGCGGAAGGTAAACCGTCCCCCCGCCTGCGTCCGCACAACGGTCGATGGCCTTTTGGATCGCGGCCGTGCAGAGCGTTTTGCCGTCGGGAACGGCGCCCTGGTCGCGAATGTCGAAAATCTGTTCGGCCGCGCATGCCGTGGACAACCCCAGGCTACACGCCAGCAAAACCAATAGGATTCGGGGGAGGTGTTTCATGGCTACTGGTCCGTCAAACACTAAATGGCAGGTTCGGGTGCCATGCCCACGCTTGTCGTGGGCATGTTGCAGTGTTTTCCGGCGATTCTCATGCCCACGACAAGCGTGGGCATGGCACCCGTTAAATATTATTTGCAGGACCGCTACTCTTGCGGTGCGGATTGCGATTCGGAGGCTGGAGCATCGCTCGGCGCAGCTTCGGCAACCGCGGCCGGTTCGGCCGGGGCGGGCGTGAACGACTTGAACAGCGGGCCGCTGCCGGAGCCGATGCCGCCCTTGAGTTCGCTGGGGTCGATCGTCGCCGCCGAGCCGCCTTCGCCCTTCGACGGGCCGCCTTCGGCCACGGCTTCCTCGGCCCATTCCACGCGCTTCCGCGAAAGGCCGATCTTCCGTTCGTCGGGATCGACGCGCAGCACCTTGACCTCGATCACCTCGCCGACCTTCACCACGTCTTCGGGATTGTCAACCTTGTGATCGGCCAATTCCGAAATGTGCAGCAGGCCCTCCAGCCCGTTCTCCAACCCGACGAACACCCCGAAATTCGTGATCTTCGTCACCGGGCCGGAGACGATCTGGCCGGGCTGGTACTTGCCGGGGATGTCGGTCAGCCACGGATCGTCGGTCAATTGCTTCAGACCCAAGGCGATGCGGCGGCGGTCCTGATCGACCGAGAGCACGCGGCATTCGAGCACCTGGTTCTTCTCCACCATTTCGTTGGGGTGGCTGATCTTGCGGGTCCACGACATGTCGCTCACGTGCAGCAGGCCGTCGATGCCTTCCTCGATCTCGATGAACGCGCCGTAGTTCGTCAAGTTCCGCACCGTGCCCTTGACCAACGCGCCCGGCGGATAGAGGTTCACCACCTTGTCCCACGGATTTTCCTGGGTCTGCTTCATGCCCAGCGAAATTTCCTGCTTGTCCTTGTCGATCTTCAACACCACCACTTCGATCGTTTGGTTGGGCTGCACCAACTCGTTCGGATGGCTGATGCGCTTGGTCCACGACATCTCGCTGATGTGCACCAGGCCCTCGACGCCCTCCTCGATCTTCACGAACGCGCCGTAGGTCATCACGTTGACCACTTCGCCCTTGATCTTCGCGCCGATGGGATACTTCGATTCGACGCTTTCCCACGGGCTGGGCATCCGCTGTTTCAGGCCCAGGGCGATCTTCTCCTTCTCGTAATCGATGTGCAGGATCACGATTTCGATTTCCTGGTCGATGGTCAGCATCTCCGACGGATGGTTGATCCGCCCCCAGCTCATGTCGGTGATGTGCAGCAGGCCGTCGATCCCGCCCAGATCGACGAACGCGCCGAACTCGGCGAGATTTTTGACGATTCCCTTGCGGCGGCTGCCGATTTCCAACTCGGCCAGCAATTGGGCCTTCTTCTCCGCACGCTCGGCTTCGATCAGCGCGCGGCGGCTGACGACGATGTTCCGCCGCGCTTCGTCGATCTTCAGCACCAGGCACTGAATCACGCGGCCGATGTAGTCGCCGATGTCCGAGGGGCGGCGGATATCGACCTGGCTCGCCGGCAGAAACACGTTCACGCCGATATCGACCAGCAGGCCGCCCTTGATCTTGCGCGTGGCGAGGCCGGTGACGACGTCGCCCTCCTTGACCATCTCCATGACCTTCAGCCAGGCTTCGATCTTCTCGGCTTTGCGCTTGCTGAGCGTGATCATGCCCCGCGAGTCATCGACCAGGCCGTGAATATCCTCGACGTCTTCGATCAGGACCTTGACGATGGTGCCCGGTTCGGGCAGGCTCTCGCCTTCTTCCCACTCGCTGCGGAAGATGATGCCTTCGCTCTTGTAGCCGACATCGACCAGCACCACGTCGCCTTCCACGCGAAGCACGCGGCCCTGGACGATCTGGTTCAGGTCCATCTCCTGCGTCGTCCAGTCGATCTCGTCGGCGGTCTTGCCCTCGGATGCCGAGTCGATCTCGAGTTGCCATTCATTTTCCGAAAGATCCAACGATCGAATGAGGTTGCGATTGACCATAAAATGGGGGGTTAGGGGTTGGGGGTTTGCGACGAGGGATTGGAGGTAGCGGTAGAGATTCTTCGGAGCAGAAACCGCTTGGGGCGGCTGATTCTCTCGCGGCGGAGAGGACAATGACTGCTCGGAAGTCGAGCCATCCAAGACCGATCCCGCCCGAAGTTCCGGCCCCTCGACTTCAAGGGGACATTTTGGCGGACTTCGGGAAACCCATTACTATAACAAGATCAATTGCCTTTGACAATGCGGGCAGGGTGCAAATCCAGGAGAACTGCAAAGTCCGGGGACTGGTCCATTTTTCGGTGAAAAGACGCATTTTACCGGAAAACGGTTGCCCGAAAACATCGACCTGTCCCCTTCGTGTCGGGACTTTGCAGTTCTCCTGGGTGCAAATCGCACTTTGTAAGCCCGGAAAAGATGTGAAACAATAGAAGCTCTCCGCCAAGTTTGGGTAATGGACTTTATTCCCATATATCCGTAAATGCCTCTAAATACTTGTGTATAAGGCACTTACAGCAACCTTTCTGATGCGCCATTTGTATGTGAATTGCTTATCCACCACCATTTTCCCCAAAGTTGGCGGAGAACCAATTTTCTTTGCGCCTTTGCGTCTTTGCGCGCCATAAACCGATACATCCCGAAAACCTTGCTCAAGTGTGAAAACATGGCATAATTCAAATCCTCGAAACCTCAATCTTCCCGAGGTGCGCAAAAACCGAAGGCGCCAAAAATACAACCCCCGACTCGCAAGGAATCGGGGGCTGAGGATTTTAATCGCATCTCTCCCGACGCTGCCCGAGGCGGGTCGGGAGAGGGAAACGTCGAATTCGCGCCAACGCTACTTCCGACGCCAGGCCAAAACCGCGCCCAAGCCGGCCAACGCCAACAAAACGAGCGTGCCGGGTTCGGGCACGGCCGCGGCGGCTTGCATCGGCACGCCGATATTCAGCGAATTCGCCACGATGGAAGGGGCGTTGAGCGTCGCGCCTACCGCGACCGAGACGGCGGCGGTCGGGGTGCTTAACGGTGTGCCGAAGGTCAACGTGCCTTCGTTGACGAAGGTATTGCCGGTGTAGGTCGGAGCAAGGCTCAAAGTCAAAATACCGGCTCCCATTTTCGTCAATCCGCCGGAAGTGTTGTTTTCCAAGACGATCGTGGGAACGGCCGCCGGAGCGGTCCCGCCGCCGCCGAGGAAGGTGAACGACAGCGCGCTCGTGGCGTCGTAATCGACGCCGGGATTCGTGATGGTGATCCCCGTAATCTGGCCGAAAGTCGGATTGGCGGGATTGAGGTCCACCGCGGCCACGGCGGTCGCTCCGCGGCCGGGGCCGGAAGTCGTCGCGATTTGCACCAGCGGCGCGGATTTGTAGCCGGAGCCGAAGTCGCCGAGGGTAACGGTTTTCAGGCCCTGGCCCGTGGGAGCGGCCAAGGTCGTGGTGGCGATGGTGTTGTCGTAACCGGCGGTGTCGATCTTGGCCCCGTCTTTATAGACGTAGGCCGTCAAGCCCTTCACCCAGTCGGTCGAAGACGCGCGGGCGCCCTTGAGCACGCCGCCGTGAAAGTTGACCACTCCCGCGCCGGCGCCTTTCTGAAGAGTGCCCGCGGCGAGGACGCCGTCGGTCGCCGCGCTATTGTTGACGGCCCCTAAATTCAGGACGCCGGAACCGGTGGTTGCCGCATTTCCGAGGGTAATCCGGTACACGTTGTTGACGGCGGCCGAGCCGCTGACGTTCATCTCGCCGATGCCCGCATTGCCGAGAATCCAACTCGGCGTCCCGCCGCCCGCCGTGGTGCATGCCCCGGCGGTAAAGTTCAGCAGCCCCACGCCCGTGCCCACGGTGCCGACGTCGAAATAAGCGTCGGCCGCCAGGTTGAGCGTTCCCCCCGATTGATTGATCCGTCCGTAGGCATTATTGCCCACGCGGCTGATGAGGCTCAGGTTCGCCGTGCCGCCGGCAAGGTTCAAGCAACCGGAAGAGTTCGCAATGTTCCCGTACCAGCCGTTGGTGGGAACGTTCAACGTGCCGCCGATGAGATCCACGACGCCGACGCCGTAATTGCCGATCACGAAATTGCCGACTTTGTGGTCGTACGCGCCGCCGTTGATTCGCACGTAGCCGTAAGCGCCGGTGGTCCCGGCGCCATTCCCGCCGACTACGGTCGCGGCGTTCGTGCTGACCGTGCCGCCGTTGAGGTACAGGGAGCCTACGCCCGTGTTGGCTCTTCCCACGTCCAATTCGACGGCCCTGAGGACCGCCGAACCATTGACATTCACGGTCGCGGTGCCGGCATTGCCGATATTGGTCGCGCCGATGTCGGATTGGAGGATGCTCGAATCGTTTAAGGTGACGACCGCCGAGGAGCCGGCGGCGGTGGCCATGTCGATGCCGCCGTTGCTGTCCAAAAACGCATGATCCGACAGCGTCGCGATCGCCTCGGCGCCGGCCGATTCGCCGAACCAGCACGTCGTACCCGAGTTGTGGGTGATGATCTGCGAATAGCCGCTCATCGTCAACTTCGGACGCACCAGGAAACCCGAAATGTTTCCGATATTCCAGCCCATTTCCACGTACGTGGCGTCGATCGTGGTGGGCTGCGAGGCGCTCCCGCCGGAGAGGATCAACTCCGGCTCGAGCACGGTCGCCGAGCCGTCGCTGTTGCCTTGGCCGATATTGACGGGGCCGCTGACGTCGATCGTGCCGCTTTTGACCTCCAAAACGGCCTGCTTGGCGGTGGCGTCGCCGACGGCGAGCCAAGACGGATTCGCGCTGCCGGCGAAGACGGGATCCGAGGCGGCCGTTTTGGCCGATAACTTGATCGTGTATTTCGAGGCCGCTCCGCCGTCGAAAACCACGCGCCCCTGCTCCACGCGCACGTCGCCTTGCGCGAGCACGTTGTCGGAGTTCGGATTATTGAAGGTCAGCGTCTTGCCCGGCTCCGTTTGCAGCATCAACGCGCAGTTATAACCCGCTACGGCGATCTTCCCGCCGATGGTCAAATTGGCGCCGGTCTTAATCATCGCGCTGGGAAAACCTCCCAGGGGATTATAGACGGTGAATCCGCGATCGGTAACCACGTCGGCGGTTCCCGTGTACTCCAAGGTCCCGCCGAGCAGCAAATTCGCGGGATCGGCGGAGGATTTGCCGATCGAACTGTTAAGGCCGCCGTTGTCGAGCTTGGCGGCTTTCAGCCATCCGCCGAGAATGACCGTCGCGCCGGTGTAATCGTTGCCGGTCCCGGCCAATTCCAAGATGCCGCCGCCGGCGTGCGTCAAGCTTTGGGAGCCGCTGACTTTGCCGTTCACGGTCAAGGAATTCGTCGGCGTAAGCAGTATTCGCGGCTGCACGTACGTCGCGGCATCGTAAACGTTGAACAGCGCAGGATCGTTCATCAGAATATCGGCATTGATGACGTGGTTGCCCTGCATCATCGTGATTTGGGCCTTTTCGGCGATCGACGACTCCAAAACGAGTTTATAGCCCGCCGAATCGGAATTCAGCGTGAAAGGCGCGGGGCAGTCGATCATCAACGTGCTCAATTTCAAGTCGCCGCCCAAGGAATTGTCGAGCATCACGACGCCGCCGCTGGAACCGGCCAACAGGGCGCGCTGATTGTCGCCGTTCGGCGCGCTCGAACCGGTCCAGTTGGCGGGATTGCTATAGGCGGTGCTCGAAGCCCCGCTCCATTGGTTTCCGCCCGATAGGTCGGTGAATCCGAGCGTCACGTTCGCGGTCGTGCTGGCGATATCGACCGAGGAAGTGAAAATGCTGTCCACGGAGGGCAGCAAATTGAGCGGAGTGCTCACCGAGGCGGTCCAGCCCATCACGACGTTCGAAAAGTACGGCAAGATGGGCAGTGCGCCGGTGCCCGGAGATAAGGGCAAGATGTCGAATACCGCCGTGCCGGTTTGAGTCAGCGAACTCTGCACGAAGAGGTAATCGGTTTCCTGCATCAGGCCGCCCTGCGCTTTGAAGCGCAGACGGGAATTATTCTTCAAGTCCAAGCTATCGATTTTTAAGGTCCCCATCTGGGTGAGATTTCCCGGTCCCGGAGCGACGGTCGCGCCGGCTTCGGCGGTCGCGACGGGCAAGACATTGATCGTGCTCCCGCTCAAAATAGCGCCATTCTTCACGATGATCTTGTTCGTCGCGGGGAGCGAACTGCCGGTGGAAAAGGTGAGTTGCCCTTCTTGGACGATCGTATCGCCAAGGTATGTGTTCATCGCCGCCAAGCGAAGATCGCCGGCGCCGAGCTTCGTCAAGCCGCCGGTGGTGGGAACGGCGCTGAGGTTGAAACTCCCCACGACCGCGCCGGAGCCGCTGCCGAGAATGGAAATCGTCGGGGCGCTCGAATAATTCACGCCCGGACTCGTGAGCAGCAAGTGATCGATCTTGTCGGCGTTGGCGCCGGTTCCCATGACGGCGATGGCGCTGGCGCCTTGACCATCGCCTCCGGTGATCTTCACCGCGGGGACGCCGACGTAAGAGCCGCCCGCCGTCATGGGGATGATTTTCGGATCGCTGGGACCGAAAACACCGTTGCCCGCGGGAGCATTCAAGGGGAGCATCACCGAAACGAAATGCCCGTTCGTGTCGATCTTCGCGCCCCCCTCCATCACGTTCACCAGCAAGGGAATGCCAGTGCCTCCCGAAGCTTGATAAATCAAGCCGCTGGAAGGCGATTCGCCGGTGTCGGTATTGGCCTGCAAAATCCCGCCGTTGAGGTTCAGCGTGGCGAGGGCGCCCGCGGTGGTCGAACTGCCGGTAATGATCGCAGGCGTTTGAAAAACGCCGCCGTTGAGGTTCAAGACGCCGATCGGCGCGACGGAGGAAGCGGCCGTGGCGCCGATGGCCGCCGCCGCGTAATCGATGAATTTGCCGTCGAGCATGTTGATCACGCCGTACGAACCTTGCGGGCCGGCGTAGGCCAGCGCCGTGTTGGCATGCCGCTTCGAGTACACGGTGCCGCCGTTAATCGTGAAATTGCCGGCGATGCCGTAACCGCCGGTAAAGAAGGCGTTGTTGGTCTCCAGATAGGAATTGTCGTTCAGCATTGCCGTGGCCCCGGACGTGGAGGCATAGGCCGCCGCCGCCGCCGCGCCGCCGATGTAGAAAACGCCGGAACGGATGTTGATCCGCGAATTTCCATTCATGATCAGCGTGCCGTTTCCTTCGCCGACGTTGAAGTGCGCGTTATTTTCGTTGTAGCGATAAATCGAGGCGTTGTCGTTCATGATCAGCACGCCCGTGCCCCCGGCGGCGGCGACCCTGAATGCGTTGTCGGTTTCGATGCGCGAGTCGCCGTTCATCGTAAGTCGGCCGATGCTGGTCGAAGTCGTGCCTTTGGAATTTCCCGCCGCGATGGGCGCGTTGACGAGGCTGATCGTCGCGGCGCCGGCGCCGAGGCCGCTCATGGTCATCGTGCCGATGGAATTGCCGACCGCGTCGCTATTGAAATTGGCGACGCGGAAGGTTCCCGCGGCGCCGTTGCTCTTGACGATCGAGCCGCCGGTCATGTTGTACGTTCCCTGGTAGGATTGGCTGGCGGCGAACGCGCCGGTGAATTGAAGCTTGCCCGCGCTTTGATTGACCGTGCCCGCATTGGAGCCGGTCCCGACGTAGATGTACCCCAGGGGATTGTTGGTGAAATCCGCCGTAACGTTCGCCGCCGTGGCGCCGTAAATATCGACCTCGTCTCCGGCCGCCGGCAAACTGGGATTCGAACCCCATGCCGCGGGATCGTTGAAATCGGCGGCGCCCCCGCCCGTCCAAGTTACCACCGCCGCGTCGAGCGCTGCCGTCGCGGCGAAAACCGCAACCGACAGGATGCCGGAAGCCAGGACTTTTCGGTTGAAAATCATAACCGTAACCTCCAAAAAAGATGTGGCGAAATGCCGCTGAACGAAGGAATCCTCAGTGAAAATAACGCCGCGCATTCCCTGCGCGACGGGACTCGATTCCGGCGAACTTCCCTCCGTGGCCGGGGTATCCCCGCTCTGCGAGGTTGCGCTGCCTTGAACCTCTTCCACGCTGCCGGCGGCCGCTTGGGCGCGCAAAATTATCCGGGAAATAACTCCGCCGCGTCTTCGACCGCGCTCATCGCGCATCTAATTCGAGCAATGTTCGGGATAACGAGAAGAAAATGCGGACGATTCGTTCATTATGAGCAGGGCCGACAATAGCACAATGGATTTTCTGACAATAATAGATGGATTTTTCGATTGCATCTAAACAACAGCAAATTGCGAAAATCTCGTTTTTTCGGCCAGAAGTAGGCTGTTGTCCGATCTAAAATGGATATTTATCTTCATTTCCAAGAGGGAGCGGGATCCGATTCTCGTAACCGTTCACAGGGGACTGTCCCGATTTTTGCGGCGCAAAAGATGATAGTGCCGTAAATGTGCTTAATCGCCGCAAAAATGGGACTGTCCCCCTTGCGCCGCGGGAAGGGGACAGGTCCATGTTTTCGGCCTACCGTTTGTCCGCAAAATACGTTTTCACGCCGAAAAATGGACCAGTCCCTGACCGGGGCGTGAACGCTTACCCTCAATCTTTCAGAGGTGCGCAAAAACCGAGGGCGCCTAAAAAAACAACCCCCGACTCGCAAGGAATCGGGGGCTGAGGGTTTTAATCGCATATCTCCCGACGCTGCCCGAAGGCGGGTCGCGAGAGGGAAACGTCGAATTCGCGCCAACGCTACTTCCGACGCCAGGCCAGAACCGCGCCCAAGCCGGCCAACGCCAACAAAACGAGCGTGCCGGGTTCGGGCACGGCGCTTCCGAGGGCCAATCCGTACTTGGTGCCGTGGTAAACTACCGGAACCCCCGTTGCGGCTTCCGGGAAGCTGCCGGCCGACGCGGCGGCGAAGAAACCGCCGCCGATCGTCAACTCGTTCGTCGTAATCGAGGCGGCGTTCACCACCGTGGCGGCATTCGTATTGCCGACGGAAAACGCGCCCCCGCCGGAAACCGTGCTCAGGGTCGTCGTCAGACCGTTATCGATCGATAACCGGCCGGCCTCGACCACGGTCGCGCCGTCGTAGCCGATCGGGCCCGTCAACGTCAAAATGCCGCTGCCTTGTTTGGTCAAACCGCCGTCCGGGGAGGTGCCGGCATGGTTCAACGCCTTGGTGATGGTGTCGTTGAAACCGTTCGTATCGAACTTCATGCCGCCCTCCCGAACGTTGACCGTCAGCGCGGCGTTGTAGGGGTTGCCGATGAAATCGGTGCTGGAAGCCGTCGCTTTCAAAACGCCGCCGTTGAAGTTGATCGCGGCGATCGTCTGCGATTCTTGCCCGGCGATGGTGCGGCCGGCCGAAAGCGCCGGTGCGAGGAAAGTGCCGCCGTTCAAATTCAGCGTGCCGTTTCCGCGCTTGGGGGAACCCCAAATATCGGTATCGCCGACGAGAACCGCTTTGGCGTTGGTGGTCGTGCCGGCGTTTTGATTCCACACGCCGTTGCCCCCCTCCACGCCGATGCTGATGCCGAAGATCGGCAGCGCGGGATAATCGGCGGTCCAATCCACCGCGCCATCGCAATCGAGGGAGGAGCCTGCGCCGTCGATGGTAACCGTGCCGGTCCCGGTTACGCCATTCGGATCATCGCCCCAGTTGTCGCCCACGCCGAACCAGCCATGAATGGTAACCGTGGCTTGGTCGTGGACGTTTAACGTCCCCGTGCCGCCCCAGCGGCCGAGGAAGGACTCCGAGTTCACGACGATCTCGGCAAAATCGTTCATCGTCACGGTGCCCGTGGGCGAAGAGCCGTCGGTCCATGCGTAGTTGCCGACCCAGAATGCTCCGCCCGTGGTTATTTTGGCATTGCCGCTCATGTCGAGCTTTCCAGTCGCGAAATTCTCCCTCCAGCCCACTTGGAGCCAATCTCCGGTGGTGAGGACGGAATCGTCCGACATGGCGAGCGATCCGACGCCGTTGGAAAACGCTCCTACGGCCAAAGTGGTGGCCACGTTCAACTGGGCGTCGCCGGACATCGCCAGCGACGCCTTTGCGCCGCGCGTGCCGACGTCGGCCCATTCCAGCGTTCTGTAGCTTCCGTCGGTAATGGCGGCGGGGCCTTCGGCGACGAGAAACTGGGAAGATAGAACGTTATCGTGCGCGGTGGGATTGGCGTAGGTCAGCGTACCCAAGCCCGTTTTCCAGAATTCACCGCCCGTGGAGTCCACGTCCCCCGTCAGCGTGAGTTTATTATCGACCTTGATTCCCGAATAGCTCGTCACGGAGCCGGTGGGCGCAGTCACCATGTAGGAACGGTCGATCGCGATCGACGGTCCGGTATAGTGGATTTGACCGCCCGAAAGAACGAGGTTCGTGCTCGCGCTGCTCGCAGCGCCAATCGTGCTCGGCGCGCCGCCGTCGGCCAACGCGGGAATTACCGTGATGCCGCTGCCGGAGAACACCGCCGGGCCGGTCAGGGGATTGGCGGTGGTCGTCAAAACCACGCGGCCGCCTTCGCTGCGGACGTGCATTCCCAGACCGGGAGCGCCTTCGGTAAGGGCGCCGGTCAAGGTGAGGGAACCGTCCCAATCGCCTCCTTGGGCGCCGATCATGCCGCCGTTGAAATTGATCGCGCCCGATAAGGTAACGGGGCCGGCATTTTGGCCGAGCAATAAATTGCCGCCGTTAAGGAACACCGTGCCGGTGGGATCGATTCCGCCCATGCAATCGAGGTACGCCTTCCCGCTGCCCGATAACGTAATCGTCGTGCCGACGCCCGTGATGCCGCCGGATCCCTCGAGTATCCAGGATTCGGTCGGATCGGCGGCGACGATATTCACGGCGGCGGGATGCAACGAACCGGCGAGCGTAACGGTTTTCCCGCCGGGTCCGAACGCCACGTAGGTATCGTCGAAGTTGACGCTGTCGAGATTCCAAAAGGTCTCGACGACCGGGCCGGGGAGGCTATCCCAATCGGCGGTGGTTTTTAGATCCCAAAGCGCGCCGGCCCCATTGAAAAAGAGGTTCTTGGCCGCGACGCCGGTCGAACTGACGCTGATTTCCACGTCCACGCCGGCGTTCACGGTCGCGGTCGCCGAGTAGGCGCGCATGTTCGTCGTGACGGCGCCGGATACGCCCGCGGGCACGGCGGCGCCGGCGATCACGACGTAGGGATTCGCCGTGTCCAAGGTAAGCCCTTCGGCATTGATATCGTAGTTGATGCCGGTCGAGTTGGGCATCGTGGCCGCCGCCGAGAGGTTTATCGCTTGCGGTGTGAGCGCCGAGGGGGTCAGCGCAAGACCCAACGTCGAGCCGACCGCCAAATTCAAGTTGTCGAGCGTGCCGAAGGGCGGGTCGCCGACGTCGAGCTTCGCGCCCGCGGCTACCGTAACGTCCTTCGTCGCCACCGAGGCGGTGCGGGTGATTTTCAACGTCCCCTGATCGACCGCAATCGGTCCGTTCATGGAACTTACGGCGTTGAGAATTAAAGTTCCGGCGCCTAACTTCTGCAATCCGCCGTCCGTTCCCGCCCCGGAATGCTGCAAGGGCAGGTTCACGCGGATGACGTGGCCGGTGCCCCCTATATCGGCGGTGTCGATCACCGCGCCGAGACCGCTGGTCCCGTTCTTGGTTACGTTGATGGTCATTGATTGACCGAAGCCGCCCGCGGAATTGTTGACGAAATCGCCGCTGTCCGCCATGGCCTCGAGGGTGCCGCCGTTGAGGTTGATGACGCCCGCGGCGCCGGTTTTCCCTTGCACTTGGTCCTGATACGGACTGGAACTGATGAAGGGAGTGGCGTAGGTGCCGCCGTTCAAGGTCAGCGTCCCGGTGGAGAAGGTATCCATGTCGCCCCTTCGGGAAGCATCGCCCAAGAGGGTTCCCCAGCTATCGGTCGTTTGACCGCCGTTTTGCGTCCAGAGTCCGCCGGCTCCGCCCAAGCGGCCGATGTAGATCGGCCCCGTGGCGGTCGAATGGTCAACCAAGCCGTCGTTGATGGTTACGGTCCCGCTGCCGAGTCCGTTCGCGCCGTTGCCGCCGTTCGGAACGCTGATCCAGCCGGGAGACGAGAACGTGCCGCCGAACATGGTGAGCGCGCCGTTGCCGCCGGCGCCTTGCAGGCCGGAGCCGATTTCGACGCCGCCGGCGGCGGAAAACGAGCCGCCGTACATCGTCATCTCGCCTTTGCCCCCCGAACCGATCCAAAGCACGCCGCCGAGCGTAACCGTGGGATTATCGCCGCCGCCGGCCGAGCCCATGGTCAAGGAACCTTGGGCAGTTTGCACCGCGCCGGTATAGCCGCCGGGTTGATCTCCGATTCGGATGTCTCCGGTGTCGTTGAAATACGAAGAAGTGCCGAGCATGGTCATATTCCCGGTGCCCTTCGTATTGGCGGTGCCGTTATCGTACCAGTTATCGCCCAGAATGAGGGTCCAGCCGTGCATGATCAATTGGGATGCGCCGCTCATGTTAATCGTGCCGAGGCTGTCGGCGTAGCGGCCCACGTTGATGTCGCCGTTGCTTTGCTCGACGATGGCGTTTCCGCCCATGTTGAGCGTGGCTTTGCCGCCGGCGCCTCCCGCGACGTCGCTGTCGCCGAACCAAAAGGGGCCGTAATGGGTGATCCTGGCGGTGCCCGGGTCGCCGAGGCTCATGTTCATGTTCACCTCGGCGGTGCCTCGCGCGCCGAAGCGGAGGTACGTGTCGCCGGCGGCGCTTCCGCTGTCGATCTTGGCGTTACCGGACATCTCCAAATACGCCTTGCAGCCGCTATAGTTCGTGGTGGTATAGGCGAAGAGCATATTGGAGCCGGGAACGCTGAGCACGGAATTGCCGCTCATCGTCAAACGGCCGGTGCCGCCGTTGTTGTTGCCGACGCGGACGCTGTTGCCGCCCGCGGCCTTGTTGATCGTGCCGTCGGTCATGATCAGGCTGCTGTCGAAGGCGCCGGTGGCGATGCGAAACGTCGTATTGACGTTCATCGTGCCGCCGGCCATGACGACTTTGCCGGACGCGGCATTGCCGATGAAAAGTTCGCCCGCGTCCATGACGTGCGCCGCGTCGATGTTGGCGAAATTGGCGGGATCGCTCAAGTTCACGCGGAAAGAATCGGCGGAGGTGAACGCGGCGCTCCAATTTCCGGCGGTGGTGAACCACTGATCGGCGCTGCCGTTGGTCCACTCGATGTTTGCGGCTCGCAGCGGCGCCGCGGCAATGGCGCACGCCGCCGAAAAAATGAACAGGCTCTGAAGAATTCGACGCATGCTTTAGCTCCCTTCATGTAGTTGTGGATAAAAAACCAGGCGCGCGCAAACGAACGCGATCTCCGCTTCCGCGCCCCGTGCCAATGCCCCGTCGCTGCCGACAAACGTCCAGGACATCCTTCCAGCCGAAAGAGACGAATGCCGCGTAAATGCCGGGAATTATTTCCGGGAAAAACAACTCTCGACGCAACGCGATTCTGCTCTCGCGAGGAAAAATCCTGGAAGCAAAATAGCGAGTGTAGTGTCTCGCACGGTCGTTGATTTATGGGTAACCGTTCGCGGGGGACTGTCCCGATTTTCGCGGCGCAAAAGATTATGGCGCTCTAAAGGCGTTTAATCGCCGCGAAAATGGGACTGTCCCCCCTCGCGCCGCGTGAACGACCGGAGCGTGAACGCTTATAATTTACCGTGGTTTGCACCGAAAAACGGAAGAGCCGAAAAATCCTTAACGAGGTGAAAAGTAAATGCAATTTCGCGCTAATCTCAATCGCAATGATACCGCACTCCTCATGCTAATCGCAATTTGCCGCTAGGCAATACATAAAATACCCTGATTTTGCGACAGCCGATGACGCATCATTACGAAATACTACTCTCGGGGTCGTCGATCCCTTTGCCAATTGGAAGTCCAACTTGAAGACCAGGCACCCCCCTCTCTCGTATTGTGAAAATCAAACAAGTCGTTTCGGATGAGTGCAAGCACAATCGGACGCCACGCGATCCGTGCCTGTCCGCTAATTGTAATAGTTATCGTTTTAAGTGTCAATTGGCGCAAAAGGAAATGTGCGTTGTATCGACTGAAACTGGCAACCAGGCAACTCCTCATGCCACGATAGCGGGGTGCGAAATATGGCGAAAATCACTGAAGAACCGACCGCCGCCATCGGTAGGCGATTCACGCTAGGGGGGATGTTGAAAATCGTTTCGCGCGCGTTCGCTTTTGGCGAGGTTCGCCGCTCGAAAACAAGGTCCCGCGTCCGATCCTAGCCCCACATCCACCGCGCGAGCGAAAAATAGAAAAGCAGCGTCGCCAGATCGGCGGCGGCCAGCGCCATCGGGCCGGAAGCGACGTGGGGATCGCGCTTCACGATCCGCAACAGCATCGGCAAACCCACGCCGAAGCCGGCCGAACAAACCACGCCCCCGGAAATGCCCCCCAGCAGGCAGACCGCAAGCCTGCCCTCTCCCAGCCAAAGAAAGGCCGCCGCCGCCACGCAAATCGCGCTCGCGCAGCCGAGAAATATGCCCGTGCCCATCTCGTGGCCGATTTTCGCGAGCAGCGTCTTCACGGTGGGCGGACGGCCCCGAAGATATTGCAGCGTGAGGCTCACCGACTGAATGCTCACGCTTTCGGAAAGCGCCAGCACCACCGGAATGAACATCGCCAGCGCCGCCGCCAATTTAAGCTCCCGCTCGAATACGCCCGCCAAAAACGCCGCCGCCAAACCGCCGAAGATATTGCATAGAAGCCAAGGAAAACGCCGCCGGAAGGCCAGAAACGGCGAACTTTGCAAAGCCCCGCTCAAATGCACGCCGATGAGCTGAAACAGATCGTCGTAGCGCTCGCTGCGCTCGATATCGCCCAACTCGGCGGTGTAAAGCTCCACATCGACCACGCCCATTATCCGCCGATCTTCGTCGATCACCGGAAACGCCAGCAGGCGGTGCATGATGAAAAACTCGCAGGCGTCCAGCACCGTCGCGTTTGGCGGAATGCCGATCACTTCGCGGACCATGATCTCCGTTACCGGCGTTTCCAGCGGACTCAATAGCAACCGCCGCGTGGGCAATACGCCCTGCAGGCGGCCTTCGCCATCGACCGCGTAAAAATAAATGATCCGCCCTTCCGGCGGCTCGCGGCGAATTTGCGCCAGCGCCTCGCCCACCGTTTGCCCCACCGACACCCGCGCGAAATCCTTTCGCAAATGACGAACGATCGGATCGCTCAAATGTTGTTGTGCTTGTACCGGCATAATTCGATCCTACGCCACTTCCGACGTGCAATGCGGACAGCGCGTGGCCTTGATCGGAATGTGCGAAAAGCACTTCGGGCAATCCTTCTCCGTCGGCTCCTTCGGCGGCTCTTTTCGCAAACGGTTGATCTGCTTGATCACCAGAAAGATCACGAAGGCCACGATCACGAAATCGATCGCGTTGTTGATGAACGCGCCATACTTGATCGAGGTCTTTTCGTTAAGCTCGATCACCATGCTCGAAAAATCCATTTTCCCCAAAAGCATTCCGATCGGCGGCATGATGACGTCGTTGACCAACGAACTGACGATCTTGCCAAAAGCGCCCCCGATAATAATGCCCACGGCCAGATCGACCACGTTGCCCCGCATCGCAAAATCGCGAAATTCCTTCAACATGCCCATTTTCAAGCTCCTTCGAATCGAAAATGATCGCAAAAAAGTCGAAACGCCATCGGATAACATAGTCCCTTTCCGGCGTTCTAGGTAGGGAGAGAGTCCCGCCGCAGAAAATTCAGAAAACCGGCACAACTGAAAAAAAGTCTTTTCCCCGACGATCTCTTTACAAAACCGTGCCGCGGCATGCTTTATCGACATTTATTTCCCCCAGACCATCTCCCCCATTTTGGATTATGTCGTATAATTACACGGTCGATCTTTTCCCCTCCCTTGCGAAACTTCAGTTTATCGAAGATGATAAAGATGGAATTTCAGGCAATATAGGGCATTTCAACGGTCGAGGACCTCCCCATGAATCCCATTGAGTGGTTCTACGCGAAAGGCGATAAACATTCCGGCCCGGTCAATTCGGTGGAACTCAAGCGAATGGCCACCGCCGGCGAACTTGAGCCAGGCGACCTCGTCTGGCGCGAAGGCATGGCCGAATGGACGATCGCGCGGAATGTCCGCGGACTGTTCGAGGAAGAAATCAAATCCGCGGGGCAATCTGCCGGCGCCCCGCCGAAACTCGCCGAGCCGGTTCCCATGCCGCCCGCCGCCGCCGCGGCCGCTCCCGCCGCTTTCGCAACGGCCGCGCCGCAAGCCCAAAAAATCCCCCAGCCCTCGAAACACCTGTTCGACCTGCTGTTGGACTTCGTCCGCTCCCAGTTCACCGCCTCGTTCGTCGAATCGACGACCCGACGGCTTGTGACTGTCGGCAAATTCGGGCTTTATGCGGCGATGGGATTGACCTTGCTGTTTTGGCTGCTCCTGGCGATGAAGACCCACGAATATGTTAATATCCTCATTGGAATCATATCCTTTCTGGTCCTCGCCGTGCTGCAATATATCGGCAGCCGGTTCTGCGAAGCTTCCGAACGGCTCAACCGCAACACGAGCGCCACCCTCAGTTCCACGGTTTTTTTGGATTGTTTCGCGCTGTTCAACATCGTTATCGGCGCAACTGCCCTCCTCGGTTCTCTGGCTGCCGGCATTCCCGCGAAAGAAGCCTGGTGGATCATTACCGGTCTTGCGAGTTTTATCATTAGTCAATACCTCGCCTTCATCGCCTTGAATCCAAGCACCATCCATGTGAATATCGTATCCGAGCAGCGAGCCGGCGAAGAAGCCCTTGGATTGATATCGTTTCTCGTCAAATCACAATTGAAGCTCGTCTCGGTCGTTTTTGGCATTATCGCCATTGCCGGGAGTTTGATGCTGCTCGACGCCGGCATCGAATTATTCACCACCAATCCGCTTATAGCCGCGAGGATCGCTTCCTTCGCCATCACCGCCTTGGTAACTGCCGCCGCCCTACCCTTGGTCGCCTATTTGATTTTCCTCTCCATCTACTTGCTGCTCGATACCCTCCGCGCCATCCTCGTGCTGCCGGACAAGTTGGAAAAATCGGAGAATCGGGAAGAAAAGTAAGCGAGAGGAATCGATTATGCCGGGTGCCATGCCCACGCTTGTCGTGGGCATGGCGCGTTTTCATGCGCTCTGAACATGCCCACGACCAGCCGGGTGCCATGCCCACGCTTGTCGTGGGCATGTGGGGAGTAGGCGAAAATGCAACATGCCCACGACAAGCGTGGGCATGGCACTGACACATAGCCCCCGCGCGGAAGCGGGGGCTAAACGATTCGGCAATCCCTTACCGGAAATTCCCTACAGCGCCTCGCACACCAAATCGCCCACTTCGGTCGTGCCGCAGCCCATCTTGCCGGCGGCCTGGCTCTTCATTTTCGTGCCGGTGACGGTTTGAATGGCCTGCATCACGCGGGCGGCGGCTTGGGCGTGGCCGCAATGATCCAGGAGCATGCCCGCGGCGTTGATCGCGGCGATCGGGTTGATGACGTTTTTGCCGGTGTACTTCGGCGCGCTGCCGCCCATCGGCTCGAACATGCTCACGCCGCCGGGTTCGGGATTGATGTTCCCGCCCGCCGCCACGCCCATCCCGCCCTGCAGGATGCCCGCCAGGTCGGTGATGATGTCGCCGAACATGTTGGTGGTTACGATCACGTCGAAATACTCCGGATTCTTCACCATCCACATGCAGCAGGCATCGACGTGGTTGTAATCGGTCTTGACGTCAGGATAATCCCGCGCCACTTCGTTGAACGTCCGCCACCACAGGTCGTGCCCGAAGGTAAGCACGTTGGTCTTGGCCACGAGCGTGAGCATTTTCTTCCGGTTCCGCTTGCGCGTATATTCGAAAGCCCAGCGAATGCAGCGTTCGCAGCCCTTGCGGGTATAGACGGCCAATTGCGTGGCCACCTCGTCGGGCGTGCCCTTCTTGAGGAATCCGCCCATGCCCACGTACATGTCCTCGGTATTCTCGCGGACCACGACGAAGTCGATGTCCTTCGGCCCCCGACCCGCCAGCGGCGTCTCGACGCCCTCGAACAATTTCACCGGCCGCAGATTGATGTACTGGTCGAAGCGGAATCGCAGCTCCAGCAGCAAGCCTTTTTCCAAGATGCCGGGCGCGACGTCGGGATGACCCACCGCGCCGAGAAGAATGGCCGGATAGGTCTTCAACTCCTCGAACACCGCTTCGGGCAGAATCTCGCCGGTCTTTAGATACCGCTCGCCGCCAAGATCGAAATCCTTGGTCTCCAGCGCAATGTTTTCCAACTTGCACGCGGCCTTCAACACCTTGAGGCCCTCCGCCGCCACTTCCGGTCCCGTTCCGTCGCCGCCGACCACCGCCACCCGCAATTTCTGATTCGTGCTCACTGTTCAATCCCATCGAGGTTAGAGGATATTGGCCTGCATTTGGGACAAAGTCGCCGGCGGGTCGAGTCCCGAAGGGACGATAGCCATTAGCCAGTCGCCGGCAGGTCGAGTCCCGAAGGGACGATAGCCATTAGCCAGGGGCGTAAGCCCCTGGAAGAGGAAACCACCGAACATTATTCAGCCCCAACGGGGCGACAGTAACGCGGAACTGGGCGTCACCGCCGTCCCTTCGGGACTCGACTGTCGCCCCTTGGGGGCTTTGTTGGCGTTGCGAACCGTCTTCCAGGGGCTTACGCCCCCGGCTAATCACTATCGTCCCCTTCGGGACTCGACAAACCGGTCCATCCAAAACGCAGGTAATTATGAAAACGCCATTATAACCTCGTCAGACTAGTTGCTCAAGACGATGCCGGCGAGAATCCATCCCCTCATACGCAGAAGGTAGGTTATGCTTTAGCATAACGCAGGCGTGATGCTAAAGCATAACCTACGACTAAATCTCAAATAATGGAATTCCAACGCCCCTTCAATTCGAGCTGAACCCGAACGCCTTGGCCGGCATCTCCCGGGCCAGCGGGTTTTTGAGAAATTTGCGGCGGCATTCCGGGCAGAGGTCGAACCGCATTTGCTGATACACGTCGTCGCCGATCCGTTCGTCCTCGGCGTCTTCCATGCTTTCGAGAATGTCCTGAATCTCCTGCAGGTGGTCGCGGTCCTCGTCGTCCTCCGCACCGGCGTTCGGATCGTAAGCGGCAAAAACCTCGATTTTCACGACGTAGCGCAAATCGTCGTCGGGGTCGAACTCCCGCTTGCAGAGATCGCATGAGTAGTGAATCATTTTACCGCTCCCTTTTTCCTCTGGCAGTGATCGGAGTAAAAATCATCGCACGGCGATAAGCATCCTGCCGGCGAAACCGCGCGGAACGCGACCTTCCGATGATCGGTCCCGCGATACTCGGCCGACGAGCTTGGAACTGACGGCACGCGGACGAGCGCAGTCGCTTCCGTTGCTTTCATCCTAATGCCAAACCCGAATGCCTGGCAAGACGAGTCGGAAATTTTTTTTGGGGGGGGTGGAATAAAAAACCGATTTACCTCCTGAAAATACAAGCTCCTCGCCAAAGAGAAGAATTGTCAATCGAAAGTAGGGGAATGCGTTATCCCGCCCGACTTCCTCTGCGGAAAAAGGTTATCTTAAATATCCGAAAAAATCCATCTAATTGGCACAAATCTTGCACTGCAAAAAACTTGTGCCAAGGACTTCAAAAAGAAACTTTTCCCAGGCGACGTTCGCTTCCTTTCCGCCGGTAGCCCCGGAAAAAAAGCGATTTGGAAAAAAATGAGGAATTTTTTTCTCGTTCCCAGGCTCCCGCCTGGGAACGCAATGTCCGCGAGGCTCCCGCCTCGCTGAATCGCCTACCAAACCGTGCCCGCATTGAACAAAACTCGGTCTTGATACCGGACTGGTTCTAAGAAAGCGATTTGGGAAAAAGTGAGGATTTTTTTGGGCTGTCTAGCGTTTATCGCGGGGATAGGTTAAAATTACGCTTGTGAGTGAACGCCTTGCGATCTTTCTCCTAATTCCGACAGGTCATTCAACCTGTTTTTGGCGGAGCATTCCAGGAGCATGAACGTGAATCGGGCATCCGCGGTCAACGGCAGTCGTCCCCGGGCCAAACGGTCCGCCAAAAGCGAATCTTCGCGCCCCGCGGACGATTCTTCCGGCCCAGTGGCCGCCCCCCCCGCGCCTACCGTTCTCAGTGCCAGTGTATTGGTATTAAACCGTTTGTACATGGCGGTGCATATCATCAATATCCGCCGCGCCTTTTGCCTCCTCTATCGCGATCTGGCCGAAGTGATCCATTTCGAGGAGGGCCGGTTCACGAACTACTCTTTCGAAACCTGGCTCGAACTGAGCGAGTTGCACGTCGAATGCAAACTACCGTCGGAAGACTGGATTCGCGGGGTAACTTTCGAGATCCTCGCACCTCGCGTCATCCGGCTGTTGGAATTCGATCGCGTTCCCAAACAGCATTTGCACCTCAACCGCCGCACCGTTCTCGCCCGGGACGAACACACCTGCCAGTATTGCGGCCGGCACTATCCCACGTCGCAATTGAGCCTCGACCACGTCGTTCCCCGCAGCCGCGGCGGCGGCATGACCTGGGAGAACGTCGTTTGCGCTTGCTTGGCGTGCAATACGAAAAAAGGCGGCCGCACTCCCCCCGAAGCCCGCATGAAACTCGTCCGGCATCCCAAACGCCCCAGCCATAATCCCATGTTGGCCCAAAAGCTCAACAATCCGAAATATGAGATTTGGCGCACTTGGCTGGAAGGAGTTTGTTGGGATATCGGGGCGAAGGAATAGGGGATAGGGGATAGGGGATGGGGGATAGGGGATAGGGATTAGCGAGCGGGGGGGTGTATTAAAAAAGTTACATTTAATGGTGATGAATTCACTCTGGAGGACAGGAATATCTGAATCTTCTCGCGATGTATAGCGTATCATCGTCCGATTATCACCGGGTAATCCCCGGACAATCTCAGCCTAACGTAATATAGAACCCTTTCGCCCTCTCCCCAGATCCCTACCCCCTAATCTCTATCCCCTATCCCCTAACCCCTATCCCCTAATCCCTATCCCCTACCCCCTATCCCCTATCCCCCATCCCCTAAAAAAGACTTGTTTCCGTTGCGATTCGTATTTACAATCGAGTAAGGTGGTATTTTTCGCATTTCGCCTGTCTTTCGAGGATCATCGGCGTGGGACTTTCCGAAATCGACCGCGGTTTACTGGAGCGCTGCCTACAGCGCAGGCCCCGTGCATGGGAAGATTTCGTGGATCGCTTCATGGGATTGGTAATCCATGTGGTGAACCATACCGCCCAGGCGCGCGGCATCCGCATTTCCGCCGCCGACCGGGACGATTTATGCGCCGACGTGTTTTTGGCGATCATCGACAACGATTTCGCCTTGCTCCGCAATTTCCGCGGCCAATGCAGCCTGGCGACCTATCTCACGGTCGTTGCCCGGCGGATCGTGGTCCGGGAAATTCTCAAACGCCAGCCCCATCCCGCCCTGAACGCCCAATCGAGCCAATCTCCGGCCCTCGCGGTCGATCCGGAGCAGGCGGTCGAACGGCAGTTGGGCGACCGGGAAGAGGTCGCGCGCTTGCTCCACGGGCTGCAAGGCACCGAGGCCGAAGTCGTGCGGCTGTTCCATCTCGAAGGAAAGAGCTATCACGAGATCAGCGATGCGGTGGGCATGCCCGAAAACAGCATCGGCCCCATTCTCTCCCGGGCGCGGAACAAGATGCGCCGGGCGGGCGTGAGCTAGGGGTAAAATCGGCGGGCGGTCCGATGGCGGGTCGGCTTCGTCCGCCAATGCTCGCGCGGCTTCTCTATATATAGGCGATGCTCAATCCGAAAGCGCCTTAGAACGGATTGGGTTCTTCAAACTGCAATTTATCGTTGCGCCGGGATAATCGCCGCATGTTTTTCTCGGAGATATCGTACCTTATCGCATGAACCGAGCCGTCGCAGAGCGCCACGTTAAACGTCGATGCGTGCGCGCTGCCGAAACCCCAGGACTGGTCGGCGCCGGCGCGGTCGCGCGCCGGAGCTATGTAGTCGGATGCACTAAAACTCCAGGCGGCCCAACGCACGGGATCGCGCTCGTCGCCGGGAAACGGCCCCTGATCGTCCCCCCAGTTTTTGCCGCTGTGGTAATGGTCGGGATTGACGTTCTTTTCGCCGATCAGCATGGTTTTCGAGGTGCCGTCGAGGATGTCCCTCAAAATGTATTGGTGGTGCGTATAAGTTATCCCCGTGGCTTGACGCGCGTCCGGGCAGGTCATGGTTTTGGAATTGGAAAGCGTGGAGATGCTGCAATTCCAGCCGACGTGGTTGTCCCCCGCGTTGGCGCAGTAATCGTTGTGGGCGCAGACGTTCAGTTGTGCGCTCAAGTAAGGTTGCAGCACGAACCAGTGATTATTGTCGGCCGGGGCGGCGCCCGGCGCGCGGCGCGTGGGACAAAACAATACATTCAGCGGAGTCGAGAGAAGTTGCTTGTTTCCATTCAAAAGTATCGTACTACTCATATTATTGAAGCCGACGCCCGCGCCTAATTTGGTCAGCGACTTCAATTCCATGAAGGACAAAAGCGGATAGAAGAAACTGCCCGGCTGATCCTTGCCCAAACCGCGGTCGGGATGGGGAGCCCAAGGGCACCCGTAGCCGCAGGAGGGCAGGCACTTGCGGGAGTCCATGTAGTTGTGCGCCGCCAAGCCCAGTTGCTTCAAGTGGTTTTGGCATTCCAGCCGCCGGGCCGCTTCCCGCGCCGCTTGGATGGCCGGCAGCAAGAGCGCGATCAAAATGCCGATGATCGCAATCACCACCAACAACTCCACCAACGTGAAGCCGCGGCATAGGCGGAAAGCGGATAAACGAGAATCTTGCCCTTCCTTGGCGCAACCGCGACTTATCGATTTACCCTCTGCCACAAGAGCGGGAAAACGCATCTGAAAATCCTTTACGATAAGGGTGTTGCTCGCTTCGCACAAAATCGACCGTAAATCGGCGGGCAATGCCCACCCCGCGGTTTATTCGAAGAAAAGACTCGTTCGCTCGTACGCGCGGACGAACGAGTCTCTTTCATCTCTCTCTAAATGGCGGGCAACGCCCTTTCCGGAAAAGACTTACAACGGATTGGGGTCTTCAAACTGTGCTTTATCGTTGCGCCTGCTTAATCGACGCATGTTTTTCTCGGAGATCTCGTAACTTATCGCGTGAACCGAGCCGTCGCAGAGCACCACGTTGAACGTCGAGGCGTGCGCGCTGCCGAATCCCCAGGACTGGTCGGCGCCGGAGCGGTCGCGCACCGGCCGTAAATAATCGGAGTTTATGGCAAACGCGGCGAAACGCACGGGGTCGCGCTCGTCGGCGACGAACGGCCCTTGATCGTCGCCCCAATTTTTCCCATTGGAATACTGGTCGGGATTGAGATTTTTTTCGCCGATCAGCATGGTTTTCGACGTGCCGTCGATGATATCCCTTAATTTGTATTGATAGTGCGTCCAAACGATCCCCGTGGCCGCGAGCGCGTCTCCGCAGGACATGTTCGGGGGAGCAGGTAGCGTACTCGTGTTGCAACCCCAACCGACGTAGTTGTCGCCCGCATTGGCGCAGTAATCGTTGTGCGCGCAGACCGTCAATCGCGCGCTTAAAATCGGCTGCAGCACGAACCAGTGGTTGTTGTCGGCCGGCGCGGCGCCCGGCGCCCGGCGCGTGGGGCAATACAATACATTGAGCGGCGTTGCGAGAAGCTGCTTGTTCCCATTCAGGAGTTTTGGATTGTTCATATTGTTAAATCCGACCCCCGCGCCCAATTGGATCAACGATTTTAGTTCCATATATGGCAAAATCGAATAGAACAAACTCCCCGTCTGCTCTTTGCCCAAACCGCGGTCGGGATGGGGCGCCCAAGGAACGCCATAGCCGCCCGAAGGAAGAACCTTTCGGGAATCCATATAATTATGCACCGCCAAGCCCATTTGCTTCAGGTGATTTTGGCATTCCAGCCGCCGGGCCGCTTCCCGCGCCGCCTGAATGGCCGGCAGCAAGAGCGCGATCAAAATGCCGATGATCGCAATCACCACCAACAATTCCACCAAGGTAAAGCCGCCGCGGCGAAGGCGAAAGGCGAACCGGCGGGAATTCGGCCTTTCCTTGAAGGTATTTTTCCTGTTTGACTCGGCCCCTTCAACGTAATCGCCAAAATACATTTGCAAGTCCTTTATGAGGAAATAAGTGTGGTTCGATTCGCGGGAAGTCGTGCAAAACGGCGGAATCTCGGGCAAGCGTTATCGCGCACGATCGATCAAAACGGATTGGGATACTCGAACTGATATTTATCCTTGCGGTCGCAGAGGCGCCGATGGTTCTTCTCGGAAATCTCATAGTTGATCGCGTGGACCGAGCCGTCGCACAATACGGCGTTGAACGTCGTGGAGTGCGCGCTGCCGAAAGTCCACGAGCCATCGTAACCGGAGCGGTCGCGTCGGGGGGCGAGATAATCCGCGCTGCTGGGACTCCAGGAACCCCAGCGGACCGTGTCGCGCTCGTCGGCGACGTACGGCCCTTGGTCGTCTCCCAGGTCTCGGCAACTGCCGATCAAATCGGGATTGATGAACTTTTCGGCGGCCAAGTAGGTCTTCGACGTGCCGTCGAGGATATCCACCAATTTGAATTGACAGTGTACGAAAATGACTCCCGAACAATTCTTCGGATCCGGAAAACTATAGCCGGTCGGCGGGAGGCCGGAGGGGCCGGAGCCGAAAGTGCTATAAATCACATCGCCCGAATTGCCCGCGTAGTCGGTGCGGGCGCTCACGGTGAGCGTGGCGCAGATTTTGGGCGTATGGATGAAATTAATGGTGGAACCGGCCACCGAATAAGCGAGCGGCGCGCGGCGCGTGGGACAATACAGCGTGCTTAACGGCGATTCCAAAAGCATCTTATTCCCTTGCAATAATCGCGTGTCGGTCATGTTGTTCATTCCGACTCCCACGCCGTATTTCGTCATCCCTTTCGCTTCCATGAAGGGCAAGATCGAAAACATCCAGCTACCCGTCTGGTTGATCCCCAAACCGCGATCGGGATGCGGCGCCCACCAGTACCCGTATCCCCCGGAAGGAAACTTCTTTTGGGAATCCACGAACGCCAGCGTCGCCAATCCGATTTGCTTCAAGTGATTTTGGCACTCCATCCGCCGGGCCGCCTCCCGTGCCGCCTGGATGGCCGGCAAGAGCAGCGCAATCAGAATTCCGATGATCGCGATCACCACCAGCAGCTCTACCAGAGTGAAACCATCGCGACGCCGAAAAGAGGTGGAATCGCATCGCCCGTTCGCGCCGCGGGGAAATTGATTATTCGATCCGACACTTTTCAAAGGAGAGCAACACATCACTCACTCCGTTAGCGCCAGTTACCCCTTGAAAAATCGTTGGAACCTATCTCCTCCAATTGATCAAATGTGCCCCGCAATTCAAGAATAAGTTCAAGTTCGGCGGGAGCCTCAATCGCACGAGGCGAATGCCGGAAAAAATGAACGGCCCAAGCATGACTCCATAATATCAGCTGATCGCGGGTATTGCAAGCAAACCGAGCGGGAAGCGGTAAAAATTGCACCACTCCCATTCTTTATTTTATCGTATCGCCGAGAACGGATTCAAGACGCGAAAGCGGTATTTTCGGTCAATTCCACGACTCGAGAAGATAAATCACTCATCGGTTACGTCTAATGGGGGTCTATTTACCGCACCTGGCAAGGCTGATTGTTCGTAATTCGGTAAGCGTTCACGCCCCGGTCGGGGACTGGTCCATTTTTCGGCGTGAAAACGTATTTTGTGGACAAACGGTATGCCGAAAACATGGACCTGTCCCCTTCCCGCGGCGCGAAGGGGACAGTCCCATTTTCGCGGCGATTAAGCACTTTTAGAGCGCCATAATCTTTTATGCCGCAAAAATCGGGACAGTCCCCTGTGAACGGTTACGTAATTCGCCCGAACATGCGCCCGCTCTCGCGTTTTCAGGAGAATGTTTTCAGCAAGGAACACATCGCCGCCGTCATGCCTTTTCCGTAATGCGCCTCATCGCGGATGTGGAAAAGATGGCGGTTGCGCGATTGCGGATCGGGCTTCCACGAAGTAATGCCCGCGGCGTTGCATTCAACTTGCACGGGATCGAAGGTAAACAGCGGCGATTTCAGTTCCTCCAAGGGGGTAATTTTCCCCGCGAGATCGACGCCCAAGCCCGCGGCATGGAGAAATCCGCCCGTACACCACATGTTTCTGGGGAAATTCCCCAAGCGGATGAGGAATTCCCGGTCGTTCGGACCTTCCAAATAGTGCAGCCAATGGGGGGCAAGCGTTTCGAGATTTTGCTGCCTTGCGCGTTCGGAGAATCCCTGCTTGAACGCGAAGGCGAAATAATTTTGGCACCGGGCGGAAAGCCGCGGCAGAATCTCCTTCTGCTGGAACCGGTAATAGGTGCCATACGGGCCGGACGAAAGGGGATTGTCCTTCGGTCCCGGCGCGACGTCAAAACACGGCAGCCAATACACCGGACAGGGCAATTCGAAAATCGCCCCGTAAGAAGCGGGATCGAGCGCGACGTTGTATTCCAGCCGTTCGGCCAAGGCTTTGTCCGGCGTCCCGGAGCCGGCGTTCAAATAAATGCCCGCGCACTTCTCGGCGAAAAGTTTTGGCTCCAGCTTGCCGGCCAGCGCCACGTCGCGGGAGGAGCCGAGGATATGAATGACCACCGGGAGCGAAGACTTGCGGAGGAGATCGACGAGCGCCCGCATCCCGCCCAAAACCGCTCTGTTCTCGGGCCGATCGACCTCGCCAGGCTCGATCCGCCGCGGCGCGCCGACGATCACCGGCGCGGCAAGGCCCGTCAGGTAGTTCATCTGCGCCACGGCCTGCACGTCGGGATCGAAGTCCGCCCGCGGTGGATGATCGATCATCACCGCCAGCAATTCCACGTCCCCCCGCAGCGCGAGGGCGTAGGTGCAGGCCAAGTCCCAATGATCGTCGGGATCGGCGAAGGGCCGGAAAAGATCGGTTACGTGCAGCACGGCCACCTTGGGCTTTTTGCGATTCTCGGCCGCCCATCCGATGCCTCCGAACGCCAAGGCCGCCGCGCCGCCCGCCGCCGCCAACAAACTCCGACGCGATATTCGATACGTCATCGCTTTCTCCCAATTTCGTAACCGTTCACAGGGAACTGTCCCGATTTTCGCGGCGCAAAAGATGATGATACCGTAAAAATACTCAATCGCCGCGAAAATGGGACTGTCCCCCTCGCGCCGCGGAAAGGGTACAGGTCCATGTTTTCGGCCTACCGTTTGTCCGCAAAATACATTATCCCGCCGAAAAATGGACCAGTCCCCGACCGGGGCGCGAACGCTTACCCAATTTCGAACAGAAATCCTCTCCTCCCCAGGCGGCGCCCCGAAACTTCACGATCGGGAAACGATCCGCTTTCGGCCCCTGTTACCGCATCGTGATGCCGAAATGATTCATCGCGATATCGAACACGTCGGTATCGGCGAGGTTCTTAGGCGGGAACTTCGTCGGCTCGGATGCCAGGAGCACCGTGCGCTGCGAATTCTCCAGCGCGGGCGCGCCGTGCGAGCCTTTCACCAGGTGCGCGTTCAGCGGAATGCTTTTCGTGGCGGGATCGAAAAACAACTCGACCGGATCGTAGCCCGGCTTGCGATGGATATCGACCGTCCTCGCGAAGCGCGGGGCCTGCGCGTCGTCCCGCCAATAATAATACGTCTGCCAACTGTGCGGCTTCGAAATCAATACCACTTCGCCGCTGCGCGGATGATCGAGCGCGTAACGGCCGCGCTCGTCGCCGACGAGCGCCTCGGAGATGCCGTGCCGGCCGCGAAACAAATCGGCAACCCGACGAGCCGTCGCCGCGTCGCCGCCTGCGACGAAAACGTGCGAAAGCTGGTGATCGGCCATCGCGAACGCCGGACTGTGCTCGAAATCGATCAGCTCTCCGCCCGCGCCGTCTTCCTTCACGGCCAGCAAACCGGCTTCGCGCAGCACGCGGTTGGGATACTCGACGTGATCGACCTTCGTAATGACGTACTCGCCCGCCGCCAGCCAGACGGGCGGTTCGAGATAAGCCGCCGCCATCTGCTCGGCCAAGCGGCCCACGACGCCGTCGAGTTCTTCCACGGCGGTATCGGCGGCGGCGCTCTCCGGGCCGGCGCGCTGCGCGGCGTAATCGAGGTGCGGCAAATAAATGTAGAAGAAATCGGGCTGCCACCGCCGCGCCGCGAAAACCGCCGAATCGGCGATCCATCGGCTCCCCTTCACGTTCGCGATCGGCCCCCAATAATGCTGCAGCGGAAAATGGCCCAGCGCGTCGCGCAGTTCGCCGTAAAGTTCCAGCGGCCGCGTGTAGCACCACAGCGATTCGCTGCCGTCGGGATTGTGGATCGGGGCGGGCGTGCAAACGAAATCCGCTTCGCAAAACTTGCTGTGCATCGGAAACCATACGGCGGAAGTCAACTCGCTCTCGTGATGCGAGAGCAGATCCCAAATCTGCGGCCGTTCGATGCAATCGTTCGGCGCGGTCCACATCTCCACCCGCTTCTTCTCCCGCCAATAAATGCCGTTCGCCACGATGCCGTGCTCGCGGGGCAATTTGCCGGTGCTCATCGCCGCCTGCACCGAACAGGTTACGCACGGAAAACTCGGCGTCAGCTCCGCGATCTCCCCGCCCGCCATCAGCCGCCGCAAGTTCGGCATCGCGGCCACGTCCTTCTCGCGCAAGCCGGGAATCGAAAGTAATATCAAGGGCTGGGACATCGAAGGAAGGATGAAGGATGAATGTTGAAGGATGAATGGTCTTGGGTCTTAAATTTTTTATTTCAAATTTTGGATTTCAAATTTTGGATTTCAAATTTTGAATTTCAAATTTTGAATTTCAGATGTTAGCGATTCACTAAGACCTAAGACCCAAGTCCCAAGACCTAAGACCCAACTTACCAAAAAACTCCATCGCCCTCCGCGCCGCTTCCGGCGCTTCGCGGCTGTGGCGGCCGAGTTCGACGTAAACTCCGTTAGTATAACCGCATTCGGCAAGCGCGTGCAACACGGGCGGAAATTCGATCTCCCCCTCGCCGAACATCAAATGCTCGTGGACGCCCCGCCGCATGTCGTCGAGATGCACGTTCGCCAGCCGCGGCGCGAACCGGCGAATCACCGCCGCGATCGGCGTTTCGCCCTGGCATTGCAAATGGCCGATATCGAGCGTCAATCGCAAATTCGGATGCGCGACTCGCTCCGCCAATCGCTCGAAGGCCGCCGTCGAATCGATGAGCATGCCCGGCTCCGGCTCGAATGCCAGCGGCACGTTCTTTTCGGCGGCGAAATCGAGAATCCCCGGCAACCGGGCCGCTAATCGCTCGAAGGCCTGCGCCTCGGTAATGCCGTCGCGGATCGCGCCCGACCAGATCGAGACGCAATCGCTCCCCAAAAGGCGGGCGCATTCGATGGCGTAGCGGTAAAATTTGATTCTCAAGTCGGGAACCGCGGAGATCAGCGTCGGTTCGTGCTTCCGCCACGGATCGAGCAGATACCGCGCGCCGGTCTCGATCACCGACTGCATCTCATAAAGCTCCAACATTTCGCCCAGCCGCCCGATCTGCTCCCCATGTCTCTCCTCGAGCGGCGAAAGCACCCCGCGATCGATCGTAATCGCCACGCCCCGATAGCCCAACTCGGCCAATATCTCCACCGCGTCGAACAGATCGTGATCCGCGAAGCCGTTGGTGTTATAGCCGAAAAACATCGGGAGGGATTAGGGGATGGGGGATAGGGGATGGCGACTGAAAATCGGCGGGGTAATGCCGGGCGCCATTGCCGGCTCGTCCAGCAGTGCCGCACTTGGACCAGAATCAATCAACCGGTTTTCCCGGTTCCCGCCGAAAATCATCACCCAACCGGTCCAATTATTCTACGTCCCAAATGCCTGCCCCGCAACGCCTTGCGATGCAATCCAACATTTCTTTTCTTGAAAAAAGCCGCCCTCTCCTATATATACATAGTTACAGTAATCCGCATTGCGACGCCATTCCTCGACGCCAACCCTCCTTGAAATCATGCCTTGCCGATAATCGATGAATCTTCTAAACTTCAACCACCGCCCCCTTCCGCCTTCCGCCTTCCGCCTTCCCCCTTCCTTCTAAGCCTCAAAATCCAAATCGGCAAAAACTCGCCCCGAAAAACCGCGTTTTTCTCGAAGAATTCGCTATCCCGCTCTCGCAAAATCCCCGAAATACCTCATAATCCGCTTGTAAAGCCTGAAGGAAAAAATCCCCGATCGTAAAAAACGCCTAAAATCAAGCGTTTTTCGCCGCTCCCGCAAACCGGCAAGGGCAATCCAATCGGGAATTAATTCCAACTACAATGGGAATACGGAAAGACGCCCTCGCGCGATAGTCGGAATTTACGATTCCTTTTGCAATTGTTATACTTGCAGGCGTCGGATTTGTTCCGAACAACATAAATTCACGCAAGGAGAAAAAAAATGATGCTGCGGTTTCGAGTTCTTTTGCCGGCGCTATTCGTTTGGGGAGGAATTGCAATTTCGGATTGGGCCTCCGCCCAGGATCAACTCCTGGAGTTGGCCGCCATTCGCCCGCAGTCGCGGGCCGGTTTCGCCAACGCCGGCTGGACCGCCGATCGCTACCCCCACCTGCCGACTCTGGACGCGAAAAAAAGCATGTTGATGGCCGATCTGGAAGGGCCGGGCGTAATCCGCGCCATCCATACCACGCGGCACCACCAGCGGGAACTTTCCGCTCGCGGCGTGGTGCTGGTGATCTATTTCGACGACGCCGCCGAACCGGCCGTCCATTGCCCGTTGGCCGATTTCTTCGGCGACGGCTGCAACGGCGGCAGCATGAATTTTTCCACGAATTTCATCGAATGCGCGCCGGGCAGCTATAACGCTTACTTCCCCATGCCCTTCCAAAAACGCGCCAAGATTTTCCTCCGCAACGACACCGACAAGAATTTTTCCAACTACAGCTTCGTGGAATGGGAGAAGTTGCCCGCCTGGAAAAAGGAATACGGCTACTTCCACGCCACCTATCAGAGGAAGTGCTTTCAACTGGGGCCAAAAACGGCGGAGACCTTCTTGGAACTATTGGGCAGCGGGCAGTTGATCGGCCGGCAATTCAGCGTCGTTACCGAGGAGCCGCTCTACAAGGATTTCAATTACGTCATGGAAGGCAACAACGAGGTGGATATCGACGGCCAAAAACGCGCCATCGACTACCTGGGTTCGGAAGATTCCTTCACCTTCAGTTGGGGATTCCAAACCACGTTCGCCGGATTGCGCGCCGGAATGCCTCTCGTGCAATCCGCCGGGCCGTCGAAACTCTCGATCTATCGCTTCCACGACCATCAGCCCATCCGCTTCAACAAATCCCTGCGCTGGACCATCGATTGGTCCACGGAAGGCTGTTTCAAGAGTGAAGCCGCGAAATTGAGCAAAATCGCGGCCGAAGGCGGCAGTTGGGTCGATTACGCCACAGTGCATTATTGGTACCAGGACCAGCCCGGCGGTTACAAGCACAAGGAATTGGAATCGGTGGCCGATCGCATGAAGTTAATCCTCTCGCCGCCGAAAAAATGAAGGTAACCGTTCACAGGGGACTGTCCCGATTTTCGCGGCGCAAAAGATGATGATGCCGTAAAAGTGCTTAATCGCTGTCCGACAATAAACTACCGAATTCCTATGTAGTAGGCACACTCCGTGTGCCGTAATTCACGGACGGCACACGGAGTGTGCCTACTACGATTCCGGCAACTTATTGTCGGGCAACGCCTTAATCGCCGCGAAAATGGGACTGTCCCCCTCGCGCCGCGCGAGGGCATAAATCAACCGCCGATGCGGTGCATGGGATGGCTCGTGCAGCGGGTGCCGGCGCGCGGTTTTCCGGCCGTCGCCCGGCGCAGGGCCTCTTCGGCTCCCAATTCCCGCACGCTGAAACCCAAATCGGAAAACAAGCAGGGGCGCAGCAATCCATCGCTGGAAAGCCGCAGCCGATTGCAGCGCGGGCAATCGCCCCCGCCGCCCCCCTCGACCGCCGAAAACGCGCCCGACGGCAAGTGCATCTGGCGGATGAACCGCACGTCGAGCTTCTCCGACGCGGCGTACGCCTTCACGCCCGCCAGATCGGACGGCGTGGAATACTCCGTCGCGACGCAGTTGAGCTTGACGGGATGCAGGCCGGCGGATCGCGCGGCGTCGATGCCCGCGAAGAGTTTCCGAATATCGCCCCCGCGCGTGATTTCCGCAAACCGCCGGGGATCGACGGTATCGACGCTCACGTTCACGCGCCGCAAACCGGCGGCGGCGAGCGCCGAGGCGAGCCGTTCGAGCAATATGCCGTTGGTGGTCATGGCCAGATCGATAATGCCTTCGATGGCGGCGAGCATCCGCACCAGGGTTTCGATTTCCCGGCGGACCAAAGGCTCGCCGCCGGTGATCCGCAATTTTTTAACGCCCCGCCGCGCGGCGGCCCGCGCCACCTGCGCAATCTCCTCGTACGACAAAATCGCCTCGTGCGGCAACGGCGGCACGCCCTCCTCCGTCATGCAATAGCGGCAGCGCAAGTTGCAGCGATCGGTGACGGAAATCCGCAAATAATCCAAGACGCGGCCGTACCCGTCAACCAGCGGCCCCTTTTCCGCAAGCTGCGCACCGACCGCCGCGCTCCGGCACGAAGAGAAAGTAGAATGCGTCATGCCGCGTCCTCCCGCCACCGTTGCAGGTCTTCCGGGCCGTTGACGTTCAAGAACGGGCGGGAATCCGCAAAACCGACGCCGATCGCGCCGAGGTCCCCCCACAACCGCTTGACCTCGCGGCGGTCCTCATCCAGCGCGCATTGCAACTCGGAGAGAATATCCGGCCGCACGACGGCGCACAAGGGATGCCATTGCCGATCTTCCGTTTCCGCGACGACCACCCGCGCGCCGCCGCGGCAAAACGCATCCCGCAGGCGAACGATCTCCCGATGGGAAATGCCGGGCAGATCGCAGGGAAGAATCAAGACGCCCTGCGGTCGGAGTTGCGAATAAAAGTTTAACGCCGCTTCGATGCCCCCCAGCGGACCCCGCCCCGGCCGCAAATCGGCAATCACCGGTTTTCCGAACGGCAGATAGGGAAGCGGCTCGTTGGCGGAAATCGCCGTCGTCGGAATTTCCGCCGTTTCGATCTCGTCGATCAACCGCGCGAGGATCGTCCGGCCGTTCGGGCAGGGAATCAACCCCTTGGCGATGCCGCCGTATCGCCGCGCTTGTCCTCCCGCCAGTATTACCGCCGAAATAATCATAAATGCGCCGCGGAAAAGGAATACGCTACGTCGAACGAACGATGAATATCGGATATTATACTCGATATCGGGCACACCTAGCTTGATCGAGATCAAATTTCCGTGAATAATAAGCGGTGTAACCGTTCACAGGGGACTGTCCCGATTTTCGCGGCGCAAAAGATGATGGTGCCGTAAAAATGCTTAATCGCCGCGAAAATGGGACTGTCCCCCTCGCGCCGCGTACCGGAATCGTAGTAGGCACACTCCGTGTGCCGTCCACGAATTACGGCACACGGAGTGTGCCTACTACATTGGAATTCGGTAGTTTATTGTCGGACAGCGCCTAAGCGGTTAAGTCGCGGAAACATCCCGTCGCGTGCATCCCCCTTTTCCCCCATCCCAGAGAGGTATTCATGGGTATCGTCACCATTAGCCGCGGATCGCATTCCGGCGGCAAGGCCGTGGCCGAACAGTTGGGCCGGCGCCTCGATTATCCCGTGCTCGGCCGGGAGCAATTGCTGCTCCAAACGGCCGAAGAATATGGCATCTCCGAAAAGGTATTGGCCGACGCCCTGAATCAGTCGCCGCCCGCATGGCAACAAGTCCTGGGAAAACGCTTGGTTTACGTGAAGTGCGTAACCGTCATGCTCTTCAAGCACGTCCGGCAAGGGAATTTGATCTATCACGGCAACGTGGGGCACCTGTTGCTCGCGGGCATTTCGCACGCGATGCGCGTCCGCGTGATTGCGGATATGGAACAGCGGATTCGAGCCGCCATGGAGCAGAACAAGCTGGACCGGAAACAGGCCGCCGCCCACATCCAAAACGCCGATAAGGAGCGCGGCAAATGGACCAAGGCCCTCTACGGCGTGAACTGGGACGAAGTCGGCCAATACGACGTCATTTTGAACCTGGAGCGGATCACCGTCGCCGGTGCATGCGAAACGCTCGCGCGGATGCTCGATCTGGAGAATTTCCGGCCCACCGAAGCCAGCCGCAAAGCGCTCGACGACGCCATCCTCGGTTGCCGGGTTTGGGCCGCCATGGCAAAAAATCCATCCACCCGCAGCGCGAGCCTCGAAGTAACGGCCGACGGCGGAGACGTTCGCATCGTCGGCAATGTCGGATCGAGCAAGACCATCGAGACCATCGCCGAGACGGCCCGGCAAGTGGAAGGAGTGATAAACCTGCGCTGCGAAGTGGGAATGGGAACCGATTGGTACTGGTGAACGGGCATCGGATCGAAGCGTTCGACTGCGAAAAACGTGCCGCGAGCCGGGCCGCCCCCGGCCCCGGTTATCTCCCCTTCCCGTCAGAAGCACTTCAAAATACGCTCCGCCGCCAATTCGCCGCCGTGGATGCAGTCGGGAATGCCGACGCCCGCGTAGGCGTTGCCGGCAAGCTCGAGGCGGGGCAGTTCCGCCAGCATCGCCCGAAGCCGCGCCACCCGCTCTTTATGCCCCACGTGATACTGCGGCATGGTGCCGGGCCAATGGGCGATATCGACGAACGCCGGCTCGCCGCGAATCTGGAGCAGCTTTTCCGTATGCTCCCGCACCAGCGGCAGAAGTTCGCCGTCGGGCATTTCGGCGAGGTCCGGCCGCCGCGCTCCCCCTACGAAAACGCGCAGCAACGATTTTCCATCGGGTGCGCGATGCTCGTATTTCCGGCTGCTGAAACTGACGGCCAAGATCGGGCTGCGTTCGACGGCCGGCACCACCGCCCCCATCCCGTCCAGCGGATGGCCGATTTGCCGGTCGTCGTAACCCAGCGATACGATCGCCGTGCCGGAGTGCTCGATCGCCGCCAACTCCGCCGCCAAGGCCGCGTCGAGCGGCGCGAGCAGTTTGGCCGCAACCGGCGAAGGAGTGGCGAGAATGATCGCGTCATAGCCTCCTTCTTCTTTTGGGTGAGGGCTTTTTGTCTCAATCTTCCAAGCGTTCCCCTCCCGTTCGATCCTTTCCACCGTCGTATTCAACCGCACGCAGTCCGGCGGCAATTTGGCGGCAATCGCCTCCACCATGCTCGTCAATCCATCGCGGAGCGTAACGAACATGCTGTAGCGCGCGCCGCTTTCCGAAGCGCCCTTGGGTCTCGCCTTCATCTGCCGCCGCATCGCCCGGATCAGGCTGCCGTGCTCGCGTTCCATCTCGCGGAAGCGCGGCAGCGTGGCCAGCAGGCTCAACCGCTCCAAATCGGCGGCATAGACCGCGCTTACCAGCGGCTCGACCAGCCGGTCGAACGCCTCGCGGCCCAAGCGGCGGCGGACGAACGCGGCCATGCTCTCGTCTTCCTCGCTCTGCCGCGGCGGAATGAAGTATTCGAACGCCGAACGCAGCTTCCCCAGCGGACTTAATACCGGCGTAACGGCCAGCGGCCACATCTGCGTGGGGGCCATCATCAAAAAGCCGTCCGGCAGGCGGTGCAGGCGTCCGCGGCGGACCACGAACGTCCGCCGATAGGCCGGATTCGTCTGAATGAGCCGATCCTCCAAACCCAGCCGCTTGCAAAGGTCGATGCCCCAGGGAATGGTCGTGATGAAATTGTCCGCGCTGCGTTCGACTTGAAAGCCGTCGCGCTCGACGGTCGAGAGCACGCCGCCCACTCGCGGCCCGGCCTCGAAGAGCGCGACCGCGCAATCGGGCCTCAATTCCACGGCCCGATGCGCCGCCGCCAAGCCGGCGATGCCGCCGCCGACGATCGCGATCCGCGGCGGCTGGTTGTTTAGCTGGGACATTTTCCTCTCTCGGGGCGATGAGTAAAAAAATATCCTTGCTCCCGCGCGTCGTGCGCGGGAGCAAGGAAAAAACGGTTTTCGGCCCCCGGCGCTTTCGCGGAGGGCTAGATCGGCGGCAACGCGCTAGAGCGTGGCATTTGGTTTCGAGTCGTCCTTTTTGGGTTGTTCGGCGGCTTTTTTCATCCGCTCGGCGGTGGACATGTACATTTTGATCAAGGAGGCGCGGGAGCCTTGCGGTGCGGCATCCAGGGCTTGCTTGAAGCAGTCGAGGCCCTTGTCGAAGTCCTTCTGCATGAGGTAATTGAGCCCTTTCGCCATCAAGCCCTCCTGCGTTTTTTGGGGAGTAATGTCGGCCAGCGCGAGCGCCTTGTCGATGGCCGCCAGGCCTTCCTCGAATTTCTTTTCGCGGGCCAGGGCGGTGGCCTCGCCGAGGAACTTGGTGAATTCGTATTTGCCCTTCAGGCCGGCCCCGTTGTCGGCGTCCAGATCGACGATTTCCGCCGTCCACTTGGCGACTTCGGCGGGCGTCGCCTTGGCCGCGCCGTACATTTGCAGCCGGGTGTTGGCTTGGATCAACGCGTCCAGGAGCTTCGCGCGGTCGAGGCCCTCGGCCTTCTCGATTTCTTCCATCTGTTTGGCGATCTTCGCCTGCCCATCGACGATCATCGTGCATACGGCGATGCGGCTCTTGATTTGCGCGGCCAACTCGCCCTCGGCGTCGGCGTCGGCGGCCTTCTTCATGGCGGCCAGCGCGGCGGCGAAATCCTTCGCGTTGAATTGGAACATGCCCTGCTTGAAGAGCACCTGCTGTTTTAGGTCGCCGGCGAGACCTTGCAGCGCCAGGGCCTTGTCGAGCGCGGCGACCGCCTCGGCGAATTTCCGCGTTTTTCCCAGTTCTTCGGCTTCGGCGACGATCGCGCGGCACTCGTACTTGTTCTTCAAGCCGCCCTGGTTGTCGGCGTCGAGCGCGATGATCTCCTTGCCCCAGGTCTCCAATTCATCGATCGGATTGGAGAGTTTCTTTTCGTAGGCATCGACCAGTTGATCGAGCAGCTTCGCGCGGTCCAGCCCTTGGGCGTTGGCCAATTCGGCTTTCATTTTCAAGACGCTTTCCCAGACTTTGGGAACGTCGGCCATACGCGCCAAGTATTTCACGGCGGTGCCGGGACCGTAGCCCACGAATTTCGCGATGAGCTGCCCTTCGCCGTCCATCAGGCAAATCGTGGGAAAGCCCGAAACTTTGAGTTCCGTTTTCAATTTCGCGTTCTGCGCCTTGAGTTCTTCGGGCAGCTTCTTCTCGCGGGGGAAATCGAGTTCGACCAGCACGAATTGCTTCGAAAGGTCGTTTTTGAACGGTTCCTTTTCGAAAACTTCATCGCGCAGCTTGATGCAGAATCCGCACCAGTCGGAACCGGTGAAATCGACCAGCATCATTTTCTTTTCGGCTTTGGCTTGGGCCTTGGCCGCTTCGAAGTCGGTTTGCCATGCCAGGTCTTCGGCTCGGGCCGCGCCGGTGAACACGCTTAGGCCGATCAGCATGGAAATCACGCCGGCGGGAACGATGCGACACATTTTCATAACGCACTCCTTAAGGCAGGGATGGGGGGTGGGGGACGGTGGGGGCAAGTTCGGGTGCGGAATGTGGATGTTGTAAGGCGATCGACGAAACGCAATTCCACCTTACGGAGATTCCACAACCGAGTTGATTATAGGATGGTTGGCGGGGGGCGGTCAACGATCTAAAGCTCGGCTTTCTAGGAAAGTCGTCCGTATTTGGCTCAGCGATGTAAAAATCCCCCCCTAATCGGTCGATGTATTGATACGCCAATTGAAATGTGAAATTCGACGGAATGCCCGAATATCTTTCCAAAATCCCCCTCATTCACTCTTGAGCAAGAGTTGATGGAAGAATACACCCTGGTAAGGTCTTCAAGAATGACTTCGCCGCAATTGGCCGCAGGCGGCGGAGATGCGGTCGCCCTTGCGGTAACGGATGGCGGTGGTCAGCCCGTTTTCGGCGAGAATTTCGGCGAACTGCGCCGTAACGGCTGAGGCGGGCGTGCGGAAGGGGAGGTCCGGCGTCGGATTGTACGGAATCAGATTGACCAACGACGGCCGGCCGCGCAGTATTTCTGCAAGCTGCCGGGCGTGTTCGGGCCGATCGTTGATCTCCGCGAGCAAAACGTACTCGTAGGTTACCCGGCGACCGGTCTTCTCGAAATAATAGTCGGCCGCCGATAAGAGAGCGCCGATCCCGACGCCGCGATTCGCCGGAACCAACCGCTCGCGGAGTTCATCGTTGGGGGCGTGCAGCGATACGGCCAGATGATACAGGCAGTTCATCTCGGCCAACTGCCGGATGCCTTTCGGCAGCCCCACCGTGGAGATCGTAATTCGGCGGACGCCGATGCCCAATCCCTCGGGACTGGCGATCGCGGCCAAGGCCGGCAGTACGCCGTCGAGATTCAAGAGCGGTTCGCCCATGCCCATCACCACCACGTTGCTCAGCCGCTCATCGTCCGGGAGCAGCCGCTGAAGTTGGAGGGCATGTTCGACGATCTCCTCGGCGGAGAGATTGCGCACGAAGCCGTCGATGCCGGTCGCGCAAAAGGCGCACTGCATGGCGCAGCCGATCTGCGAACTCAGACAAATCGTGCGATGGCGCCGGTCGTCTCGCAACAGCACGCATTCCACCCGGTTGCCATCGGCCTGCTCGAAAAGCAATTTCTCCGCGCCATCCGCGGACTTCGCATGCGCGGCGACGCGGCCGGACCAGATCGAAAACTCCTCGGCCAGCCGGCCGCGCAGGTCGAGCGGCAGATCGGTCATTTCGTCGAATCCCGCGGCCCGCCGCTCGAAAATCCACTTTCGCACTTGCCGCGCCCGATACGCCGGTAAACCGCGTTCGCGGAACCAGGCTTCGAGTTGCACGGGGGATTGGGCAAGGATCGGGAGCATGAAAATCTCTTCCAAATAGAGCATTATAACCGGACTTTCTTGCGGCAGGTTGCCGACTTGCCGCGTTTATCGTCGCTTCTGGCAGGTTGGAATTCAGTCTCACGCTGAAAAATAGGCGTATCTGCAAAAAACGGGCATTAAGCCACTCCATTGACTCATATCGCCCCAGCCGCTAGTTCTATTCGCATATCGACGGCAAATTGCGCGAATGGACTCTGCCCGAATATCCCAGGTTCAGCTTTAATGGATCATGGGCGATAAGCGAGGCAAGAGAAGGAAGACGAACCGCCACCCCCCAATACTTGCACCGAAGTCCATAACCATGAAGCGAGGCATGAGACGAGCCATACGATCGCGCGGCTTCACTTTGGTGGAGTTGTTGGTGGTGATCGCGATCATCGGCATATTGATCGCGTTATTGCTCCCCGCCATCCAAGCGGCCCGCGAGGCAGCGCGGCGACTGGAATGCCAGAATCACCTTAAACAGATCGCTCTGGGGTGCTTGCTGCACGAATCGAGCCTGCACTATTTCCCGACCGGCGGCTGGAATGTGATCTGGATCGGCGATCCCGATTTGGGCATGGGCAAGCGACAGCCCGGGGGATGGGTCTATAATATCCTTCCCTTCATCGAGTTGAAATCGCTGCACGATTTCGGCAAGGGAGTGCCGTACGGGACGGCCGCGAAACAGGCGTGTGCGCGGAAGATTTATGAAACGTCGATCGGGCTTTTCAATTGCCCCACGCGCCGCCCGGCAATCCTTTATCCTTATACGCTCGGTCCCTCCCAGAACGCCGAACAGTACGGCATCCCCCTCGGCGCGGGCCGGGGCGATTACGCGATTAACGCGGGCACCACCATCTGCCAGAGCAATTCGAGTTACGGCGGCACCCATGCCCCCTATCCGCTGGCCGCCGGCTTGAATCCCAATTATTCCTGGCCCGATTTCTCCACGTTGGACGGCATCTGCTACATGCGGAGCACGATTACGCTTAAAGCGATTATCGACGGCACGACCCATACCTATCTGGTGGGCGAAAAATATCTCGTTCCCGATCATTACGACAGCGGGATCGTGAACGACGATAATTCGTCACTTTACACCGGATTTGAGGACGACAATTTTCGCACCAGCTTCTACCCTCCATGTCGCGACCGCGGCGGAGTTCAATTCGGCTGCGCCTTCGGCAGCGCCCATAGTCAAATTTGGAACGCCGCTTTTTGTGACGGCTCCGTGCGCCCGATGAAATATGATATCGACCCCGTCATTCATGGCTACCTGGCGAACCGGCGGGATAGACAAACCGTTCCCGGCAATGCTTTATGACGGCTCTTTCGCCGCGCACGCCCAACCCGCAAGTTTTTCTTGCCGAAATTCCTCAAAACGGTCTCTTTCGATGGCCGTTCGCGCCGCGGATAAAAGGCGCTGATAGTACGTGAGGTTGTGCAGCGTGAGCAAGATCGGGCCGAGCATTTCGTTCGCCATAAAGAGGTGGCGGATATAGCCCCGACTGCGGCGGCAGGCGGGGCAAGGGCAATTTTCTTCGAGCGGCGAATCGTCGCGCTCGTACTTCAGGTTGCGAAGCCGCAGCGGGCCGCGGTCGGTGAAAGCTTGGGCGTTCCGCCCGTTGCGGGTGGGCATGACGCAGTCGAACAGATCGACGCCCCGCCGCACGGCCTCGAGCAAATCTTCGGGCCGGCCCACGCCCATCAGATAGCGCGGCTTGTTGGCGGGCAGTTCGGGGCAGGTGGAGCTTAAGATGCGGTACATCTCGGCGGGTTCTTCGCCCACGCTCAGTCCGCCGATGGCATAGCCCGCGAAATCCAGCTCCCGCAATTCGCGGGCGCACCAAGCGCGGAGCGATTCGTCGAGTCCGCCTTGCACGATGGCGAACAGCGTTTGATCGCCGCGGCGGGCGGCTTTTTGGCAGCGCAACGCCCAACGCACCGAGCGTTCGGCGGCGTCGCGGACGACCTCCGGCGGATTGGGCAGCCCGACGACGTGGTCGAGCACCATCGCCACGTCGCTGCCCAAGGCTTCCTGGATGGCCACGGCCCGTTCCGGCGAGATGCGCAGCGGGCGGCCGTCGATATGCGAGCGGAAAACGACTTCCTCCTCGCTGACTTTCGCGCGATCGGCCAGGCTGAAGAGTTGGAAACCGCCGCTATCGGTCAAGATCGGGCCGTCCCAGCCGCCGAACGCGTGCAATCCGCCCAAGGCCGCCACGACTTCCTCGCCGGGCCGCAGCGCGAGATGGTAGGTGTTGCCCAGGATCATCTCCGCGCCGGTCGCGCGAAGCTGCTCGACCTCGAGTCCCTTCACGCTGCCTTGCGTTCCCACCGGCATGAAGGCCGGCATCTGCACCGCTCCGTGCGGCGTGTGGAACGCCGAACGCCGCGCGGCCGAGCGCGCGTCGGTGTGCAACAGGCGGAAGGAAAAATTTGGATTCGGCATAGGATCGGAGATCGATTCATTGCAATTTGAAATTTGAAATCTCCAATTTGCAACCTCCAATTTGCAATACTCCAACCGATCAACGCAAAGCCCCCGGTGTATTCACCGGGGGCTAAAGATCGGGGAAACGTCAACTTTATTCGCCGCGGAGCTTGAGGCCCAGGACGGTGAGTTTTTCGCGGACTTCGTTGAGGCTGGTGACGCCGAAGTTCTTGCATTCCAGGAGATCGTCGCCCGTGCGGCGGAGCAGTTCGGCCATCACGTTGATGCCCAGGCGGATCATGCACTTGCGGGCGCGGACCGAGAGGTTGAGTTCGGAGATCGGCCGCGAGAGCATGGCCTGCTCGTCGGCCGTGAGGGTTTCCGGCTCAAACGTCTCGATCATCGGCTTGTCGGTGGCGTAGAGGCCCAGCCGCAAGCCTTTGGTGTTGAGCATCTCCTTGATTTCGGTGAGGCTCGTTTCGCCGAAATTCTTGCTGGCCAGCAAATCCTGCTCGGTGCATTTGCACAAATCGCCGAGAGTCATGATGCCCATCTTTTGCAGGCAGTTGCGGCTGCGGACCGAGAGCTCGAAATCGGTAACGGGGATGCTCAGCACCTGCCCCATGCGGTCGTGCTTGCGCTGCGCGTCTTCGTCGTAAAATTGATCGTGGGACGATTCCGTGTCCTTGAAGAACAGCGCCGCCCGCTTGTGGTCGGGATAGACGTCCAACACGCGCTGATAGCATTGGGCGGCCTTGTCGTATTGATCGCGGTCTTCGTAGAGCAGTCCGAGGTTCAACAAGGAGCCGACGTGGGCGGGGAACCGGCCCACGGAGCGCTTGTAGAGTTCCATGGCGAGATCGTCGTTGCCGCGGCGGTCGTTTTCCATGGCCAATCCGAAGAGCGCGCCGGGATGATTGCGATCGACTTCGACCGCCCGCTCGAAGAGCGCGATGACTTCGGTCGGATTTCCGCCGATCGCCGAAACCGAGGCGCCGCGCTGGTAGAGATATTCCGCGGTCTGCTCGATGGCGCCGGAGAGCCGGTCGAGCACGGCAAGACTCTCTTGCGGCCGGTTCGCATAGCGCAACGCGGCCGCCTTGCCCAAGGCGCACTCGCCGAGGTCGTAGCCGGCCTTCTCGGCCGCGGCGTATTCGTCCAGGGCGGCATCGAATTCTTCCCGGGCGAAATGCGACTTCGCCAGATAGTAGCGGGCCATTGCCCCGCCATCGGCCTGCCGCAAGACTTCAATCGCCCGATAATACCGCCCCAAAAGGTACATGCATACCCCCAACCGGACGTTGCTGGCGGGGGTCGGTTCCTCATTTTTCACCTGCAGCTCGTTCGCCGCATCGCGGAGCACGGCATATTGGGCAAAATCGCGGGCGATAGCCTCTTGCATCTGCTGGACATCGCGCGGCCCAAAGGTATCGTTCAGCAAAACCACCCGTTTCAGATCGAATTCCACGACTTGTGTCATCGGCCAAAACTCCTCATATTAAGGCAATCATCAATTGGAGGGATTGCCGGCAAAATGGCATCCACAACAATACCCCCCCCTCTTTAAGGATGAGGAGATAAGTGCAATCCAAAGCCAGCGAAGGGAGTCGAACCCTTAACCCCCGCATTACGAATGCGGTGCTCTGCCGATTGAAGCTACGCTGGCAAGTCGTTGTTATGTAAAGACTTAAATCATTGCAAAATGCGGAGATGCGTTGCGATCAATCCCCCATTAAGCTTACGCACGGAATCCCTTAGTATATCTTTATTTCGCGGCGCGAACAAGTGGCATTGCTTGAAGTTTATTCGAATGGGGGGCAGGTTCGCCAAAATCGAGTCAGGAATACGATCCATGTCGGACGATTTCGCGATCATCCTCGAGGCTGCGGTTCGCCGTATTGCCGGAACTGCGGTTGGCGATCCCGAACTGCTCTTGCTTCTTCGTCAACTTGCCGAGCGGTTTCTACAAGAAACGGAGCAAAAGGTCGAAACGACCGGGATCGATGCTGCTCCCTCGATTCCTCTCCCCGCCGTTGAAACGCCGCCTGTCATCTTCGCGCCCCCCGTCTCACCGCGGCACGAATTATTGGCTCCCCGCATCGAAGTGCCCATCGGGTGGGCAAAACGGTTCGAGGTCGCCAACGTCGATCTGAAATTGATGGAGGCCCGCTGCCGTCTTAAGGCCGAAGGGGCGCACTGGGCGGCGACGCGCCAGCGGCGATTGCGGGAAGGCGCGGATTATTTTACGGAAATCGAACCCAAGGACCGGGAGATCATCGAGAAGGCCAAAGCGCTGGCCGATTGTTTCTTGTGGATGAACCACTCCAGCGGACCGAATCCCCGGGACTTGGAACTCTGGGAAGACGTGGCGGGCTGCTTCGACGCCAACGCCGCCGCCATCGCCTTGTTGCGGGAAGTGGTCGGCAACCTCGAGGAATACGGGCCATGCTTCGAGAAAGCCTTGGATTTGGGCGCCGAAGCCCAATCGGCCTTGCGAATGGCCATCGACGCCATCGAAGGCAATGCCGATTCCGATCAAGTGCAGCTTTTTCTCTGGCTGAAGGAGACCGCGCAGCATCATCAACTTTTCATTCAACGGCACATGCGGATCGACGATCCCGCCGACGCCAAGGCGTGGATGGAAATTCAGGAACGCATCGGAAAATTGGACGGCGGATTGCAGGAAATCCGCAAGGAAAAGAAGCGCCGGCAAGGCCGGCTGCAACGCTGCCAATACCACGTGAAGCAAATTCGGGAAGGCAAGAACCTGATTTACAATTGGCCGAAGGTCGTGGAGATCGTCGAGGAAATGATTGCCGACGGCATTGTCCCCAGCAACGCCGACTTGCGGGAGCTGTTATTGACGGTGGTGGAGGAAATGCCCGATCTCGGCGAAATACCTCCCGGATTCCAACGCGTACTGTGCGAAATCGACCGCTTCATGGCGACGCGGCTGCCGCCTTCCGGCGAAACCGTGCAGGAAATCGCGCCGCAAGTGAAAGAGGCCGCCCGACTTTTGGCGGGCAAGAGCATCGTGATGATCGGCGGCGAACGGCGGCTGTTCACGCAAGAGTCGTTGAGAAGCGCCTTTCGCTTGAAGGAATTGATCTGGATCGAAACCCGGGAGCATCAATCCATCGAAGGCTTCGAGCCGTACGTCGCTCGTCCGGAAGTGATTCTGGTCCTGCTGGCAATCCGTTGGTCTAGTCATTCTTATGGGGAAACGAAGGATTTTTGCCACCGTTACGGCAAACCCTTGGTGCGACTCCCCGGCGGTTATAATCCCAATCAGGTCGCTTACCAAATTTTGGAGCAATGCGGCGAACGGCTCGCGAGGTCAGTGGAGTGATTCCGAAGCCGAAGGACCTCGAACCGGCCGTCGCGGAACTTCGGGCGAAGGGCGCGGCAAACGCGGATACAAGACAGTTGTTGGAGCTTATGCGATGAAAATCACAGCCCTTGAGACGTGGCGGTGCCAACGCAAGGAATCGCTGTTCGACGCGGCCCGCAGGGGACGCAGCCCGATGAACTGGGACGTGGTGGTTTTACGGCTTACGGCCGACACGGGCCATCGAGGGCACGCCACGGCGCTGGCGGCGCGTTCGAGCATCGTTACGCAAGCATATTTGCACGAGACCATCGCCCCGGTGATTTTAGGCCGCTCGGTCCACGAGCGCGAAGCCATCTGGCAGGAGCTTTGGACGATCGACCGGCATCTGGCGTTCTTTCCGGTTTATCTGCCCGGCCCGGTGGACGTGGCGCTTTGGGACCTCGCCGCCCAAGCGGCGGGATTGCCGCTCTTTCGATACCTCGGCGAATATCGCACCAGCCTGCCGGTTTACGCGAGCAGCCTGTTCATGCCGGACACGGACGATTACGTGCGGCAGATGCATTTCTACCGGGCGCGAGGCATCGGCGCGTATAAAGCACATCCGCCCGGACCGTGGCGCCGGGATATGGAAATCCATCGGGCGCTCAGGGAGGCCGCCGGGGCGGACTACGTGCTTTTGACCGATCCCGTGGCCGATTATGCCCTGGAAGACGCGATTCGCGTGGGGCGCGATCTCGAACGCCTGAACTTCCACTGGTTCGAGGAACCGTTCCGCGATTTCGAGCTGCAAAAATCCGCGCGGCTTTGCGCGGCGCTCGATATCCCCATCGCCGGAACGGAGGCCACTCGTGGCGGGCCGTGGGGAGTCGCGCAGGCCATCGCCTTGGGCGCGGTGGACATCGTGCGCGCGGACGTATCGTGGAAGGCCGGCGTGACCGGCACGCTGAAAATCGCGCACCTCGCCGAGGCGCACGGGATGCAATGCGAAATCCATTGCACCACGATGGGTTTCATGGACGTGGCCAACCTGCACGTGAGCTGCGCCGTGAAAAATTGCGAATACTTCGAACTGCTCGTGCCGGAAGAGCCGTTTCGCTTCCCCATGAAAGATCCGTATCCGATCGACGGCCGCGGCGCGGCGCACGTCCCGCAAAAACCCGGCATCGGCGTGGAACTCGATTGGGAGGTCATTGACCGCGCTTGCGTGGAGCATAAGATTACCGAGGTCTGAGTTCGCGCCGCATCGAGGAGTTCCGCATGGCCGACGTCGCTCAAGCTCTCTCCGAAGCCGTGGCTTTGCACCGCGCCGGCCGGCCGGAACGCGCGGAAGAGGCCTATCGGAAAATTCTGCAAGACGAGCCGGAATGCGCCGATGCCTGGCATCTGCTGGGCGTGCTGAACTGCCAGAGCGGCCGCCATCGAGCCGCCGCCGACTGCATCGGCCATGCGATCGGACTCAATCCCGGCGCAAGTTCCTATCACAACAGCCTGGGCGTGGCCTATCGGGCGCTGAAGCGCCGGGACGATGCCCGCGCCTGTTATCGCAAGGCGCTGGAACTCAAGCCCGATTACGCCGAAGCACACAACAACCTGGGCGTTTTGCTGCGAGAGTTGGGAAGCCTGGAGGAAGCGGTTGCCTCGTATCGCCGCGCGGTGGAACTCAAGCCCGACTATCCCGAAGCCCTCAACAATCTCGGCATTGCGCTGGTCGATCGGGCGAATACGTCCGAAGCACTGACCGTCTTTCAGCAGGCATTGCAGCTTCGGCCCCACTTCCCCGAAGCCGTGAACAACATGGGCCTCGCCTGGATTGTGCAAAGGAATTTCGCCGAAGCCGAAGTCTGCGCTCGCCGGGCGCTGGAGCTTAAGCCGCATTACCCCGAAGCCCGCAAAATCCTGGGCGACGCCCTGCGGGAACGGGGTCAAATCGACGAAGCCGCCGCCTGCTACCGCCTCGCCGTGGAGGAAAAGCCCGACTATGCCGAAGCCTTGAACAACCTCGGCATCCTCCTGATGAAAGGGGGCAAGCCGGACGAGGCCCTGGCTTGCTACCGGCAGGCATTGGAGGCGAAACCGGACTACGTCGAGGTCCACAACAACCTGGGCATCGCCTTGAAGATGCGGGGAAACGTCGAGGAGGCCATTACCTCCTACCGCCGCGCGCTCGAGATTCTGCCGAACTATGCCGATGCGCACAACAATCTAGCCAACGCCTTGCTCGACCAGGGCAAAGTCGAGGAGGCCGAAATCCACTGGCGCCGGGCGATCGAACTCCTGCCCGACTGCGCCGACGCCTACGGCAATCTGGCGATGATGCTCTACGAAATGGGACGCAACGCCGAAGCGGCGACGATCTTGAAGCAATGGCTTAAGCACGACCCGCAAAACGCCATCGCCCGGCACATGGCGGCGTCGTTCACGGGCGAGAACGTGCCCGCGCGGGCCGACGACGGCTACATCCGCTATTCCTTCGATCATTTCGCCAGCACCTTCGAGGAAAAACTCCAGCGGCTCGAATACCGCGCGCCCGAATTAGTCGCGGCCGCGGCGGCCAAGGCGTTTGGAGCGCCGCAAGGCGATTTGGACGTGGTCGATGCCGGCTGCGGCACCGGCTGGTGCGGGCCGCTGCTCAAGCCCTATGCCCGGCGATTGGCGGGCGTCGATCTTTCGCCGGCGATGCTCGAAAAAGCCCGGCCGCGGCAAGTCTATGATGAATTGGTGGAAGCCGAGTTGACGGCGTTCTTTCGGCAGTCGGCCGCCGGGAGTTGCGACCTGATCGCGTCCGCCGATACGCTGATCTATTTCGGAGATTTGCGGGAGATTTCGCGCGCCGCATTTCACGCGTTGCGGCCCGGCGGGTGCTTTATTTTCACTTTGGAAAAGGCGGGCGAAGGCGTACCGACGGGGCAAGGATTCTTCCTGCAACCGCACGGCCGCTACTGCCACACCGAGGAATACGCCCGGCGCGTCGTGCAAGAGGCCGGTTTGATCCTCCGCGAAATCACCCCCTGCGTATTACGCATGGAACTGGGAAAGCCGGTGCAGGGGATGGTGGTTTCCGCGCGGAAATGAGAAGTCCTTTCGTTCCGATTACCCCCCCGTCGCAACGAGCGGTGGATGGTGTATAATTCGACTTGGAGTTGCGGCGTACCAATACCCATCCCGTTTAGGGCGATAACGCCGCCTTGGGCGGATTTGCTCTTTTCCCGGTCCCGCTCGATTCGCCGATTCGCCGGATGTCAACCGAAGTTCCACGCGCCGACTTTTTGCCTCGCATCCTCCGCGCGATGCTCCTGCTCCTAGCGGCGGTTATCTCCTCGGCTTCTTCGTCCGCCGAGACCGTGCATTGGAATATTGACGCGAACGGCTCGTGGAGCGGCGCAAGCAATTGGATGCCCCAGTTGCCGGGCATTGGCGACGACGTCGTCATCGACCGCCCCAACGCGGCCGTTACGGTAACTCGAAATAGCACCAACGATTCGATCGACAGCCTCGCCTGCAACGAGATGCTCGTCCTCTCCGGCGGGATACTCGACGTGGAGAAAACGATGCGGATCGACGGCGGCTGCGAACTGAACGGGGGAACCCTCGGCGGCGGCGGTGCCGTGCAAATCGCAGGCACGATGAACTGGAACGGCGGAACCATTTCCAGTTCGGGCGGGATTTCCGTTGCCGCCGGCGGAAATCTTGCCCTCGGCGGCGGCAATCTCTATCTGAACGGCACGTCGTTGGTCAACGCGGGCACGGTCGCCCAATCGGGTTACGGAAATTTCTACGCCCAAGGGACCAACGCCGCCTTCGATAACCTCGCCGGCGGCCTCTTCGATTGCCGCAGCGACTCTTCGATCTCCACCTTCACCGGTGCGGGGGCTACCTTCAACAACTCCGGCACGTTTCGCAAATCGGCCGGGAGCGGAAAGTCGCTGGTCGCTTGGACCTTCAACAATGCGGGCATCGTCGAAGTCCAAACCGGCACCTTGCGTCTCTCCGGCGGCGGAACGCACCGCGGAACCTTTAACGTCGCCGCGGGGACCAAACTGGAGTTTTCCCAAGGCACGCATTCCTTCTCGGGAGCCGCCTTTTCCAACTCGGGAACGATTCTGCTGAGCGGCGGCACGGCGTATTTCAACGCGCCCGCCGTCCTCCCCGAAGCGGTTACGCTCGCCGGAGTCGCAATCCTCGGCGGACCGGGCGCCGTTACTTTCGAGAATCTTACATGGAGCGGCGGAACCTTGAGCGGCAAAGCAGTCGTTGCACCCGGCGGAAGCCTGACGATCGGCGGCGAAGGCACGACCCGATATTTCAACGGCGGCTCGCTGACCAATGCCGGAACGGTCGTCTGGAACGGCTCGAACAACCTCGTTGCCCAAGGATACAACGTCCGTTTCGAGAACTTAAGCGGCGGCGTCATCGACTGCCGGGGCGATTCGTCGCTGCTCCGCTACGGCGGTGCGAACCATGCGCTCGTCAATGCCGGCGTCTTTCGCAAGTCGGGCGGCACGGCCGGCGGCGCGACGGCCGTCGAATGGGCCTTCAACAATTCGGGCGAAGTGAAAATCGACGCCGGAACGCTCCGGTTGACCGGCGGCGGAACCTGCGGCGGAACCTTCGCCGTCGCCCCCAACGCCAAGCTGGAATTCGCCGGCGGCCATCACGTTTTCGCCGGGGCCGCGCTGGCCAACGACGGCCTACTCCGCTTCACCGGCGGCACGTTCGACACCCTCGCGCCGATTGCCATTACCGGCACGGGCGCAACCGTCGTCTTCGGCACGGGCGTGAAATTTACGGCAAGTTCAATTGTGCAGAATTCGCTGACCATCGGCACGATTCCCTCCGCCGTGCCGGAACCCTCCGCATTCCTGCTTTTCCTGTCGGCCGGCCTCGTCGCGGCTTGCGGGCGTTTATTTAGAATGGGATACGCCCGCAATGCTAATCGGCGAGGATTAGCGATACCCGGTGGAGATTAGCGTTCCCGCCGCTTGGAATGATCGGGAACGCCAACCTCCACGAATCGGCGTCGATGCGCGATTGCGCTATGCGGCGTCCGATCGACGAATGAGCGGAGACGACCGGCGCAAGCAGATCCTGCGATTGTCGCATTGATTTTCATCGGCCGTTATATGCACGGCATAATTTCGCCTGCCGAATTGGATTATGCGAGGGTAACGTCATGTGGCCGCGGAAGAGGCTCGATATCGGCTGGGGAGACTTGCTCTACGGGCTTTGGCGCGTCGCTTTTCCGCCGAACTCCGCGCGGATGGCCGCGCGCATCGAGAAGCTCTGGCCGGAGCCGGAACGGACGTTCGCATGCCTCTCGGTCCGCAGCGGCTTCGATCTGCTGCTCGGCGCGCTGGCCTTGCCGCGCGGGAGCGAGGTGCTGGTCTCGGCCGTCACGATTCCCGACATGCTCCGCATTCTCGAACGCCACGGCCTGATCCCCGTGCCCGTCGATCTCGATCCGCGGCAGGCGGCTCCCCGCCCGGAAGCTTGGACAAATGCCGTAACGCCGAACGTGCGGGCGATACTCGTGGCGCATTTGTTCGGCGGCCGCGCGGCAATGGAACCGATTCTCGATATAGCCCGCCGATACCGCCTGCTGGTCTTCGAAGATTGCGCGCAAGCCTTCGCCGGGATCGGCTGCCCGGGGCATCCCCAGGCGGACGCAAGCCTGTTCAGCTTCGGCGTCATCAAGAGCAACACGGCCTTGGGCGGCGCGGTGCTGCAGGTCCGCGACCGCGAAATACTCGCTCGGATGCGCGCCGCGCAATCCGCCTATCCCCGACAAAGACGCCGGCGCTATTTCTTGCGCCTGGTGAAATGCGGGCTGTTGAAAGCATTATGTTGCCGGCCGATCTGCGGACTCTTCGTGCGCATCTGCCGGGCGCTCGGCGGCGACTACGACCGCTGGGTCAACCGCGCCGCGCAGGGATTTCCCGGCGGGGAGCTGTTCGACCAAATTCGGCGGCGGCCTTCCGCGCCGCTATTGGCCATGCTCCATCGCCGCTTGCGCCGCTTCGACGCCCGGCGTTGGGAAAGACATTCGGCCCAGGGTCGAATGCTGTTTCACTTTTTTCGAGAGCTCGAAAATCGCGAGTGGTGCGTCCTTTGTCCCGGAGCGGAAAACGCGCCGCACTCCTATTGGGTCTTTCCCATTCTCTTCGACGAGCCGAAGCGGTTGACCGAAGATCTTGCCCGCCACGGTTTCGATGCCACCCAGGGGCAAAGCCTGTGCGTCGTTCCTCCGCCGAACGGCCGCCGCGCGCCGGAAGCGCGCTCCGCCCGAACCATGCTGGATAAAATCGTCTTTTTGCCGTTCTATCCCGAGTTGCCTCCCTGCGAAGCGCGGCGCATGGCGGTCATCGCCAGGGCCTGCCTTGACAGGATGCGTTTTTCGGATAAAAATACCTTTATGGAAGCCATCATTCACATCGACGACCGGCTCTTCCACCGCGCCCAAGCGTTCGCTCAAGCATCGGGGCAATCGGTGGATGCCTTTATTTCGCAGTCGATCGAGAAAACGTTGGAAAATCAGTCCGAAGAAGCAAAGAAGGGAAAATATTGCTTCCCCCGCGATCGGGGTGGCGGCGTTCTGCCTGGAGTCGATCTAAGCAACAGCGCGGAGTTGCTGGATATCATGGAAGAGGGACTCGATGTTTCTAAGCGACGTTAATGTATTGGTCTATGCGTTTCGCAGCGACATGCCCGGCAGCGATGACTATGCAAATTGGTTGAATCGTTTATTGGTTTCAAGCGAACAATTTGGGATGTCGGAATTAGTGCTGGGTAGTTTTTTACGCATCGTCACCAATCCAAAAATCTATGCGCGTCCATCGACGATCGATAATGCGATTGCTTTTATTGTAACCGTTCACAGGGGACTGTCCCGATTTTCGCGGCGCAAAAGATGATGGTGCCGTAAAAATGCTCAATCGCCGCGAAAATGGGACTGTCCCCCTCGTGCCGCGGGAAGGGGACAGGTCCATGTTTTCGGCCTATCGTTTATCCGCAAAATTCGTTATCCCACCGAAAAATGGACCAGTCCCCGACCGGGGCGTGAACGCTTACCTTTTATTGAAGCAATAACCACGAATCCGAATTGCGTGCGCGTCTCGCCCGGCGAAAAGCACTGGGAGATTTTTCTGAATTTGTGCAAAGCCGTCGATGCGCGGGGGAATATGATTTCCGACGCCTATCTTGCGGCCATCGCCATCGAGTCCGATTGCGAGTGGGTCACCGCCGACCGCGATTACACGCGCTTTCCGGGCTTGCGGTGGAAGCATCCGCTGAAATAGCCGCTTTACCCCTCCACGATCCCCAGCGGCGGCGTGGTCTTCCACTTGCCGCGGGTGAAGTCGGGGATCTCGACCGCCTTGCTCTTGTGCGCCACGCTTTCGACGCTCGCGCCCACGATCGCGCTCCAAGCCGCCGCGTCGTAAACGTCCTGGTCGAGCGGCTCGCCCTTTTGTAGGCACGTCAGCAAGCGGTAATCTTCGATGAAATCCATGCTGCCGTGGCCGATACCCTTCCCCTTCTGGGCAAACGCCTTCCACAGCGGATGTTCGTACTTGGCGGCGTAGTTCTCGAAATCTTGCCATTCGCCGTGCCGGGGCTTCGGTTTTTCGGCTTTTTTCGCCGGCGCGTTCGGCGACGCCTTGTCTTGCTCGGCGAATTCCGCGAAAACGTCCTCGCTTGCCTCCCGCGGTTGCTCTTCGATATAGATCCGGTCGGGATACTTATGGGCGATCCCCTTCGTGCCCTGCACCAGATTGATCCGGCTGTACGGCCGGGGAAGATTCACGTCGTGGATCAAAATGATCGTCTTGCCGAGCTTCGTTTTGATGAGGCTCGAATTCACGTCGCCCAAGACGTATTTTTCCCTGGCCTGCGGCGAGTCGGCCCCGAACTTCTTCACGGCATACTCGTGCAGTCCGCGCGCCGGCCCGCTCATCGAGACGAGATAATCGAAGGCGTCGCCGCGGTTGATGTTCATGCACTGCGCGACCGGCCCCAGGCCGTGCGTGGGATAGAGGTTGCCGTTGAGCTTCTCCGACCACGCCCGCCGCCAAAGCCCCTCGCCGCTCTTGCCGAACTTGACGGCCCGCAGATCGTGCAGATAACCGGCCTCGGCGTGCAGCACTTCGCCCAACAGCCCCTTGCGGACCATGTTCAGCGTCATCAGCTCGATGCGGTCGTAGCAGCAGTTCTCCATCATCTGGCAGTGCTTGCCGAATTTTTCGGCGGCCTCGACGAGTTTCCAGCAGTCTTCGAGGGTCATCGCCGCCGGCACCTCGGTCGCCGCATGCTTGCCGTTCTTCATGGCGGCTTCGCACACCGGCACGTGCCACTCCCAGGGCGTGGCGGTCATCACCAGATCGAGGTCTTCGGTCTCGCACATCCGCACGAAGTCGGTCGGCCCGTTCGCGTAGCCGGCCGGCTTCGGTTGGCCGGCCTTGACCACCGCGTTTTGGGCGCGTTCGACTTTCGCCGGAACGATATCGCAAACGGCCTTGATCTGCACGCCGTCGATGCGCAGATAGTTCCCCAGGTGGCCCGAACCCATGCCCCCCACGCCGACGAATCCGACGCGGACCTGCTCGATCGGCTTGACTCGGAACAACGTGCGGGCTTCGCCCGCGCCGCGTTCCTCGGCCGCGCTGGCCGTGTGCATTCCGGCAATGGCTGCTCCAAGGCCCGCAATGGCCCCGGCTTTGAGAAATGAACGGCGGTCCTGGCTGAATGGCTCGTCGCGACGGTCGTTGCGCATGATCGATCCCTTTCCAAGAGGCGGCCAAAGCCCACTTCAAGAATTGCCATTGTAATCCGCCGTTCATGCGGAAGCAACAAGCTCGGAAAGTCGTCGATTATTCGAGCACGAAAAACTATTCCGCCGGGGCGAGCGCTAACCGCTTGAGCGATTCCAGCACGCCGAGAACCTGCTCCCGGCCGATTTCGCTCCAGCCGGAAATTTTGTGGCTTAGAATCGCCAACTTGAACAGTTCGAAGGCTTCCTTCAAATCATCGGGTAGGACGGGAAGATTCTCGAAGGGCCGCACGGCGGCGGCGGACGATTCGGCGAAGGCTTCGACCGCCGGATCGGCGGCGGCGAACGAAGCCTCGGCGTCAAGATCGAAACGGTCCGCATCGCCGCGCTCGATGTCGCGGACTTCGGCCTCCACGCCCGCCAGCGCCGAGCTGGCGCCGGCGGAATCGAGGGGGTGCGATTCTTCCTCGGCTTCCGTGGCGATGATCTCCGACTCGCGGGGCTTTAATTCGGCAGCCGCCCCGTGGGCTTCCCAACGTTGATCGCGCATCTGGCCGATCGACCAATCGTTGTCGATCGCTCCTTGCAGCCACATCTCGGCATCGGGCCAATCGAGCGCGGCGAAAAAATGGCTCCAGAACAAGCCTGGATATTGCTCGTGCGTCTCGCCGAAGCGCTCGAAAACCCGCCGCAGCCGGCCCGCGTGCTGCGGCGAGATTCCCCCCACCTGCCGCGACCAGGCTTCGTCGGTGGAACTAACGAACGGCGCTCCGCCGTCGATCAACGCCTGCCGCCACTCGCAAATAATGCGCCCCTTCTCCCAATTCGTCGTGCTCACCAAGCGGTTCCAGCGGCCGACGAACGGCGAAGACGTTTCCGTAACTTGCGGAGTATTTTCTGCCTCCAAGGCGGATATGTCGAACATGGGAAAGAAAGATTAACGGTTAAATAAAAGGGAAGATCGGGAAATGCTCCAAGCGTCGAATGATGAATGCTGAATTATGAAGGATGAATTGGAAAAAGCAATTTTTCATCGATGATTAAACGCCGGCATTCTTCCTTCCCGAAAAAGGCCGTAGGCCGGCAAGAACTTCCCATTTTCCCTCGGCTGTTGGGAAAGCAGGATATCATGCCAGCCTACGACGTGAAGGTGACCGATATCATTGTACCGGAGAAAGCCAGGGGGCGGGAAAACCGCCCCCCGGGAAAATTCGTCCCTCGAACGTAACCTCTTGAGTGGTGCCGGGTTTCGACCGATTTTCGCCGCGCCTCCAGGGCCGAAACGCTTTCCGGCAAGGTGGAAAACTTGTCGATGAAAACCGTTGGCGGGGAACGCAGCGGCCAGCAGCGTAGGTTATGCTTCAGCATAACTCCGCTGCTACGGGGCTTCAGCATAATATCTCCGGATCATTAAGCATAACCAACGGTTCTCACCAACTTGGCTCAACTAGTTTTTCGACAACCGTAAAACGAGAGGTTGTTGAGATGGCAGTTGTACTGCCATCCCTGGGGCGACAGTACAACTATCGCCCCAACATGAACCTGTCAAATTACTTTGCAGGATCCCTAGACCGCGATTTTCGCAGAAAAATATTCCTATTCTCCCAAAAACCCCCTCTTTGGTATGATGGTATTTTCTATTATTGGGCAGTAGCCTCTAGCCAAAATCCGTAACGTAGCGTATAGTATAATGTACCATTTGTGGGGCGTGTTGCTATAAACTACCTACATGTGGGGTTAAAAGGCCGCGATGTCCAGCGCACTCTCGATATCGATGCTCGCTAACGGAAAAAGCGGGCCGCCGACTAGGCATTTCCTCTTTCGTCGCCGGGTATTATTGATTGTCGTCAGTCTCGTTGGATTATGCCTTTCGCTATTTCTCGGCTGGCTCTTTTCGATTCGAGAACGGCAACTGCTGGAGGTGAAGTTCCACTCCGCCGCCGCCGACCGAATGCAGGCCCTGAAAGCGGCCTTCGCGAATCGCTTCGCCATCCTCAAGTTCGCGTCGTCGTTTTATGACGGTTCCGAGGAAGTCGAGCGCCGCGAATTCCGGACTTTCATGGAATCGATATTAACGAAAGAAAATGCGGATATCGAATTTCTGGCATGGTCGCCCCGGGTTCCCGAAAGTCTGCGGTCCGATTTCGAAAAATGGATGCGAGAGGACGGCTTTGCGGAATGCCGCGTCCGCGAATTCGGCGGCGACGGCAAACTGCGCCCGGCGGGAGATCGTCAAGAATACTATCCTTTGGCGTTCGTCGAGGCGCGGAGCGAACGCGGCCGTTTGTTCGGATTCGATCTAAACGCCGACGACGCGGCTCGCAGGGCGATCGAGCGCGTGATGGCTTCGAAATCGTCCACCGTGGCGGAATGCAATCTGCCGGACGCAAACGGCGTCCGCACGCGGACTTTATGCCTCTTTCAGTATGCCCAATCGGCTCCGCCCGCTCCCGAAGAGGCGCGCATTTCCCGCCGCCTCAATACCGGCGTCGTAATCGGCGCGATTCGGCTGGAGACGCTGCTGAAGAAAGCCGTCGAGTCTTTGCCGCGAACCGGCGTGAATATGTATATCTACGAGAAAACCGACGAAGGGAAAGCCAATTTGTTGTTGGCGCGTCCCTCGCGGCTGGAGAATCGCCAATTGCCGATTCTCGCGCAACCGCCGGAAAAACCCCAGGGCCTGGACTACCGTAATGAGGACTGGCGGATCGCCGACCGCTCGTGGACCTTTTATTGCAAACCCATCGATTCGTACCTCCCCAATCACCGCACTTGGGAGCCTGCGTCGGCCGTTCTCGTCGGGCTGTTCTCCACGACAATTTTAGTGGGCTACCTATTTTTGCTCACCGGCCGCACCGAGCAGGTGGAGCGTCTCGTCCAGCAGCGCACCGAGGCGTTGCGCGTCAGCGAGGAGCGGTTTCGCCGTCTGATCGACGGCGCCGGCGACGCTTTCTTTCTGCACGACGCGACGGGGCGGATTTTCGACGTCAACCGGCGGGCTTGCGAATGGCTGGGCTACGGCCGGGAGGAATTGCTGCGCATGAATATCGTGGATCTCGACGTCCTGCATACGCCCGTGCCCCTCGCGGAATATCCCTGGAACCTTCCGGACGCGGTTTTTCCCATGACGCTGGACGGCGTATTGCTCCGCAAAAACGGCGAAACCATCCCCGTCGAAGCGCGCATCACTTCGCTGGAAAACGAAGGCCGGCGCTGGCTGTTGGGCCTCGCCCGCGACATCACCGAGCGGAAACAGGCCGAAGCCGCCTTGCAGGCCGAGCAGCGGTTGTTGCGGAATCTGCTCGAATTGTTGGAAAACGACCGAAAACTGGCCGCCTACGAAATTCACGACGGTTTGGCGCAGCAATTGACCGGCCTCCTGCTGCAACTGCAAAACTTGCAGGCCGCGCGGGAGCGGGAGAAGACCGACGCATGGAATTATCTCCCGAAAGCCATCGACCTGGCCGGACAATGCATCGCGGAGGCCAGACGCTTGATCGGCGGCTTGCGGCCGCCGATCCTCGACGAGTCGGGCGTGGTGGCCGCCATCGAGTATCTCGTGGATGAAAATCGGCGGAAGGAGTCGGCCAATATCGTATTCCATCATCAGGTGCGCTTCCGCCACTTGGCCGGCCCGCTGGAAGCCGCGCTCTTTCGCATCGCCCAGGAATGCCTGACCAACGCCTGCCGCTATAGCCAAAGCGCGATAATCGAGATCGAACTGAAGCAATTGGACGGCATCGTGGAACTTAATGTGCAAGATTGGGGCGTGGGCTTCGAGCCGGAAAAAATCAACGGCGAACATTTCGGCCTGCGCGGCATCCGCGAACGCGCCCGGTTGCTGGGCGGCAACGCGGAAATCGTCTCCGCCCCCGGCGCGGGAACCACCGTCACCGTTCGGCTGCCGCTGGTCGAGCGATCGGGCGAGGAAGATGAGTGAATAAACCGATCGCCGCGGAGGGCAACGAAAAATCCGAAGGTCGAAGCTCGAAGGACGAAAGAAGGTCGAAGCTTAAATGTCGAAGGAAGGCGGAGAATTATTTCGGCATTCGAGCTTCGTCATTCGAGATTCGGCATTCGAGCTTCTCCTTTCGTAACCGTTCGCAGGGGACTGTCCCGATTTTCGCGGCGCAAAAGATTATGGTGCTCTAAAACTGCGTAATCGCCGCGAAAATGGGACTGTCCCCCTCGCGCCGCGGGAAGGGGACAGGTCCATGTTTTCGGCCTACCGTTTGTCCACAAAATACGTTTTCCCACCGAAAAATGGACCGGTCCCCGACCGGGGCGTGAACGCTTACCTCCTTTCGGATTTCCTTCCGCGTTCTCGCCTTTGACGTCAAGCTTTTCTTCCACGGTTGGGGCTTCGGTCTTCCACAACTTTCGTTATCGAATAAGGACTCATCCGGATCAAGCATACCCGATGATTTGGTTTGCCGGAATTTCAAGGAATGAATCGCAAGGAGCAATGGAATTGCGTTTTCGAGCGCGGATTTCCTCGATATCGGGCCGAAGGCCCAGCCGTTCGCCCAGCCCTGGCAACGCCCAGGGGGAACGAGGCCCCGTCGCGTTCATTCCAGGCCCATCTTTCCCGGCCGATCTCCTTCGAGAAGGCGAACGATTGGCCCGTTGGGCCGACGCGAAAATGTTATACCGCGACTTTTTCCCCAGGCATTGCCTGGGGCTGGGCGAACTGCCGGCCCTTTGGGCCGCCGCGGCCGCGTTCCAGCGGCCTTAATCGGTTAGGCCTCGCTGTGCGGCTGAATTGATGCCCGGTAATCCTCGCAAAAAAGATCGATGTTGTAGTGCCAAAGACCTGGTCCAATTTCGTAAATACTTATTTCACAAGAGGATATGAAAACGCGGTGGTAAACCTTCGTCCAATCCGTCGACGCGGGGAAATGCCCAGAGGCAGATGCCCCGACGATGGGGAGTGGATTGGGTCAGGGATTTTTGGCTCAGGACATGGCTGAGCGCGAGTTTAGGAAGTATCGGCGGTCGCGGGAACTGCCGTTGGGTCGCCGAGTTCCGCTCGCCGTTCGCGGGAAAGATTCCAAGGGAGAAACGGCTGGATGTCTTTCGGGGCCTTTCCGCCCGCCGCGGCACGGTTTTCCAGATACCACGTCAGCCACCGTCGCGGATTGATTTTCGGTAACCGTTCACAGGGGACTGTCCCAATTTTTGCGGCGCGAAAGATGATGGTGCCGTAAATGTGCTTAATCGCCGCAAAAATGGGACCGTCCCCCTTGCGCCGCGGGAAGGGGACAGGTCCATGTTTTCGGCCTACCGTTTGTCCACAGAATACGTTTACACGCCGAAAAATGGACCAGTCCCCGACCGAGGCGTGAACGCTTACGATTTGAGCGTGGCAAAAAGCGAAAACATCGTTGCCGCCAGGCGTCCGCTCCATAGCGAACCGGAGCCGTAGAAGTTCTTGCGTGCCACGGCCGGGCCGCGGACCGCGCGTTCCGAAGCGATATCTTCCATCGGAATCGACGGATTCTCCACGAAGCGGACCAATCCCGCCCAGTGCTCTTGCAAGCTCTTCAGAACCTTGCGGCACGGTTGGCGGAGTTTGGCATCGGAAAGTTCTTCCACCGTCCGAGCGCGCAAAAGCCTCCACCGCCTGGCGCAAGAGCGCATCTTGCTCTTGGAATTTCGCGGAGCCGAGCGGATGCCGTAGCCGCTGCCGATTCCTTTGGTAAAATAATCCAGTACAATGAACGGCTGAAGGAATCGTGCCGCCCATCGATGTTGTCTCTATTGCACGGTTCCCCTCCCCCTTGCACCAGGAGAATGAGATGAAAACGCACGGAACGATCTTGGTTTTCCCGCTTGCCCTTGCGCTATGTTGGACGACCGCGGCGGCGGCGGCTGAGAATCTTGCATTGCGGGCGAAAGCGACGGCCTCCGAGTCGCTCAGCGAGGACCTAAGCCCTGAGAAAGCGATCGACGATAACACCGGCACCCGCTGGTCCGCCAAGGCGGCCCATTTCGACGGCGTTTGGTATCAATTGGAATGGAAGGAGCCTGTTCTCGTCGGGCAGGTGGCGATCGTGCAATACGACAAGTTCACCACGGCGATGGACCTGCAAGCGTGGGACGATGCGAGCGGGAACTGGGAGACCATCCAACATTTCGGCGGTTCCGGCGAAAAGTTGCCGCGGGTGGTGTTTTCCGGCATCCAGCCGCGGAAAATCGGCAAACTCCGAATCGCGAATTTTGCCGGCGGCCCGAGCTTTACGGAAGTCGCGGTTTACGAAAAGTCCGCGCCCCCGGTCGCGGCGCTTGCCTCGGACGCCAACGGGGGAATCATCGGCATCGTCACCGACCAATATGGCTCGGCCCCCGTGATCGGCGCGGAAGTCGTGCTTGCCGGCCAGGCGAAAAGGGGACCCTGGCGCGCGACGGTGAAAAGCGACGAAAAAGGCCTGTTTTTCGCGCCCATGCCGCTGGGATTGTCCGGCCAGGTGAAGGCGGCCGTAACGATCGGCGGAGCCGCTTCGGAGACCGCCGTGGACGCGACAAATCTTCAATATGGGCTGACGCCGTTCGACGCGGGCAACGCCGTCGTGCTCTTGGACGGCAAGCAATGGAAGTTCGCCCTCAATCCGCCCGATGAATTTTGGAAGCCCGATTTCGATGCCGGCTCGTGGTCCGCGATCAAAGTGCCGGCCCATTGGGAGATGGAAGGTTTTCACTCTCCCGACAACGTGGGCGGGTATCTCCGCAAGTTCGAAGCTCCCGCCGGCGAGGGCCGGATTAAACTGCGGTTCGAAGGCGTTTACAGCGGCGCCGAGGTCTGGGTGAACGGGAAAAAACTTGCCTATCACGAAGGCGGAGCTACGCCCTTCGAGATCGACGTAACCGACGCGGTGCATCCGGGAGAAAACCTGCTTGCGCTCCGAGTAACGCAGCACAACGTCACCAGCGACGAACTGGACAAGATGAGCGAATACGCCGACTTCGATCTTGCCGGCATCATCCGCGGCGTTTATCTCTTCCGCGTGCCCGAGAAGCACGTCGCCGCGGTGCAAATCGCCACGATTTTCGATGACCGGTTCGAGGATGCCGCGGTTTCGGGCAAGATAGCCGTCGTCAATGAATCGGCGGTCCCGCTCGATGGAGCCACCGTGAAATTCACGCTCGTTGACTTGGAAGGCGCAAAATTAACCAGTGGAGAAAAGTCGTTGCCAACCGGCGTAGCGTCTTGGTCGAGAGCCGAAGTGGACATCGATCTTCCGGTAAAGTCGCCCAAGAAGTGGGATGCCGAACATCCGCATCTCTACGGATTTCTCATTGAACTTCAAGCCGGCGGCCGCACGATTCAAACGCTCATCCAGAAGATCGGCTTCCGCCAGACCGACGTTCGCGGAACCGAACTCTTGATCAACGGCAAGCCGGTGAAGATCAAAGGCGCTTGCCATCACGATCAACACCCGTTGATGGGCCGCGCGGTGACGCCCGAGCTCGAACGGCTCGATCTGGCGCTGATGAAGGAGGCCAACTTGAACTCCTTGCGGACATCGCATTATCCGCCGCTCCCCGCGCTACTCGATTATGCCGACGAGATGGGCGTTTATGTGGAAGACGAAGGCCCCTTTTGCTGGGCCGAAGTCGCCGACGACCTGCGGCTCACGCCCCGCATCATGCAGTTGAACGCCGAATTGCTGGCGCGAGACCGCAATCATCCCAGCGTCTTCATGTGGTCGATCTGCAACGAAAGCGGGTTCGGATACGGGTTCCAGCGCAGCGCCGAGTGGGTCAAGGCCGCCGATCCCACGCGCCCCCTCGGCGGAAGTTACCAAAATTCGCTGGACCTCGACATCCGGCATAATCCGATAAGCGTCAGGCTCATCGAAGAAGCCGAAAAGGCGGGCAAAAAGCCGCTGCTCTGGGACGAATCCTTCTGCATCTATCAAGGCGCGTTCTACGAACATGCCGATCTCTACCTCGATCCCGGCATTCGGGATTATTACGCCGAGCCGCTGATCGATGTGTACCGCAAGTTCGCCGAGAGCAAGGTGGTTCAAGGCTCCCAGATTTGGGCCTGGGCCGATGATATGTTCTGCGTGCCCAACATGGGCCGGGAAAACGGCCGCGGCTGGATCCCCGAACGCTTTAGCGAGGAAATGTACGATATTGCGGGCCGGGGACTTTGCGGCGATGCACCCTGGGGCGTCGTGGATTCCTGGCGGCGGCGCAAGCCCGAGTTCTGGATCGTCAAGAAACTGCACTCGCCCGTGATACTCAAGGAAACTCCCCTCCCCCTGCCCAAGGCCGGAGAGCCGATTCGCATCCCGGTTCAAAACCGCTACGATTTCACCGATCTTTCGGAACTTTCGATCGATTGGCAACTCGGAACTCGGAAGGGCGCGCTGCGCGCTTCCGTCGGGCCGCGGTCGGCCGGCGAGCTGGCCATCGACGCCGGTGCGCCGAAAATGGGCGACGTGCTGGCGATCGATTTCCGCGACGCCAAGGGGCAGACGATCGATAGCTATCGCTTGCCGATCGGCACGGCGAAGGAAACGCCCCCGCCAAACGTCCAAGCGACGTCCCCTTCGCCGATCAAAATCTATGAGCGCAACCGATTGAACGGCGGCACGACGTTCGTAAACGGCTCGAATTTCGAGCTTGGATTCGGCCACGTTTACGGACATCTGCGGCGCGGCGTCGGCTATGGCGTTTCGATCTTGTGGGAAACGCCGATGCTCCACGTGGCGAAAACCGGCGATGCCATGCATCCCCTGCCCGACGGAAAGGGCTGGCGGCTCGGTTCTCTCGACGTCAAGCCCGAGGGGCGCAACGTTCGCGTAGTCGTCAAGGGCCGATATCCGAATTTCAACGGCGGATACGAGTACCTGATTACGCCCGAAGGCGAGATCGCGATTCGAAGCTCGTTCACGTACGAAGGCGAAGATTTCCACGCCCGGGAGACGGGCATCAAGTTCTCGGCGCCGAGACAGTGCGAATTGCTGGAGTGGGACCGCCAGGCGGAATTCAGCGTTTATCCGCCGGATCATATCGGCCGTCCTCATGGCCAGGCGAAACCGGTAACCCTTCACGGGGCGAATTTGCCGCCGACGTGGGCTTGGTCGGCCGACAACTCGCCGCTGGGCTGCCCGGACTTTCGCGCGACGAAGCGGCATATCCATTGGGCTTCGCTGCGGTATCCCGATTCGGGCGCCGGCGTACTGTTTCTCTCGAACGGCTCGCAAAACGTCCGCGCGACGGTCGATGGCGAGCGGATCGACTGCCGCATCACCGATTGGAGCGGCGGCACGAATTCATCGGGCGAGTGGATCGAAAACTACGGCCGCGGAAAGCTCATCAAAAACGGCCAAGCGCTGGAATCGACCGTGAAGTTCAGATTTCTGCCGCCGATCAACCGGAACGCAAAAAAATAGCCCTGAAACCGGGTTCGCCGACGCGCCGATAACGGCAACCTCCACGGCACGCGCCGTTGTCGACGACGGGGCAATGACCGAGAAAACGATGCTTTCGAATCGCCAGGGCGAAGAGCCTTTGCGGCAAAGTCGGGGAGTAAGCGTTCGCGCCCCGGTCGGGGTGGTCCATTTTTCGGCGGGATAACGTATTTTGCGGACAAACGGCAGGCCGAAAACATGGACCTGTCCCCTCCCCGCGGCGCGAGGGGGACAGTCCCATTTTCGCGGCGATTAAGCACTTTTAAGGCGCCATCATCTTTCGCGCCGCAAAAATCGGGACAGTCCCCCGTGAACGGTTACGTCGGAGAGGTCAACTGGCAAAACCCGATGCGAGGATATAGTTTTCCAGCCCTTTGAGCTCGCTTTCCTTTTCGTCCAGCGCCAGATTCATCACATCCCGCATGGATACCAGACCCAGCAACTGGCCGTTCTCGACGATGGGCATGTGCCGAATCCGATGGGCCTTCATCAACGCCTTGCACTGGTCGATGGAGGTATCCATCCCGACGGTGTACATCCCGTCCGTCATCACCTCCTTGAGCAAGGTCGTTTTCGCGGTGCGGCCCTCCAACTCGCCTTTCTTGAGGTAATCTCGTTCGGTGTAGATGCCGACGATCTTGCCGCGATCGGTAACGAGGACCGCGCCGATGTTTGCCTCGTCCATCACTTGGAGAGCCCGATATACCGTATCGTTCGCCTCGACCGAATAGTTGGTTTCATCTTGTTTGGATTCGAGAAGTTTACGGACGGTGGACATTTCCCGGTTTCCTTTAGCGAAATAATTATCGATTGGACGATTGCGGACTTGCGCCGTCGATCGCGCGGACGGATTCGCGCCAAAGCCTGGTTCCGCCTTTCGGAATCATCGGCTTTTTGCGCCGGCCGCGGCGCGATACCTTGGGAAAAGAGCTTGCTAGTCGATTCCGAGCCATTTCGAAACCGGCGATTCACGATCGATCGGAGGGCGACGGCCGGATGTGGATCACCGCAATTTTAGCCTTGCGTCCCAGGTTCGGCAAGTCGCGGAATAAGCGCTTCGATTGTTTTTTTTAATCCGCGGGCCGATCCGATGGAATCCCTTGACAACGCAGGGCATTCGCTCTAATATCACCCTAGTGATCGGTCCCGTTCAGACTACTACAATCCCGCATAAACCGCAAGAGCCGCGAGAAATCAGGCTCTTTTGGCAGCCATGAAAACCCCTCTCGTTCCCAAGCACGATTTTCCCCTGCGATACGGCCTCAAAGGGCGGACCGTGGTCTTGCGGCCCCTCGCGGCGGAGGATCGCGAGCGGATGATCGCGTTTGCGCGGATGCTTCCCGCGAACGATTTGCTGTTTCTCGAACGAGACATCTCGCAACCGACCGAGGTGGATCGCTGGATTAAAGGGGTATTGGTGGGAAACCTCGTCACTTTGACGGCCTGGGAGGGCGACGCCGCCATCGGTTATGTGTCGATCGACCGGGGCAGCGTGCCTTGGACGCGCCACGTCGCCGAGCTTCGGGTGGTGGTGGCGGAATCGGCCCGCGGCATCGGGATCGGGCGGCTGATGGTGGAGTTGGCGTTCGAGATGGTTTTGGGCGAGGGGGCGACGAAAGTCGTCGCCCGCATGACGCCGGACCAATCCGGCGCGCGCAACCTGTTCCAACAGCTCGGCTTTACGGAAGAAGCGGTCTTGCGGGATCATGCCCTGGATATCAATGGGCAACCCCACGATCTATTGGTCCTCAGCTTTCACGCCCGCGCGCACCCGGAACAATGTTGTGCATTCTGCGGGATTCCCGTGCTGGACGCGCTTTCGCTGGACGGAGCCATGCTCTGCTCGCAATGCTACGAGTTTCGCTACAGCGAGTTGGGGAGCGGTTAGGCCCGAAACGAGGGTCTGCCCTTCGGCGAATCCCATGCGGCGGACGACGCGCATCCCGCGCCGTTTCGCCCATCGCAACCGTTCACGGGGGGACTGTCCCGATTTTCGCGGCGCAATAGATGATGGTGCCATAAAAGTGCTTAATCGCCGCGAAAATGGGACTGTCCCCCTCGCGCCGCGGGAAGGGGGCAGGTCCATGTTTTCGGCCTACCGTTTGTCCGCAAAATCCGTTTTCCCGCCGAAAAATGGACCAGTCCCCGACCGGGGCGCGAAGGCTTGCATCGAAGATCGGCGGCGAGTAGCGCCGCCGATCTTCGTTTATTCCAAAGTTGGATTGACTTTCGGCCTTCGGTTAGCCCTTGCGTTTGCGAATCGCAACCGCCAATCCCGCCATGCCCGCAGCGCAGAGTAAAACGATCGTTCCCGGCTCGGGCACGGGCTCCGTTTGAAAACGGATCGTGCCCGTCGTGCTGCCGCTCATGCCGGCCAACGGACTGCCGGGGGCACCGACGAAATCGATGCGGTAGGTGATATCGAAAAAGCTATCGACCGCCCAGTTGCCGCCGCCGGCTTGGGTCAACGTGGTGTGCCCGGGGCTGGGCAAGCCGAAGCTCGTGCCGGCGGTGATCCGCAAGAGGTCGAAATCCGGATCGCCCAAGAGTTGCCCTTGAAGTTGGAACATCTCCGTATTGAACGATTGGGTGGCCATATACGGCGATCGGGAATTGGAGCCCGTCGAGCCGGTAACGGGCATGGTCATTCCCGGACGAGAGTATCCGGCCAAGGTGCCGGTGCCGATCAAGGGAATTGCTAAAATGCCCGAATAGGATTGGCTATTGCCTCCCGCGTAAACGCCAAAGGGGATTTCCACGCCGGCCATGCCGCTCAAAATGGCATCGATCTCGACCGTCGTGCCGGGGGGCAATCCGTCGACGATATTCATGTCGTCGATGGGCGTGTAATAGGGGCAGGGGATGGGCAGATCGGCCGTGCCCAATCCATTGTCGGGAACGTAGCACGTTGCGCCGGCGATAGACGGCAAGGCAAAACATGCAAGCAGAATTGCCCCCAGGACGCGCGCCGTTTTCCGCGCGTTTTTGCCGGAAAGTGAAATCGAACTCGTCAATGACATTTCTCGCATCTTTCGGTCTCCTTAAGTTTGAAAAAGCAACGATTTCCGGATCGCGACGATCCGGACTGAAAAAATAACGCGCCGCCGAAATCTTTCCGATCGAATCGACCGACGGGGCCGAAACCCTCAACTCGATGAGACGAGCAAAAGAATCGAAGAACCAGTCGTAGAATCGATCGCACCGGCAAGGAGGATGCCCCTTGGACGAATCTTTCGACCGTCCTCCCACCAAGTAAACGAACGAAAATAAACGCTGCCTCCGAATTATTTCTTTGTTAGAGGTGAGACGTGCTGCTTTCGATAGCCCGCATTATTCCTAGCGCGGCGTAGCCGCAACCAATGAAAAAAGGTATCCTTGCCTGTTGGCGAAAACAGTTCCCAAACGGGATGCAAGGATACCCATGAAGTACGAAATTGTAGCACAAAAC
>JADLEL010000048.1 GCA_020846145.1 Pirellulales bacterium | reverse complement strand
GCCGTAAAAATGCTTCATCGCCGCGAAAATGGGACTGTCCCCCTCGCGCCTCGGGAAGGGGACAGGTCCATGTTTTCGGCCTACCGTTTGTCCGCAATATTCGTTATCCCGCCGAAAAATGGACCAGTCCCCGACCGGGGCGTGAACGCTTACCTATTTTTAACGTCCGAAGAAGTCGATTTTTCAACCACTCAAGTAAAAAACTCCGTGTCCTCAGTGTCTCCGTGGTGAGATTTCCGGGCGAGCCAAGGGGATGAATGCCGCGGCGCGCTGAAAATCGGACAATTTCAACAAAATGCAGGAGATGGTTGCCCGTATCGAAAACCACCGGCCTTTCACTCCATCGCTTCGACCGCGGCCGTCACTTCCGCGATAGCGTCTTCCGCGCTGCTGGAAATAAGCTTCAGCACGGGCCCGACGTCGGGCAACGCCACTTGGCGAAGAATCGATTGCCGGAGGCGCTCCAACCGTTCGAGCGTCAACGAGTCTTCCCCGCGGCGGCCGCGGCGGCGAATGCGCGCGAGCAGCGATTCCGCCGGGGCATCCAACAGCACGAGCAGCTTGGGCCGAACGACCGCGCGCTTCAGTTCCTCGAACCGTCGCTCGAACGCGGCAAACTCGTCCGCCGCAAGCCATACCCGGGCGAACGCCGCCGATTGATCGAACCAAAAATCGCTCGCGGCAAGTCGATTTTCCGACCATGCCTGGTCGCCGTCGCTTGCCGTCGATAACAACCGCCGCCGCATTTCGAGAAAATCCAACTCCGTCGCCCAGCCCTTGCCGGCCGGATCGGCGTAAAATGCCTCGAGTTTGCTCTCCTCGAGCGATTCGGGCACGAAGCGGGCCGCTTGGATTCGGCACCATCGCTCGGCCAGCAGCGTTTTGCCGGCGCCGATCGGCCCGCCGATCGCAACGTAAGGCCGCGCGGCGTCGAGATGCTCGAGCAGCCGCGCGATCGTCCAGCCGATGCCCGGATGCCGCATTTCGCCCGCGATTTCGGCCGCCGGCTCGAGCACGAAGCGCCGCCACGCCATCCGCGGATGCGGCACTTCGAGGCTCGGCGTGGAAATCGTCGATTCGTCATAGAGCAACAGATCGAGATCGATCGTCCGCGCGTCCCAACGCCGGCCGCGGCGGCGTCCGAGATCGCGCTCGATGTCGTGCATCATTTGCAGCAGCTCGTGCGGCCCGAGCGACGTTTCGAGGACCGCCGCGCCGTTGAGGTAAGAAACCTGCCCGCCGGGTCCGCCCACGGATCGCGTTTCCCGCCAGGCGCTCCGCTTTTCGACCTGAATCCGCCGGATCGCCGCCAACCGCCGCAAGGCTTCTTCCAGAAATTGCCGCCGATCGCCCAAATTGGAACCCAACGCAATGAGGCAGCGCGGCATGGGGGGGGAACGCGGTTGAAGGTGTTGGAAAAAAAATGAAGTAACCGTTCACAGGGGACTGTCCCGATTTTCGTGGCGCAAAAGATGATGGTGCCGTAAAAAAGCTCAATCGCCGCGAAAATGGGACTGTCCCCCTCGCGCCGCGGGAAGGGGACAGGTCCATGTTTTCGGCCTATCGTTTGTCCGCAAAATACGCTATCCCGCCGAAAAATGGACCAGTCCCCGACCGGGGCGTGAACGCTTACAAAAAGAAGAAGCAAGATCGCGGGCAGCGAAGCGAAAATCGCCTTCCGCCGGTTATCTTGCTTCTTCAATCGAGCGATTTGCGCGCGAACAACGACCGCCGCCGGGCAAAATACTCGGCGGCAAACGCGTTCGAAGCAAAGATCCGCAAAAAAACGTTGGGGGGGGCCATCCGGACCGCGACCATCCGCCGCCGACTGTCGTTCCCTTCGGTTTGCGCCCCCCAATATTTCCGTTCGTCAAAAAACCACGCAATATAATCGAGCCGAACGAGGGAGTCCCCCGCTCGAATCCCGCGACGCGCACCGGTCGCAACCGCAAATGGCACGCGCAAATCCTCGCGAATCGGCGCATCGGAACAGCCTTTGCGGGTTCAAAAAACTCCTTCGAAAAAACCGCCGAAAAACGAGTGCTGCGAAAAGTTGTTGGAACCGAGAGATCCTTTCAAGGAGTGGAACTTGCCCATGCCCTTACACTTTTCGCCGGATTATCCGGCGATTCAACCAGTGTGCTTCGCAATTCTGCCGTTATTGTCCGCAATTTGTTTCGCTTGTCAATATCCCGTCTCGCTGGGATTCGATTTTTTTCATCTTTTATTTCATCTCGGACAAACCGGGCTGGGCAATGGATAAAAATGGCATCCCCCGCGCCGCGCCAAATCCGGTCCGGTCGAAGAACGCAACGAAGAAAATGCGGACTAACGGAAACGAAGCCGTGAAGGTGTTTATCGATCTTTTTTGGTCCTACGTTGGATGCAGTAGGTTGTTTGACTCGGCATCGGGAGATATCCCCATCCCGGTGCATTGGAATTCAAGGAATCACGACGCCGATTTGATGAAAAAAACGGACCGCGCTTTTAGCGCCCGGTTCAGAACCGCGCTTTCACCGAATTCCATACTCCTTGCCGTCATTGTCGCAACTTCATGTTTCCCGGAGGAGACTTTTTCTCAATCCGGCCGTTTGCAGGATCGCGCCTCGTCAACGCCCTAGCGCCCCTATCGGGCTTGGCAGGGCATCACGGATAACGGTGTTTCTCGCACTGCCGGGCAAACCGGCGACGGCCTCCATCGCGTCAACCACGGATGGTCGGGGCCACAATCGCAAGCGAAATTATTTCCCTCGCCGAAATACGGATACTGCTTTCTATCGCGATCTGACGATCCCGCTCGCAATTCCTTTATCGCGGAAAATGCCTATCTTGCCCATTTTAATTACAACAATTAACAAACGAATCGAGCCGAGTCGCTGTATCCGCTGCAATCGACGCAAACAACTCAATTTGACTTTTTCTGGATTTTTATTGGTTTTGTCTTGAGCGATTGTGCGGCGCAAGTAAAATAAGAAGCATAAACAAACTTTGCCTACTTCGTTCGGAGCCGATTCCATGAAACAAGCGACGGGACTATTCTCCATTTTCGTTACCGGGCTGATGTTGGCCGGTGTGCTGGCCGGCTTGGCCGTCAATTCGCACGATGGAAATAGGTGTCGATACATCCCCGTCAATATCGGGCCGGGCAACATGGATTCCCGCGACGCCTCGCCGTCTGCCTCGCCAGCCCCCGTCTATCAACCGACGCCGACTCTAGCCCCGCCCCGGCTTGAACACTCCCCGCGAATCGGCCCCTCCGCACACGAAATGGCAAACGGCCAGCCCGTTTTTCTCCAAGTCGAGACCGACCAGAGCGAAATCGAGGTGAGTTGGGCCGCGCCTTGAAAAATCGCGGGACCGAATTCCACTCGGCGGCGATCGATCGCAAATCCAGCTTGAACTAACGGCAAGCATTCACAGGGGACTGTCCCGATTTTCGCGGCGTAAAAGATGATGGTGCCGTAAAGTGCTTAATCGCCGCGAAAATGGGACTGTCCCCCTCGCCGCGGGAAGGGGACAGGTCCATGTTTTCGGCCTACCGTTTGTCCGCAAAATACGTTATCCCGCCGAAAAATGGACCAGTCCCCGACCGGGGGTGTGAACGCTTACTCCAGCTCGATCTACCGGCAAGCATTGCCGCGGCATTTTGAGGAATGCCGCATCTTTTCCCAGCAAAGCCGCACGAATCGCCCCAAAACTTTGTCGGCCAGGGCCTCCATCACGGGCAATTCGGTGGTGCTTTGTTCGCGGATTTTCCGCGGATCGATGTAATCCAATTCCGCCAACTCGCCGCAATTGGCCGACTCGGACAACCACGCATCGATCAACTCCGGCGTCATTTCAAGGTGAAACTGCAATCCATACGCCGAACGCCCATAACGAAAAGCTTGATTCCGGCAATGCTGGCCCTGGGCAAGGCGGACCGTGCCCGGCGGCAGATCGAACGTATCGCCGTGCCAATGGAAAACGGTGATACGCTTCCCGCTACCTTCGAAGAGCGGATCGCGGTCGGCGTGCGGAGTAAGATCGATTCGATACCAGCCGATCTCCTTGATCCGATTCGGATAGACCTTCGCCCCCAATGCCTTCGCCAATAGCTGCGCCCCCAGACAGACCCCTAAGGTGGGCAGGCCGGCGGTCAACGCCTGTCCGATCCATTCCAACTCCCTGGCGAGATAAGGGTATTGATCGACTTCATCGACATTCATCGGCCCCCCCAGGATGACCAAACCCGGCGCCGCGGAAAGTTCCAATCGGTCGGGAGCACGTTCGAAGAGGTCGATATAGTGGAAATTCAGTCCCATTTCGGCCAGCACGTTTTCCAACGTTCCCGCCGATTCGTGAGCGACATGCCGCAAGATGGGGAGGGAGGGGACCATCGAATCAAAACCCGCCGAGATGAAACCGAAAACCACGTTGATAAAATATCGCTTGCAAGTCGTCAATTGTAAGATATCCCGCTCATTTGGGCTAGGCGGCGGACTGCACGAATCCGCCCTCAATCCCGGAAATACTACAAAACCCCTAATCGGCTGTCCAAGAATCAAGCGGTGCAGTCGTCTCGCTTGCCGGGGCGGCCGCACCGCAAAACGCCAAAGTTATACTTGAACAAACGCCTCAGGTAGGTTAGAACTTCTCCAACGCCGGCGCGTGGGAACGTGAAACGGAGAATGGCTCGCGAAAATTCATCGTTCAACCTTCAACATTCCCCCATGCCCTCTCCCGCCCCTCTCCCCGATCGTTTTTGGAACCGCAAATTCCGCGACGCCATCCGCGGCGTGAAGGAAGGCGTGCGCGGGCAAAGCAGCTTCTTCGTGCATTTCTTCATGTGCGCCGCCGTCGTCGCCGCCGCCGCGGTGATGCGCGTGAATCCGCTCGAATGGTGCATCCTGATTCTCTGCATGACCGTCGTGCTGACGGCCGAGATGTTCAACAGCGCGCTGGAATCGATGGCCAAGGCCATCACCGGCGATCCCGACCCGCACTTGGGCAATTCGCTCGATATCGGCAGCGCCGCAGTGCTCCTCGCCTCGGTCGGCGCCGCGCTGGTCGGCAGCCTGCTCCTCCTCAACCGCCTGGGAACGCTGCTCCAGTGGTGGTGGTAGAACCACGTTGCCGAAACCGGCAAGGAGGACTAAAATATCGCGTTGAAGTAGTGCAAGAAATAAGTGCAACACCAACACCCCTGCCGGCCTTTCCCGCCAGACAGGAATGTCCGGCCCCCTGGTTTCACCGACTTTGCAGTTCTCCGGAAATCCCTTCGAGACTATTGGCATTATTCAGCCGAAGGATTATACTACCGAAACCGGGAATGGGAAAAGCGCCTCCTCCGGGAAAAAATTGTCGCGGCATTAACCGCACCGCGTATAAAAGCCGTCCATTGCTCGTAATCCGAATTCAAGGGAGAGAATCATGTTCGATAACCCGGCTTTCCTTTTCGCCAGCAATAACATGTTCTTGTGGATGGTGCTCGGCGGCGTCGGCACCGTGATTGTCGGTTTGCTGATCCTGCTCGTAATGTACAACTACTTTGGGCTGTGGTTTCAGGCCTATATGACCAGCGCGAACGTCAGCCTCTGGAGCCTGATCGCGATGGGCTTCCGCCGGGTCAACAGCCGGCTGATCGTGCAGGGCAAGATCATGAGCTTGCAGGCGGGCATCGGCTCGGAAGACGAAACCAGCATCACCACGCGGCGTTTGGAGGCCCATTACCTGGCCGGCGGGAACGTGCTGGCCGTGGTCCGCTCGCTGATCGCCGCGCACCGGGCCGACATCGACTTGGACTTCGACCGCGCCGCGGCCATCGACCTGGCCGGCCGCGACGTTTTGGACGCCGTGCAAACCAGCGTCTATCCGAAGGTGATCGACTGCCCCGATCCCAAGCGGTCGAGCCGCACCACGCTGAGCGCGATCGCCAAAAACGGCGTGGAACTGAAAGTTCGCGCGCGGGTTACGGTGCGGACGAACGTCGAGCAGCTTATCGGCGGCGCGACCGAGGAGACGATCATCGCCCGCGTGGGCGAAGGCATCATCACGGCCATCGGTTCGTCGCAGAGCCATTTGCAGGTGATGGAGAATCCCGACCGCATCTCGAAGGCGGTGCTCGCCCGCGGGCTGGACGCGCAAACGGCGTTCGAGATCGTGTCGATCGATATTGCCGACATCGACGTGGGGGAGAACATCGGCGCCCGCTTGCAGGCCGATCAGGCCGAGGCCGATACCCGCGTCGCCCGCGCCAAGGCCGAGGAGCGCCGCGCATTGGCCTTAGCCCGCGAGCAGGAGATGAAGGCCGCCGTCGCCCGCAACCGCGCGCAGGTCGTGTTGGCCGAAGCGGAAGTTCCGCTGGCCATGGCCACGGCATTCAAAGAGGGGAATCTCTATGGGAAATTGGCGGGGAACGGGCAGAAGCAACCATAAATATTCGATCCTTAATCGCAATTTCATTCGCCGATTCCGAGTGCGGAGTGTATAATAGAACGAGGCGGATTATCGAATTCCCGTACGTTTATACTTCTACTTGCGAGGATCGATCATGGAAACGAGCGGTTTGAATCTGGAAGGTATTCCGGAACCGATCGCGAGAAGCTTGGAAATCGTCGCGCAAATGGCTCGCAATCTTTCGACAAGCTCAACGGAAATTCGACGCAAAGACGAGCTTCCGTTATGGCCGGGCACGGTCATCGGTTCCCTCGATCGCGAAGTGATCTACGGAGAACAAGACGAGCATGCCGCCTGATCTGGTTTTGGTTGATACCAATGTATTGATCTATGCGATGTTGCCGGAAACGGAACATCATCAACGTGCGCGGATGTTGCTCGAACGAGGGCAAGGCGAAGACGGTCGTCTGTGCTTCACCCCGCAGATATTCTCGGAATTCTATGCAATCGCCACGAATCCCCGAAGAGTTACGCTGCCCCGCACTCCGCAAGAAGTGTTGATTACTTTTAATCAAATCATGGAATTGCGAGGAATGATTCTTCTGCCGATTCCCCTGGACATTTTAGATCGAATGAAGTCGCTTCTCGAGAAATATCCCGTCAAAGGAAACGAGATATTCGACATCCAACTCGTGGCTTCGATGTTGGGCAACGGCGTGGAGAAAATCCAGACCTTTAACCGCAAGCATTTCGAGCGGTACTCCGAAATCACCATCCTGGAGCAATAGCCGATCCATCCAATAATCGGATTTCGTTTCCGTGAAGCAAACGATTCGTTCGCTTGACGAACCGCATCACGAAAGAATCGACCGATATCGACTAACGAAGAGCACGATGATACGTCTTACTTCCCCGGCCGGCGGTCGGGATAGACCACGAGTTCCACGCGGCGGTTACGGCGCTTGCCTTCGAGCGAGGCGTTGGACATGACGGGCCGGTTCGCGCCGTGGCCCACTACGATGAGTTGGTCGTCGGGAATTCGCGCGCGGCTCGCCAGCACGTCGTAAACGCTCATCGCCCGGGCGAACGACAACTCGCGGTTGCCGCGGAACTGGCCGCCCGGCGCGGGATCGTTGTCGGTGTGCCCCTCCACGGCGATCATTTGGTCGGGATAGGTCCGCAGCACTTCGGCCGCCGCCGCGGCGATCGTTTCCGACGCGCCGGGTTTAAGCCGATTGCTCCCGGTCTCGAACAGCCGGTCGCCGGGCAGTTCCACGCGAATCACGTCGCCGTCGCGGCGGACGAAGACTTCGGGCAAATTGACCGCCGGCAGCGTCGAGAGGAAGCTGTTGTTGGGCGTGATCGAAACGCCGCCCTGCCGCTGCATCGAGGCGTTCAGCGTTTGCACCTTCTTGTCGGTGTCTTCCTTCTCCGATTTGGCCTGCGCGAGTTGCACGTTCACCGCGCGGAGCTGGTCCCGCATCGCCGCCACCTGATCTTCGAACACCTTCGATTGCTGCTGCCACTGCGCGACGGTCTTGCCGAGTTCCTGATTGTCCTGGTCGAGTTTCGCCGCCCGGGCGACGAGTTCCTGGTTCTGCCGGGTGAGCGTCGCCTGCTGCTGCTCGAATTGCGTAACCTTCCCCTTGAGCACCATCGAATTATCGGCGCAGCCGCAGGCCGCGGCGAGCGGGATCGTCAATAACCATGACCAATGGAGATACCGGGGCATGGCGAAATTCTCCGGGAAAAGGCAACGCAACCACCCAATAATGGCATTTCCTGCCCAAAGCCTACCGAGACAAGCAGGGCGGATAGTACCGAGTCCGCCATCCGCCTACAAGAGCATTTTCCGCCATTTTCATCTTGGGAGGTGCATGTTAGCTTTTGCAAAGATTTTGAGAGGAGAAAAATGTCAACAAGAATTTTTGGTAAGACTTCAGTTAAAATGGGTAAATTACAGGCGTATCGAGAACACGTCAACTGGAAATATCCCCTCGGAGTCGATGTCATGGATGACGAAATCAATGCCCTCAAGGAAAAATTGGGCCGTTTGATTAAGAACCTGTCCAGTATCAAGACCGCGTTTTGTTCGTTGCGGACACGGTTTGGTTGGCGATTCCGCGAGGCGGGAGCCTCGCGGACATTGCGTTCCCAGGCGGGAGCCTGACAATTACACACATTTTTTCAATGAAAGGAAAGTTGTTTTAAACTGCTGCGTTGGAAAACGAACCGAAATCGTTGGATAATGAAGGTTTTTCGCAGTTTCACGGCAATAGTACAAGAATCACCTTTCAAAAGATCAAATCAATGAAAGGGATTCTCATAATCCAGGGATGAATCTGGCATTAACTATTGCACTTTGAAACTGAAGGCACTTCGATTGGAAATCCTCCCTCCTAACCTTTTTTTACGGGGGTGCGAAGCGATATGATCGAATCGACCGACATGATTGACGTAAGTTATTATCCTGCAAAGCATTCCAAAGCCAGCACGAAAAGGACTTTCACCAACCAATATCAATAAATGTGTGCAATTGTCAGGGCTCCCGCCTGGGAACGCAATGTCCGCGAGGCTCTCGCCTCGCAGAATCGCCAACCAAACCGTGCCCGCATTGAACAAAACGCGGTCTTGAAACTGGACTAGTTCTTACGCCATCGCCCTTGGCTCCGGATTAAAACGATTGATCTAGCGCGGATAATCGCATTCGAGCAACGCGTAAAAATCCTCCGGCGTGGAGACTTTGGCCAGATGGGTGCGGAAATTCCTGGCGCCCGGCCGGCCGCGGGCGTACGGCGCGGCCATCGCGCGGATGAGAATGCAGGCCTTCTCGGGGCCGTGCTGTTCGACGACCAAACGGAATTGTTCCCGAATTAAATCGCATTGTTCTTCCGGTGAGGGATCGGGTGGAAGGGATTCGCCGCGAATCGCCGCTTGGGCCTGGCGGAAGAGCCAGGGCCGGGCGAGGCCCGCGCGGCCGATCATCACGCCATCCACGCCGTAGCGCTCGAAGGCATGGACGACCTCTTGCGGCGTTTTCAAGTCGCCGTTGCCGATCAGCGGAATCTGTTTCAGATGCGGCTTGATCCGCGCGATCTGCTCCCAATCGGCCGTGCCGCGAAAGAGGTCTTCCGCCGTGCGGCCGTGGACGGTAACCGCCGCCCCGCCGGCCGCTTCGACCGCCTGCGCCACATCGACGGCGTTGATGCTCTCGCGCGTGCAGCCCAAGCGGATTTTCGCCGTTACCGGCGCGGGCGCGCAGGCGCTCGCCACGCGGGCGACGATCGCGCCGATGCGCTCGGGAAAGCGGAGCAGATACGAGCCGCTCTCGGCCTTTTCGGCCACGTCGCGGACCGGGCAGCCGAAGTTGATATCGACCGCGCTCGCGCCGAACTCGAAAACCAGCCGCCGGCCGACTTCCGCCATCTTCGCCGGATCGTTGTCCCATATCTGCACGGCCAGCGGGCGGGGTTCGTCCTTGACGCCCCACAGCCGCTCGGGCAACTCGCCGCTTCGCCGCTCGCCAAAGACGAAGGCCCGCGCGCTGACCATCTCCGCGGCGATCAAACCCACGCCGCCCAATCGCCGCAGCATTTGACGGTAGGCATAGCCGCTATAGCCCGCCAAGGGCGCCGAGAGGATCGGCGGATCGATCGCCAATGGGCCGATGCGGAGGGGGAGCATGAGGGTCAAGGGATTCTACGGCGGTTGGATATTCGTCGGGGACTGGTCCATTTTTCGGCGGGAAAACGTATTTTGCGGACAAACGGTAGGCCGAAAACATGGACCTGTCCCCCTTCCCGCGGTTCACGGAACCCGGCGGGAACTTCGAAAATACTCGGCTGGAATCGGGTGGTCGATCCGCATTATTCGCTTGCTTTGTCCCCTTTCTTTTCCGCCCGATTCATAATCACCGTGAAAGTCGTTCCCTGTCCCAGCACGCTGCGGACTTCGATGCGGCCGCCCATTTCGGAGATCAACATGCGGCACAGTCCGAGGCCCAATCCGGTGCCGCCGGAACTGGCGCGGGTGGTGAAGAACGGCTCGAAGATTTTTTCGAGGTTCACCCGCGGGATGCCCACCCCCGTGTCGGAAACGTCGATGGCCACCGAGCCCATCTGGTCCTCGTCCTTGCGGCCCAGCGCGTAGGTGCGCAGCGTAAGCGCGCCGCCGTGGGGCATCGCGTTCAAGGCGTTGGTGCAAAGGTTGAAGAGCACTTCCTGCAAGGTGTAGGGATCGCCTTGGACGGGCGCGACCTTCTCGAGCGCGGCGCGGATTTCGATGTGCTTCCCGTGCGAAGTGCCCAGCACTTCGAGCGTGGCTTCGACCGCCTGATTGACGTCCGTGCTTTGCAGCGTAACGCCGCGCGGCCGGGCGAACGCCTGCACGCGCTTCGCCGTCCGCTCGATGCGATCGAGGGCTTCGGTCATGAGCTGCACGTATTCGGTGAGGTGCGGATCGTCCTTCACCTTCTCGCCGATGTGCATCAGGCAGTTCTGCACGCCGTCCAGCGGATTGGCGATCTGATGGGCGATGCCCGCCACGAGCTGCCCGATGCCGAGCATTTTCTCCTTTTGCCGGATTTCGGCGTGCGCGCGATCCACATAGCGGCGGATCGAAGTCGTGAAATAGACCGCGATCAACAGCGCCGAGGCGAACGCGGCGAACGCGCCCAGCAGATAGAGCGGGTCCAACGGCGGGAGGCTGTCGCGCCCCGAAGGATATTGCAGCGGGAACGCGGGTATCAATCGCAAGTATTCCAAGAGCATCGCCAGCCCGACCATGCCGATGGCCATCGCCGCCAAGAAGTACGGCGCGCGGCCGCGCAAGTACATGCTGGCGATAATCATGTGGAAGACGTAGAAGAAGAGGAACGGATTGCGCGGCAGATCGGAAAAATAGAGCAGCAGGGTGAGGGCCGTCAAATCGAACACCACCTGCCGGAAGATGTTCCGCTCGATGTTGCTCTCGGCGCCCGGCTCGGTCTCGCCGAGCTTGAACATCAGGTTGTAGGCGACCATCGCGCAGCCGACCAGGTATAGCGGCAGCGGATTGACGACCACGCCCAGCAGCGCGGAGGTAACGAACGTAATCGCGAAAACCGCCGCGCAAGCCACCCAGCGGAGTGAGATCAGCCAGCGAGCGCCTTCGGGAGGGAGTTTCATGGAATGTTCATTATGCGCGGAAGCGATCGGCCGGTAAAGCGGCGGAGCAATTTCCCTGTTTTTTGGTCATCGGCGCTGCAAATTCTACGATCCCGGCGGGCGGAAGGCGGGATCGCCGATATCCACGGCGGGCGAGTTCGGGATGCCGGGCAGCGCGAAGATTTCGCCCGGATTGGGCGGCGGCACGTTGATCTCGACGTTGCCCAAGTCGAGTTGCATCGAGAATTGCGCGCTCGGACAATGCACCTTCACCGTACGCGGCATCCAGAGGCCGGTGCGCGGGTCTTGGCGGTGGCCGAAGGCCTCCATTCCGACCAACAGCGCGCTCTGCGAATTGTAGATTTCCTGTCCGAGGATCCAGCCTTGCGAGGCGTCGAGAATCGTGCGCTTCGTGATCGGTCCGTCGGCGGTCTCCTTGATCGTGCGGACTTCCAAGCGGCCCCCCGGTAAAACGAAGGGGCCTTGATGCGGCAGCGACGGATCGAACGTGCTCGCGCCCAGCGCGTCGATCAGCCAGTCGGGCTGGACCGGCGCCATCTGCCGGGCCGGACTGGCCGCGAATCGATCGTGCCGGCAATAATAAACGGCCTTCGGTTCGTTGCGGTTGATCCAGTACCAAAACAGCGCGTCGTTGCTGCCCAGATCGAGCTCCGGACCGGTCAGCGGATGGGTCGCGCGCAGGCGGAATCCCCGCGGGCGCTGGAACGCCACGACCGCCCGCAGCGAAGGAACCCCCGGCGACGAGAGCGTGGCTTGGTTCGTCGAGAACGTTTGAATCTGCCCGTTGTTGCGGTTGACGACCTCGATGACTTGCGTCAAACTCGGATTCGGCGGCAACGCCGGCGGCAACGCCGGCCGTTGCGTGCGGAGCCATTGCGGGCATTGCGACCCGCTCAAGGCGAACAGCCCGGTTGCGATCAAAAGAAAAAACCGAGAGCGGTGGCCGTTCATGGGAAATCCTACGCGAAAAATGCCTATAAAAGGATCATTTCAACACGGAGACACGGAGGACACGGAGGAGGAACGAAGAAGCGCGAAGTATGCAAGTTTAACTACTCGGACATATTGGGATTGAGGTCGAGGACTTGGATGGGGGCATCGTCGATGGGCGGTGTTGGGGAGTGTTTGGCGGATGGGCAGCCGGAACAACCGGGTATCGCAAGGCCAATGAGCCACAGGACGATCGGCAAGAACACCTTGCGCCATTTTTCACCCATTCTCCGTGCCCTCCGTGCCTCCGTGTTTTAATGATGTTGTTTTCTACGAGCTAAACTGCAGGCCGGTTCTCCTTCATCATTGCAGCAGCGCGGCCAACTCCGCTTGAATTTGCTCGATCCGCTCCTGCGCCGGCAAAACGGCGGGGACGGCGTAGGTCGCCTCGCGGCGGGGACAATACACCGTGAGCACTTCGCGCCCCTCCGCGTCGCGCTCTTCTTCCTCCAGCCGGAAAACTCTCCGCCGGACCAAGAGCAAAGTCAGCACGTAACGCATGTCTTGCTTTTCGGGCTGGACCGCCAGTTCGTCGAAAAAGTTCAGCATCACGTCGTTCGGCGCCCAGTGTTTGCGGCGCGAGGTCTTGTCGGGCACCTGCGACTTCCACCAGCCGACGGCGTTTTCCGGCGGACCCGGCCACACTTCCGCCGCGTAGTCGAAACGCTTCAAGTCGTCCCCCTCGGCGATCACCACCGAGTAATACCACTCCCCCGGCGCGAACTCCCGCCCGCTCGTCGAACAATGCCGGGTGAAGCTTTGAATCTCATAATCCATAACGCCGCCTGCGATTCCTCGATGAGCGATTTCGGCCCAGGTCCGTGCCATTCGGACCGCGAAAGATACCCGAAACGGGTGTTTTCGACAATGCGAGAAAAGGAAAGAGAATACAAGGTTAACTTGAAGAACTTTAGCTCTTGCCCTTCACCTAAAGGGAGGGGATGAAAATTTGCATAACTCCCATTGAATGGCAAGGATTTACGATCAAAAACCTCGACGGCTTTCTCTGGCTTGTCGAGGCTTGTTTCCTTCCTCGGGATGTCTTCCTTCGGCTTGCATTTTCGCCGATAATATCCGTCGTTAGGGAATTCCCCCGAAATTCCTCTTGCGGGCAAAATGCCTTCCGGGTATCTTCCCACCCTCTCATCATCGGATCGGCGTGTCAGAACGAGAATTGCCTTATCGAAAGGAGTTAAACGGCCAGACGCGGTCGTTGCTGGCCGCGTTGGGCGTGGGATTAGTCGTCTTGCTGATGATCGCGGCTTTTTTGCAGCCCGACAAAACGCATTACGGAACCCACCGGCAACTCGGCTTGCCCCCCTGCTCGTTTTACCTCCTGGTCGGCGCGCCCTGCCCAACGTGCGGCATGACCACTTCCTGGGCGCATCTGGTGCGGGGAGAGATATTGGCCTCCTGCCGCGCAAATGCGGGCGGAGCGTTGTTGGGAATGCTGGCGATACTGGCCGTCCCCTGGTCGCTCGCGACGGCAATCCGCGGCCGCCATTTCGCGTGGACGCCCTCCGGGAGTTCGACTCCCTGGATTGCCGGCGGCATCCTCGGCATCGTGTTGCTCCAGTGGGGATGCCGCTTGATTATGCGCCTTCCTTGACGAAAAAACCTATTGCAAATTGGTAATTGCAAATTGAAAATTGCAAATTGAACGACATGCGTACGAGAATCTTTGCCCTTTCAAATTCACCTCGTTCAATTTGAAATTTGAAATTTGAAATTACCAATTTGAAATACCCTTTCCGAAAACCGCCCTTTCCACCATTCCACGAGGTCGTACGATGGACCGTCCCTCACCGCGATATCGAATCCCGTTGTTTCTCTCGCTGGCATTGCTGGCGGTGCTGGTTTCCGGCGGATGCGTCAGCGGCCTGGCCACGATGATGTATCTCATCAAGGGCACGAACGTCGATCCGGAATACAAATACTTGAAAGGCAAGCGAGTGGCGGTAATCGTCAGCCCGGTGGTCGATCTGCAATACCCCAATCCCTACGTTCCCGAGGAATTGGCCCGGCAGATCGGCGCTTGTTTGCAGAAAAACGTGCCGAAGATCAAGGTCATCGATCAGCAAAAGGTCCACGTCTGGTGCGACGATCATTATCCCGTGGATGTCAACGAAATGGGCAAGGCCCTCAAGGCCGACATGGTGGTGAGCGTCGAACTGGGCGGCTTCGCCCTCCTCCAGGGGCAAACCATTTATCAAGGCCGGGCGATCTCCTCCATTCAGGTCCACGACTGCCGAGACGAAGAAACGAAAGCCAAGGATAAGAAAACGCCCCGAAAAGACCAAGACGGCGGCGACAACATCGTCTTCGAGAAAAGCCTGCCGGAAACGAAATATCCGCCGAACACGGGCATTCCCACCTCCGACAAGCAGGAATTCGAGTTCCGCCAGGAATTCATCAAGGTGTTGGCCGACCAAATCGCGCGGCACTTCTACGCCCACGACGCCAACGCCGATTTCGCGCAAGACGCCTCCACGTTGTGAGATAACATATTCCCTACGCCGCGCGATGATAGGATGGAATAATCGTGGGGAAGGGCAAAATCATGCGCGGCTCGTCGGAGGTTTTCTGCTTTTCGCCGACCAGCCGCCAGGCCGATTCCCAGGCTTCCCGCTGCGTGCACGCCTGGATGGAAAAGGAGCGGCCGTTTCGATTGCTGAATACCACCCAGACCTTATCTCCGCGCAAGGTCTCGATCTCCCGCTGTTGGGGATCCCATCCCAACCGGCAAAGCTTTATTCGGATTGCGTAACAAACGGCATCCATGAACATTCTCCATACCGTGGCCCCGATCTTCATCTTCTCAACGCGCCCCAGGGTGAGTTGATGAAAACGGGGACTGGCTCCGCAACATGTTGTATTGTCGTCCTATACCAACCCCTAGTAGTTGCGGTGCCTGTCCCCGTTTTCATCGCCGGCGATGCGGCATTGTGCTGGGGAACGCCCATCGCGGGACGAGCGAACGCACAGGGGGTTTCCGCCTTGAGAAAATACTCGAAAAGAACGACGAACGGCGCTCTCAGACAAGATTTGCGTGAAAACCAATCCGTCGAATAATCGCCGCTACCTCCATAGAGATGCTAAAAAGCGGATGAAAAATCAAACGGTAGAAGTCTATCACTTCCGTCGGTTTTGTCAAGCGTTTTTTTGGAAAAAATCAAAAAATCAATCGAGATGCCCTCGATTCTTCTTCTCCCCGCCTTCCGCCTTCCCCCTTCCACCTTTATGCTGGATTGATTCGATGTGAGTGGCTAAGCGCGAGGAAAATTGCCATGCGAGACGACAATCCGGTGGGCGAGCAGGTTTCGCAAAATACGCCGTTTACCATCGAGGTAGCGGAGCGGGTTCGTCGGTTGCCGCCGTATTTATTTGCGCAGATTAACAAATTGATGTACGAAAAACGCCGTTCGGGGGACGACGTGATCGATATGGGGATGGGAAATCCGAGCGATCCCCCCCATGAGTCGGTCATCGAGAAACTTGCCGAGGCCGCGCGGGACCCAAAAAATCACGGCTACGCGCCCGCCCAAGGCATTATGAGCCTTCGCCGCGAGGTGGCGGCGAAGTATTTCAAACAATACGGCGTTCATCTCGATCCCGAACGGGAGGCAATCGTCTGCCTCGGTTCCAAAGAGGGTTTCAGCCATATCTGTTTGGCGTTGGTGGGGCCGGGCGACACGGCCATCGTGCCTGCGCCTTCCTATCCCGCCCATCTTTATGCCGTGGCGATGGCCGCGGCCAATGCGATTCTGCTCGAAGTTACCGACGCCGAACGCTTGCTGGCGAATATCGATTACACCTGCCGGCATATCGTGCCGCGGCCGAAATTGCTGATCGTCAATTTTCCGCACAATCCGACGACCACGGTCGTCGCCCCGGAATTCTATGTGGAAGTCGTAAAACTGGCGAAAAAATACCACTTCATGGTCATTAGCGATTTGGCCTACGCCGACGTGGTTTTCGACGGCTACAAAACGCCCAGTTTTCTGGCCGCTCCGGGCGCGCTGGACGTGGGCGTGGAACTGACCACCATGAGCAAAGGCTACAATATGGCCGGCTGGCGGGTCGGATTCGCGGCGGGCAACGCCGAAATGCTGCGGGCCCTCTCGACCATCAAGGGTTATTACGATTACGGCATGTTCGCGCCGATCCAAATCGCGGCGATCATGGCCCTGCGGCATACCGACGCGCACGTCGAAGCGCAGGCGAAAATCTACGAACGGCGAAGGGACGTGCTCTGCGAAGGCCTCGAACGGATGGGCTGGCCCGTCGAAGAACGGCCCAAGGCCACAATGTTTCTCTGGACGAAAATGCCGGAACCGTGGGCATCGCAAATGAATTCCTTCGATTTTGCCATGAAGTTGCTGAAGGAGGGGGACGTGGTCGTCAGCCCCGGAGCCGGTTTCGGCCCCGCCGGCGAAGGAAATGTCCGCATGGCGCTCGTGGAAAACGAGAATCGCATCCGCCAGGCCGTGCGGCAAATCGGGCGATGCCTCATGTAAAGCCGCGACCATTGGTCGCGGTTTACGGTTTTTGGACTCTGGTCTTGGGTAGTTTATCGGTATGTATTCGGATTGAGTTCCGGGTGCGGTATTCGAGTATTACGGGGGCATGAAATGTGGATCGTCGGTGTAATGCCGACGTAAACGTCGAAAGTCTCGTTTACGGTGTTCTGGGTCAGCATCTCGGCGAGGGTAACGGCGACCGAATAAATGTCGGGGACAGTAAATCCCACGGGGGCAAACCGCGTAGCGAATTGAAACTTGAGGAATCGAATGCGTTAATCGCGCACGTTCGGGTCCGTGGGAGCCGCGGGTGGGCAGCCGCCCGTGGCCACCCGATCCCAATTTGCCCAATTATTCCTTCCCCGAATGACCGGTAGTCTCAGCAAAGGTTGAAGTGGTCCCGAAATTTTAGACAGTTGAATAAGGTGGATTTGGGCTTTTATTTGGTCCATCCGGGTTTATCGTGGGCATGGTAGAATCCTGGGAGGAGGAATTCACCGATGCAAGACAAATCGCTTTATCAACACCTCCTTTTGCAATACCACTCCTCAACCTCGATAATCATCGCACGGGCTCCTGGAGTAGGACTATGAAACATGACGCAAACGCTTCAATGTTTTACACCGGAGCCCGCCTTTCTGTCATCCTCTTCCACAAAACACGCCAACAACCGTTATTCTAGGCAGATTGCGCAGAGTGGAGTGGCGTGCAAGAGAGGTTGCAACCAAATAAGGATATCGCGGATAATTTTTTCCCGTATGCGTTTATGGACCGATTGTCATCAACCTTGGAATTATTCGCGACAAAGAAAAAATGAATCTTGGAAAGCTCGTTCGCATGAATCGGATTTTTTCGCATCCCTCGGGCCGATTATGCTCGGTGGCGGCGGATCACTTTTTCGGTTATGGAGAAGGCTTGCCGCCGGGCCTGCGGCACATTAAATCGACGTTGCAAGCGCTCGTCGCCGGCAGGCCGGATGCCGTTACGTTGCACAAGGGAATCGCCGCATCGGCCTGGGCGCCTTATGCGGGCACGGCGCCTTTGATCGTGCAGAGTACGGCGATGCATCCAAAAAGCGTGGAGCGAGAACAGTTGGCTACGCCCGAAGACGCCGTTCGACTGGGCGCCGATGCATTCGCGATTGCCGCCTTCATCGGCGGCGCCGGCGATGCCGCTACCTTGCGCGCCGTCGCCGATTCCGTCCGCGAAGCGATTCGATACGAAATACCCGTCATCTGCCACATTTATCCCCGCGATTTGTCGTCGGGCAAGATTTTGTTCAATCCCGAAGACATTGCCTTCGCGGTTCGTTGTGCGGCAGAGACAGGAGCGGACGTGGTCAAAACGCCCTATTGCGGCGATGTGCGGGCTTATGCGGAGATCGTGGCCGACTGTCCCGTGCCCCTGGTGGCCGCCGGCGGGCCGAAGTGCGACACGCTGAAAGCGGCGCTGGAGATGATGGCGGAAGTTGTCGCAAGCGGCGCCCGCGGCGCGACGATCGGCCGCAATATCTGGGGATTCCAGAAGATCGCGGCCGCGCTCACCGCTTTCAAAGCGGTGATCCATGACGGCAAATCGGCGGACGAAGCCTTGAAAATCGCCGGACTGACCACCGCCGAGGGAGCCGCCCCGTGACGAAAACGACTCGTTCCCGTGGATGATAAATGACCGTAACCGTTCACAGGGGACTGTCCCGATTTTCGCGGCGCAAAAGATTATGGTGCCGTAAAAGTGCTTAATCGCCGCGAAAATGGGACTGTCCCCCTCGCGCCGCGGGAAGGGGACAGGTCCATGTTTTCGGCCTACCGTTTGTCAACAAAATACGTTTTCCCGCCGAAAAATGGACCAGTCCCCGACCGGGGCGTGAACGCTTACAAATGACCTTTCCCAACGATACATGACGCGAGGCAACCTATGGATTCCCTTCCCCACTACTTGGAAGCAGTGCGGCCGGTGCCGCAATCGAGCCGCGTTCCCTGGTATCTGAGCACGGCGCAAACCTACGCCGGGATTATGCTCTGGTTCGTATTCTGGCAAACCATCGCCGTCGGTCCGGGAATGCCGAATAAGGATCATTTTCCGGTTTTTGCGGGCGGGTTTCTTTCGCATGGAATTATTTTAGCGTTGGCGGGCGTTGTCGTGGCCGCATTGATTTGCCACTTCGCCTTTTACCTCGTCCCCGGCACGCTCGGCCTGAAAAGCGGATTGCCTTTATACATCGTGGGAACTTCCACCTATGGCGTTCAAGGCGGTTTTCTCATGCCCGGTTTCCTGATGGGATTGCTGCAATTCGGTTGGCTAGGCGTAAGCGCCTATAAATCGAGTCAGCTTTTATGCGAACCGTTTAAGCTCGGCGCGGGATCTTATTGGCCCGCCGCCGTGGCGACCGTGTGGGCGATTGCAGCGGCCTTTGTGGGTCTTAAGGGCATTCGTTATGTCGGCCGCGTGGCGACTTTTGCGCCAATCGTTCCGCTGGTTGCGCTGGTCATTCTTGCTTCTGGCACCTTGGGAGGATTGTCGAAATTCGATCCGCAAGCATTAGTTCAAGCGGGGATGGAAAAACATGCCCAACCGGCTTTATCCGCCGCGACGGTTTTTTGCATGATCCTCGGCGTAATCGTCGGTTTTTTTGCCACGGCAGGCGCCGCCGGCGCCGATTTCGGCATGAATAACCGACACTCCAAGGACGTTCACTTGGGGGGGCTTGTGGGGATTGTGCTCTCAACGATTATTGCCGGCGGGCTGGGCATGCTCGTGGTTGCGGGAGGACATGGATTGGGCATTGCGCCCGACCCGGCAAACTTGTGTTCCACCGATATGCTGTCGCATATTATCGGGGTAAAACCGGCCGGAGTCCTCTTGTGGCTTCTGGCGTTGGCCGCCTTCCCCGCCACCTGTTTCGCCACTTTCATCGCCGCCAATAGCTTCAAGACCACGCTGCCGAAAATCAATCCGCAGGTTTCGGTAGGACTGGGCACTCTTGCCAGCATCATTCTGGCCGTAACGGGATGGGCCGGTAATTTGACGAGCGTGTTCACCATCATCGGCGCTTCGTTCGGGCCGATTTGCGGCGCCATGGCGGCCGATTACCTCCTCGCCGGATGCAAATGGTCCGGTCCGCGCGCCGGTTTCAATCCCGCGGGTTGGATTTCGTGGGCGGTTGGATTCGCGGTGGGCGGCGCCGGATTGATTCCCGCGTTGAAAGGCGTAATCCCCGAAATCCCCGCGCCCCCGGTCGCCGCGTTTGTCGTGGGATTTGTCGCGTACGCCTTGTTGGCCAAGGCCGGCGCGCAAACGCGCACCCTTAAAATGCCGATCATCGACCAAGCTGGCTGAGCGTTTCGCGCCTTGCGCGAATCGCACCCAAGGTCATGGATATTCGGTACGCCCCAAGAGAACTTCAGCAAGCGGCCATTGTCAAAGGGCTGATTCCGTACATTCCGACGGACCGAGCCGAGGCGGACAAGGAGGAATAAGCGATGAGATGGGGAAGACGATGGCCCGAACGTACACCTCGTCCGAAAGTGCGGCGACTGACGGAAGCCGAGCAAGCAGGAATCGTGCGAATCCTGGAAGAGGGCATTGCAACATCGCCGGTGCTGTCTGCCTTCGGCATCAAGATACGACTTGCCCGCGGCCGTTTCTACTTGGAACGTCAACGACAGGGCGATGGTCTTGAACCCGACAACGAAGTTTGGGGCAGGATAACGCCGTTGGCCGGCACCGAAACGGAATTGCTGCTGGAAGCCGAACGTCGCAGCGGGAACTGGTTCGAGGTCGTCAGAGGGGAGGCAGCCAGGCTCGTCAAGATCATCGCCGGCGACACCAAGGGAACGTTCCACGGACTTGGATTCCTCGACGCCAGCCTTCGCAAGTTGGAAAAAGGCCAGGAGAGGCTGCCGATGGCGTTGGACGACAACGGCAACTTCGTCTATACGGACACCGGCGAAGGATGCAGCGTGCAGGAAGCGTTGTTTCATTACTTCGGCCTGCCCGTTGAGGTCATTGCCGAACCCTCGGGCTGGTATTCGTATCACCGCAGGCCGAGGATTGTTGAAGCAAGCGATGATCGGACACGGGTATTGGTGCGGTTCACGGCAGAAAGCATGTCGGGAGCGAGTCTTGGTGGCGCCTGCCTGTATATTCAGCGGGAGGAGCAATGGGCGGCGTACGCCATCAAGCCCAGCGACAGTCAGACCATCGCACGGGCCGAGGCTTGGTTGGCGAAAAGAAAATGGCGGGCATGGTGATGGGGATGCGGGACGAAAGCCTGAAACTGGGCAAAACGTCAGCCTTCGTCGAGCGGGACGTTCGCTCGTCGCCACTGAATGCCCTATTATTTTCCATGTTAAGAAAACACACAAAGCATTCCCAGGCGTAAAATTGTGTTCAGCGACGAATACCAGAATTACGAAGCGGCGTGTGCCAAGATCAAGGAAGAGAATGCCAAGTTATTGGCCGATTTCCAGCAATGGCTTGCGGCGCGGGAGACGACACCGAAGACCATCCGGAAGCACTTCCAAGAACGTGGATTTCTACATCAATACCTATCTGCTCTATGAGGATGCCATTCCAGCCAACGAAGGTGCGGGGCATATTTCCATGTTCTTTGGCGACGGATTTCCCCGCAAGGCGATGTGGGCCGGCCGCAGTTCCATTAAGGCGAACGCCGCCAGCTTGAAGAAGTTTTAATCCTTCCTGCGGGAGCGGGGGGAAATCGAGGCCGACGATTTGGCCGAATTGAAGGAGGGTAAGCGTTCACGCCCCGGTCGCGGGGCAGGGCATGGTAGTGGGTGATGAAGCCCGCGCCGTCTTCGAAGACGAGCACCAACCGTCCAAACCGCAGCGGCTCGGCCGCCTCGCCGCGCCGGTACAACTGCGTGTGCGTCTCGAACACGCTGCCCACCTTTTCACGGCGCACCGAATCATCCGGTTTAGCCATTCTCGAGATTCAGCCATTGAAGCTCGGTTTCGGTAAGCTTCAACGATAGGGCATGGACGCACGAAAGCAATTCCGCGGAGGAATGAGGCCCGACGATCGGCACCAGCGTAAACGGTTTGTGAAGCAGCCAAGCCAAGGCCACTTGCGTGGCGGAATAACCGCCTTTGCGGCTCCCTAGCTCGCGGGCGCGGCGAAGCCGCTCGAAGTTCTCATCCGTGCAATAGACCTCGCCCATTCTTCGATCGAAGTCGTTTTCGGGGCCTTCATGCCGCTGCGCCGTTGCGGGCGCATAGCGGCCGGTGAAAAAGCCTCGCGCCTGGGGCGACCAAACGATCAAGGGGGTGCCCGTTTTCCGATGCCACCGTTCGGCGGCGCGATCCACGTCCACCAATCCCTTGTAAAACGGCTGGGCTTGAACGGCGAGGCTGATGTTGTTGCTGACGGCGGCGAATCCCGCCAAGCCGTGAAGCCGGGCGTAGGCGTTCGCCTCATCCACGCGGGAACACGTCCAATTCGATGCGCCGAGCGTCCGGACGCGGCCGTTGTCGATCTCGCGATTCAGACGATCGATGATGCGGGCGACCGGCACGACGGGATTATCGCGGTGCAGCATATACAGATCGACGTGGTCGGTTTGCAGCGATTCGAGGCTCTTTTCGAACTCTTCCGCGACCATTTTCTCGAAGTTTTCCGCCGGCAATTCGCAATTGCCATGCCCGCACTTGGTAATCAGGACCACGCGGTCGCGCGTCCCGCGCGAGGCCATCCACTCGCCGATTACCCGTTCGCTGGTGCCGTAGTGCCGGCCGCTGTCCAACAGCGTGCCGCCCAAGCCGATGAACTCGTCGAGCAGTTCGAACCAGCGCTGCTTTTCCTCGTAGCGGTAGAAAGCGGTCCCTAAAGCGAGCTGCGATACGGGTTTATCGAGTCCCGGCACAAGGGGTTTGCTTTGCATTGTTTTGTCCGCGGTCATAAAGTTGGCGTTTTGCATGGGGATTCCTCTAATAGTCTCTTGAGAATGGCGAGATCGCGCCGCGCCGTTTGTTCGGGACTCTGCCGGGCATCCGGCCCCAGGCATTCCACCGAAAGATAGCCTGCATAGCCCGCCTCGCGCAACGCGCGGAAGACCGCGGGATAATCGGTCAGGCCTTCGTCGAGCGCTTGGAAATGCCAGCCGCCCGCCTCGTCGATGTATCCGTTCTTCAGATGCGTATGATACATGCGCTCTTTGAGGGCGGCAACGGCTTCGGGCAACTTCGCTCCGGCGAAGGCGAGATTGGAGAAGTCCACGGTCAGGCCGACGGCGTGGGAGGGGGTGAGTTCCAGCAGGCGCTGGGCCGACGCCAGGGTATCGGTCAGTTGCCGCATGTGGGTTTCGAAGGCCAATCGCACGCCGACTTCCTCCGCCACGGGCGCGAGCCGCTCGATCGCGCTCGCCAGACAATCCCAATGTTCCACCGTCGCTTCGGCCGAGCCGGGCGGTCCCGGCGTCAACTTGAGGGTCTCGGTTTCGAAGAGGGGCGCCAGCCGAATGAACGTTTCCGCCGCCTCGATCTGTTCCTCGAGACATGCCCGATCGGTAAAGCGATCGTACAACGACAGGGCCGAGACCTCCAAGCCTTCCCGCCGGATCATCTCCGCGACGCGGCGGGGATCGCTTCGGGCAATCTCCAGATCGAAGTGCGGCGGTTTGCACGCCAACTCGATGGCGCGATAGCCGGCCTTCCGCGTGGCGGCGACGGCATTTTCGAGAGAAAGGGCAAAAAGGCTTTCGCTGAAGAGGGATATTTTCACGATTGTATTCCTATCACTCGAAAGGTTCGACTTGTTCGTAAACGGCTTGAATGTTTTGCGGCGACACGGCGCTGAAATTGTAGAAAAGGAATTATCGCCCCCTCTCCTTTGGGAAAGGATTGGGATTGGGATGAGGACTTATTCGGAGGAAATATCTTTCCAATTTTGTCTATCTCCCTCAAGCCCTCACCACCTGCCCCTTTCCCGACCAAACTACGTTTGGCGCCCGGAGAGGGGGGAAATTTGCAACAGTTTAAATGGATATTACATGGTAATGACGCGTTGCTCGCGGTTCGATCGGTATGCCGCCAGGCAAACCTCCAGGTTGCGGCGTCCTTCTTCAGGGCCGACCATGGGCTGCCGTGCGGTCAGAATACAATCCTGAAAATGCTCGATTTCCGCCGCATATAAATCCACGGATTCGTAGGGAAAAACCTCTTCTCGAGTCCCCCGCACGATGGTCAGTTGTCCTTCGGCGAGTTGACTGATGGTATCCGCGCCCCGGACGGCGCCTTGCGTGCCATAGACCTCGAAGACATGCCGGCACCCGCGGGCCGCATAGGTGGCATCCACCATGGCCAGCCTCCCCATTTCCATCCGCAAGAGCAGCAACGCCGTATCCTCCACTTCATAGTCGTTGGCGAGGGTGGCAGCCATGGCGGAAACCGATTGCACTTCCCCCATCCACCAGCGCAGCAGGTCCACGCAATGAATGCCCATGTCCATCAAGGAACCGCCGCCGGCGGAGGCGAAGAACTGCCGCCAGTTGCGGCTGCCGTCCTCATTCCACTCGACGTGGTAATGAGAGAGTTGCGCGCGGCCTTGGATCAATTCGCCGAGTTCCCCGGAGGCGATGAGTTCCTTCACTTTTTGGTGAACGGGATGGAAGCGCATCATGAATCCGATTTGCAGTTTCACCCCGGCGCGGCGGCAGGCTTCGGCCATTTCGTTACAGTCGGCGACCGACAAGGCCATCGGCTTTTCGCAGAGGACGTGCTTGCCGGCCTCGGCGGCGCGGATCGTATGGTCGCGATGCGCGGCGGCGGGCGAACCGACGTACACCGCGTCGAGATTTTTGCGGCTTAAAAACCGATCGAGGTCCCCCGTCCAAAACTCCGCGCCGAATTTTTGAGCCGCGTTTTCCGCGCTTGCCGGATCGGAGTCCATCAGGGCGGCCAGCCGGGCGTTTCGGCTTCGCAGGATGCCGGGGATCGTGCGCGTTACGGCGATTTTTCCGCAGCCGATTACGCCCCAGGCAATCGGATCGTTCATGGTTGCGCTCCTTTCCGCGCGTTTGGTTCACCCGATGCGGTCAACTCGGGGAAGGTTAGTTTTCGCCCCGTATCGTAGAGGGCGATGATATTTTCGGCGGGCACGTGGTATTGGATATGATGCGACGGGGCGAGAATGTAACCGCCCCCTGCCCCCAGGGCCTCCGCCACCTCTTCGGCGTGCCGGCGGACTTCCTCCGGCGAGCCTTCTGCCAGAATGAACTGCGAGTCGATGCCGCCGTGAAAACAGAGCCGCCGGCCGAAGGCGTTTTTCAGCCGCCGCGGGTCCATTCCCTTGGCCGTCGGCTGCAAGGGGTTGAGGATCTCGACGCCCATCTCGATGAACTTCTCCGCCAGATCGAACACCGCGCCGCAGGAGTGCAAGAGAACCTTCGCCTTGCCTTCCGTTTTGGATTTTATCATGCCGATGAATTTTTCATAGCGCGGCTGGAAAAATTCGCCGAACAACGCCGGCGAGATCAGCAGGCGTTCGGCCGAGGCGTAATCGTCGCTCAGGGCGACGATCTCGACGAACGGGCCGACTTCCTCCAAATAGCGGGCCGTCATCGCCATTTGCACGTCGAGAACCTTGTCCAGCAAGGCATGGGCGAATTCCCGGTCCTGCATCAAATCCGAAAAAAACGACTCCATTCCGCGCAGATGCTGGCCCATCTCGAACAGGCCGCCGGAAAGGGGATTCAAGGCCAGGGCGAAATCGGTGCGCCGAAAAAGATGCTTCGCATACTCCCGAATCCCTTCGTAGCGCTGCTTGGCGGCGGCGTCCGGCCAGTCGTAGTTTTCCAGCGCCGCGCGGTCGGCCTTGCCCAGCGGATGGCCGACGCGCTGGGCATAGTTGCCCACTTTTTTTACCGTAATGCCCCATTCGTTGAGATAAGTCTGCCCATCGATTTGCCTGACCGAGACGTATTCGGGACCGCGGACGTTCAGCCAGTAGAAATCGGTCCCCAGCCGCTCGAGTACGCGGAGGTCCGGTTCTTGGGCCGTGAGGAAGGGACAGATTTTCACGCCTTCCGCCGGGCAATCCAAGCCGAGGCGCCGCACCAGCCGCCCGTAGGCTTCATGGCGTATTCCGGCGATCCGGCCGCCGAGGTCCATCGGCACCCGGTCCACCGGCTGATGCCGCAGTGCGAGCGATACTCTTTCTCGATGGGTGAGCATATTCGGTCAGGTGATAAAGTTTCCGAGTCGATTTTCTTTTTGCAGCAGCCGCCGTTTCATGGCGTCGATATGGCGCAAGGTCAGCAGGATGACGACCGTGCCGAGAGGGTGCAGCAAGCCCGCGAGGATAAAAACCGGCATATAGGAGAAAGAGGAAACGAGAGTTCCCACGCCGTACATGCCCAACATGCAGCCGAGCGAACTGACCATCTGTGCCGAGCCGGTTACCGTGCCGACGTATCGGCTGGGAAAAATGTCGCCGGGGATGGTCTGCGTCGCGACGACCCAGAACGTATGGCCGAAAGCGGTGGCGCAGAGGCAGGCCAGAGCCGTAGCGTAATTCTCGGCGAAAAAGGCCGCCGTTCCCACCGGCATCATCGCGGCGCCGAGAATCAGGACGATTTTTTTCGCCTTGACGGGATTCATGCCCTGCTTGATGAAAAAACTCGCGATCGCTCCGCTGGCGAAGCTGGCGATCGCGGCCGCCAAAAAGGGCAGCCAGACGGTGTTTTCGATGGTTGCGGACGGGATGCCCCGCACGTCGCTCATGTACTTGGGAATCCAAGCCATGCAGAACGCCCAGACCGGATCGCCGATGAACCGCGCCGCGGCGATTCCCCAGACTTGGGGCATGAGGAGCAGTGCCCCTAGGCCCACGCGCGTGCCGTCGGATTGATCCGGAGAGCCGTTATAATCGACGCTCCGATTTTTCAGAATATGGCCGCGTTCTTTCGCCGTCAGCAGGGAGTGGTGCGCCGGATTGCCGAAGAACAATTGCCAAGCGAGCAGCCAGATCGCGCATAATCCGCCGGTGATAAAGAACGCCGCTTGCCAACCGAATGCTCCGGCGATTCGGCCCACGAAAAGCGGCGTGATGATGCCGCCGATCATCATGCCGGCGGACGCCAATCCGTAGGCAAAACCGCGCTCCGGCAGGGGAAACCATTCCGAACAGGCTTTGGCGGTGGCGGGAACGAGGCCCGATTCCCCCATGCCCAAGGCGAATCGCAGGAGGACAAAGGCCGCCACGGAACCGGCAAAACCGTGCAGGGCGCACGCCGCGCCCCACCAGCCCATAATCAGCAAATAGCCGATTTTCGTGCCGATTTTATCGATCAGCCGTCCGGTCGCCAGCGCGAACGCCGCGTAGGCCAGCCAAAATCCGCCGTGAATCAATCCCCATTGCTCCGGGGTCCAATGGATGTCTTCCTTGATCCGCGGCTCCAGGATTGCCAGCACGTTCCGATCGATATAGTTCAACGCCGTGCCGCAAAACAGAAGTCCCACGATCCACCAGCGGAGATGCTTGATTTGCATGTTAAGGCGGCGCTCCATAACCGCAGGACTCGCGAATGATCAGTTCGGGCCGGAGAGTGATCTGCTGCGGGGGATGGTCGGGCTGCTCGATCCGCTGGCAAACCATGTCGGCCAGCAATTGCCCTTCCATCTCCTTCGGATGCGTGAGCGTGGTCAAGGGGACTTCGCAGAACTTGGCGAAATCGATATCGTCGAAGCCGATCAACGCCAAGTCGTCGGGGATTCGCTTGCCGAGTTCCCTTGCCGCCCGAAAGACCGACATCGCCAAAAAATCGTTATGGCAAAAGAGCGCGCTGATTTTCGGCTGCGCGGTCAACAGGCGGCGAATGGCCTGATAGCCCTCTTCCAGGCGGTGCCCGCTGCTGATCTGGTACTCCGACCGGGTAGGAACGCCCATTTCCTCATGCGCCCGAAGATATCCCTTCAAGCGGCCGTAAAGCCGCCCCAGCGCGAATTCGCTGACGAGGATGCCGATATGCCGGTGTCCTAGATTCAATAAATGGCGCGTGGCCAGATAGCCGCCGTGTTCGACGTCCACGGTCAGAATGTCGGCTTCGGGCAGGGCTTCGGGGCCGCCGCGAAGCACGAGGGGAATTCGCTCTTGGAGCAAGCGGGCGTAAAGATCTCGATTGGCCTCCAAAAAATTCGGCAGCACGATCAGGCCGTCCACGCTCCCGTCCAAACCGAGATTCAGAAAGTTGGCCTCGCGCTCGGCGGAACCTTCCGAGTGCAGCACGAAGCAGTTGTAGCCGTAGGTCTGCGCGCGGACGTCGATGGCCGAGGCAATTTCACTGAATACCGCGTTCCGGCTGTCGGGAAGAACTATTCCCAGACGGTCGGTTTTCCCGCGCACCAGGTTCCGGGCGTGGGAATTCGGCCGCCAACCCAAACGCTTGGCGGTTTCCAGCACCAGATGGCGCGTGGGTTTGCGAACGTGCGGTTCGTTGTTGATCGCGCGCGTCGCCGTGCGCAAGGAAACCTTGGCTTCTCGCGCCACGTCATGGATGGTTACGGTCATGTCCTTCGTCCTTCGGGACCGGTATCGAGCGGAGGTCTTGGAGTATCTATGACTGACGATAGTCAATTATCTTGGGAATGTCAAGTCAACTCCACGAATATTGCATAAAATAATTCTCGATATCATCCATTCATGCGAAAAATTATAAATGCCATAAATATATATGCAATAAAGGTTTATAGTTATTTAACACACCCAAATCCGGTAAAATTATTTTTTTCTTGTTGACAAAACGCCACGATTGGCTTACGATAGCCAATTATCGCCTATGCAGTTTTTTTTCAAGCCATTTTTTTCTTCGTTCTTTTTCGTCAAATTGGGAGGATATTCATGCTGCGTAATCTATTGTTGCCCTTGGTTTTATTGGCCGCGGAACCGGCCAAATCGCACGCCGTGGAAAATGCCATCGTGCTCTCCGAGTTTCAAGTCTGGGCCGATGCCGCCGGGCCGGAGACTTATCGCGCGCTCAACAAGCGTTACCTGGAAAAGAATTCGTGCCATTCGTTCAATCTCTACCCGCACTACGAATACTTCGTCTGGGATGCGGAGCGCATGAAGTATTGGGTCGATGAGGCCGTGGCCTTGGGCGCTTTCAATCTCTTTTGCATCGGCGACGATACCCGCACCGCCAAAGGCCACCTCTTCACGGCCGAGGGCCTGAACCCGGAACTCGAAACGACCTATTTTTCCATCGTCGAATACGCGCATCGCCGGAAATTGATGGTCGCCGTGGAGCCGCACGCCATGCCCAAGATCCGCGACGAGGCGCACTTCGCGCCGTGGCTGGAAAAGTGGGTGGGGACCGAGATTCCCCGCGCGCGCCGGGCCGATATCATCAAGCTCAGCGTCGAGTGGTTCGGCGCCTACCAGAACAGCCCCAACATGGCGCACGAAGTGAAGGCGTTCTTCGAGGCCTGCAAAAAAGTCAATCCCGAGGTGTTGATCTACGTCGATTCGACGGGCGGGCCGTGGCTCAAGCCGCAGCCCTTCCACCGTTGGCTGCTGCACCAATATCCGGGCACGATCCTCAGTCATTATCTCAACACCAGCCAAGTCGGCGCCTTTCGCGAAATGGGCGCGCGCAACATGATGGTGCAGATCAATCCCTGCGAAATCGGCCCCGGCGCATGCCACCTGTTTCTCTATTTCGATAAAACGGTGGCCTCGCTCAAGGACGTCGTTGACAAGCGGGTGCCTTATTTGTCGCTGGCCGGCGTGAACTACGCCTACAACCGGCGCGATTTCGACCTCTTCCTCGACGTGATCCGCCCGCACTTGAACTTGGCGCCCGATGTCGCGGCGTTGCGCAAGAGCATCGTTCCCGATGAGATCGAGGAGCCGATCGACGAAAACGAGGTGAAAAGACTGCTTTTAGAGGGCGCCGCGAAGGAAAAACAACCTGCTTCGAACCAAACGCCGGGACCGGCGGGAGAAAATCCCTGATTCGCCCGACGGACGCCGCGATTTCTTACCGATCGGAGAAGAGGCTCGATCGCTACAACGGAGAATGGAATATTTTCGTGCGAGAAGAAACTCGTTTGAGAGAATACCACCTTTTTCACATCCTTTTTTCAGGAGCGGTCTCATGCGTCAACACTTGAAAGTCGCGTTATGCTTCTGCCTTGCCGGAACGGTCTCTTTCACGGCCCTGCAAGCGGCAACGGTATTTTGGAACGTTCCCAGCGGCGATTTTGCCGTGGGGGCCAACTGGGACACGACCACGATTCCCGCCGCCGGCGATACCGCCGTGATCGGCAACGGCGGGACGGCGACCCTCTCCTCCGTCTTTCCCAATGCCCTCGCGTATTTGCGCATCGGCGGCGGCGGCGCGATCGACCTGGCCGCGGGCGGGACGGTCTCCGTTTCCGGCGTGGAACGGATTTCGGCCGTCAGCGCCGGCGCGTTGAACTTTCACGGCGGCACGTTGCGGGCGACCGGCGATACGATGGATTTCGTGAACGGAACCAAGAATTACGTTCATAGCGAAGGGGCCGTCATCGACACCCAGGGTTACACCGTCGTTATCAATAATTCCGGGCAACTTTTAGCGCCGCTCGCGGGCGCCTCCGGCGGGCTAACGAAGCAAGGGGCGGGCACGCTGGTCCTCCACATGAGCGCGAACACCTACACCGGCACGACGTCGATCGACGAGGGCGCCTTGCGGATTCGAACTTCCTTGCCCGATGCCAGCTTTCTCAGCCTCAACGGCGGCATCCTGGAATCCGACGTCGGCGCGACGAGCACCTCCGCCTATACTTTCACGCGAACGCTCGCCGCAAGCGGCGCCAATTCGTTCCAGTTCACCGCCAACGGCGGCGGCTTTGCCGGCGGCCTCGGCGGCACCTTCGACGTGAAAATCAATAACGGCACGAGCACCATCCTTTGGGGATCCGCTCCCGGCGACGTCGGCACGAAAATCGTGGGCACGCTCAAACTCAGCTCTCCAACCTCGCGGGCGCGGACGAACTTCAACAACGGCATCGATCTCAACGGCGCGGACCGCACCATCCACGTGGACGACAACCCCGCATCGAGCAGCGATCTGGCGGTAATCCCCGCCGTCATCTCCAATACCGGCGGCACGGCCGGACTCGTCAAAACCGGCACGGGCACTTTGGTGCTGACAAAAGTGAATACGTACGACGGAACCACCACCGTCCTCGCCGGCGCCTTGCAGGTGAAAGACGGCACGGGATTGCCCACGAATAGTTTCCTCGATCTGAGCGGGGGCGTTTTGCAAGGCGACGGCGCCGCCACCTTCAGCCGTCCTCTCGGCACCAGCGGCAATACCTTCCAGTTGAACAACGGCGGTTTTTCCGCCCGCGCCGGCGCAATGACCGTGAACATCGGCGGCGCCTCGCAGACGCTCGCTTGGGGCGCCGCGCCCGCCGATATCGGCAGCAAGATCGTCGGCGTGCTCAAGTTCGGCTCCGATATCGCCAACAACGTCGTCACCTTCCAAAACGGCATCGATCTGCAAGGCGCGGACCGCACCTTCCAAGTCCAAGACAATCCCTACTCGGACGCCGACTACGCCGCAATCGCGGGCACCATCGCCGATACCGTCGGCACGGCGGGCATCGTGAAAACGGGCGACGGCGTTTTGGCTCTCTCGCTGGCGAGCGGCTATGTGGGGGATACCTCCATCAATGCGGGCGCATTGCGGGCGGATAGCGGCACCGGTTTGCCCGCAAGCAGTTTTCTCCGCCTCAACGGCGGCGTACTGCAGTGCGACGGCACCTTCATCTACTTCACTCGCCCCCTCGGCACGAGCGGAAGCGCCTTCCAGTGGACCGCCGCCGGCGGCGGATTCTCCTCCAGCGGCAGCGGACTGATGTACGTGAATATCGGCGGCGCCACGCAGACGCTCGATTGGGGTTCCGCGCCCGCCGATGTCGGCGGCAAAATCACCGGGCCTCTCAAGCTCGGTTCGACGTCGTCGAAAAACGCGACGACCTTCGAAAACGGCATCAATCTCAATGCCGCGAATCGCACCATTCAGGTCGATGACAACCCGCTCTCGAACTCCGATTACGCCGAGATAACGGGCGTCATTTACGACGGCACGGGCGCGGGGGGAATCGTCAAAACGGGCAGCGGCATGCTCTCGCTCGTCCCCGCCTCCTTCGCCGCCAATCCGTATAGCGGCGACACCGAGATCCAAGCCGGCGCGATCCAGGCGCTCGATGGCACGGGCCTGCCCGCCAACAGCTTGCTCCGCCTCAACGGCGGCGTGTTCATCAGCCTTGCCGATTTTACCCGCTCTCTCGGCACGAGCGGAAACGCTTTCTCGTGGGATGCCGGCGGCGGCGGATTCGCCGCGGGCACGACGGCGATTAACGTGAACGTCGGCGGCAACGCCACCCCCACGACGCTCGAATGGGGCGCCGCTCCCGCGGATGTCGGCGGCAAAATCGTAGGCACCCTCAAACTCGGCACTTCTACGGCCGGCGCCGTCACGACCTTCCAAAACGGCATCGACCTCAAGGGCGGCATGCGCACCATCCAGGTTACCGACAATACCGCTTTGGCCTCCGAATACGCCCAAATCACCGGCGTCATTTCGGACAGCACCGGCGGGGGCACGCTGGTTTTACCCGGCAATGGAGCGCTGATGCTCGCCGCGGAAAATACATTCACCGGTAAAACGATCGTCAAAGGCAGCACGACGGCAAACACGAACAATAGCGCCAAAGGCCAATTGATTTTGAATTGCACGACGGGTCCCGCCCTGCGAGGACCGTTGGAAATCACGACGGACGGCCTTTCTTACAACTGGGTGACGACCTGGGCGCCCAACCAATTCGGCCCGAACGTCGTCGTTAGCTTCACTACTGAATTTTTCACCAGCGAACTAGCGTTGCTCGGCAACAATCAGACCGTGGCGGGCATTAGTTGCGAGACGGGGAGAGGCGTCATTGCGAACAGCCACGCTTATGTGAACAATGCGCCGACCGCTTCTTCCATTCTCACGATCGAGAACGGCGCCGATTACTCGTATAACGGGTACATGCGCAATTACAACGGCGCCTCCACGCAAACATTAGGATTGGAAAAGAAAGGGGCCGGCCGGCAAAATATCGAGGGCGCCAACATTAGTTATACCGGTCCCACGACGATCGGCGGCGGCACGCTTCGCTTGACCGACGCCACGGCCTTCGCCAGCAATATCACCAACAACGCGGCACTCGAAATCCGCTACACCGGCACCGGAACGTGGACTTACAATAAAACGATGGACGGCACGGGCACGCTCGCCAAACTCGGCGGCGGGAAATTCGTCCTCTCCGGCGCGGCCATCGCCTACAGCGGCGCAACCACCGTCTCCGAAGGCAAGCTCAACCTCACCGATACCACGGCGTTCGCCGGCGATATTAAAATCGACGCCGCGCTGGAAATGAATTACACCACAACTCCCGCGCCGTGGACGTATAACAAAATCCTCAGCGGATCGGCGGGCACCTTGGCGAAACTGGGGGCCGGTACGCTCAACTTGGAAGGCATGAACACCTTCTCCGGCGTCGTTACGATCGGCGAGGGAACCTTGGTTCTGGCGAACAGCGGTCAACTCCCCGCGTCGATCGTGAATAACGCCACCTTCCTGATTGCCGACGGCGTCGCACCCCGCACGGTCATCGCCATCACCGGCACGGGGACGACCCAATTGAATGGATCGGCCTCGCTGACCACCGCCAGCATCGCCCAACGCTCACTCATTATCGACGGCGCCATTTTGGCGGCGAACGCAATGTCCGCCGGAACCGCTACCGTGCCGGAGCCGGGAACTTGGCTGCTCTTGCTCGTCGGCAGCATTGGGCTGGCGGGATGGAAATACTTCAATCGGAGGAATAAGGCATGAAGCTCGTTGATACCCGTGAGAGAATGCGCCGGCAAGCCGGATTTGCGCCGCGAAAGCGCCGCGATCGCCGGGTCCCGGACGGTTTTACCTTGGTGGAGCTGTTGGTGGTTATCGCCATCATCGGCATTCTGATCGCCCTCTTGCTGCCGGCAATCCAGTCGGCACGGGAGGCGGCGCGGCGCATGTCCTGCGCCAACAATCTCAAGCAAATCGGCTTGGCTTGCCTCGTACATTACGAAAACCAGAAGCATTATCCCACCGGCGGCGGCGGGCATTTTTGGGTCGGCGATCCCGATCGGGGATTCGGCAAACAACAACCCGGCGGCTGGGCCTATAATATCCTGCCTTATATCGAAATGAAGCAGCTTCACGACTTGGGCAAAAGGCAGAGCGCTTCGCTGAAACGCGTCGCCGCCAATACCCTGGCCCGAACGCCCCTGAGCTTCTTGAACTGTCCCACGCGCCGCCCCCCAATCTTATACACCAATGCCTTTAGCGGCACGTTCGTGGCTTATAATGCGATGGACAATTCGGCCACTAACAATGTGCTGGCGCGCACGGATTACGCCGCGAACGCGGGACATCAGTTCTACAACTTCCAGCGCGGCCCCCAAACGTATGCCGAATATCCGACCTTCGTTTGGCGCGATGAAAAGGAATTCGCCGGCGTCATCTTCCAACGCAGCGCGATAACCATGCCGTTAATCAAGGATGGCACGAGCCACACCCTGATGATCGGCGAAAAATACCTGAATCGCGACCACTATCGCACCGGAATGGACCCGGCCGACAACGAAAGCCCTTTTACCGGATACGACAACGATAATCACCGTACGGCGTTTTTCGAGTTCAAGCGCGATCAGCCGGGCGTTTCCACCGATTATTCCTTCGGCAGCATCCATGCGCAGGGCGCGCAATTCGCCTTTGGCGACGGCTCGGTGAGAATGATCAACTTCGAGATCGATCCGCTAATGTTCCAGTATCTGGGCGACCGCGCCGACGGTCATGCCGTCGCGGAATCCGCCATGTAACGAGCGCGGAAAACCTTATCCCGAATGATTTATAAATAAGCGGAACCAACGTGCCCCCGGTTGCGTTTAAGGTGCGAGTAAACGAGCGGCGGTCTCAAATCTCAATTGCAATCGAGGTCTGCAAAATGAGCCTCGAAAACTGGTATAGGTAAAAACATCGCTGGGACGTTCCAATGGGTGAAGTCTAGTAAACTTTCCCTTTGGAATGGAGTCCCAACGATGGCACATCATCTT
>JADLEL010000047.1 GCA_020846145.1 Pirellulales bacterium | reverse complement strand
TTCATCGAGGCGGCCCGCGCCGTGATGGAAGGCCGCTGCGGCGTCGGCGAAGCGGCGGCGAAATATCATCTGGAGGAATCCCCCCGTGCCCGCGACTGAATGTTTTGCGATGCAGAGCGCCGGTCCGCTTGCGGACGAACAATTGTGCCGCATTCACGAAGGCGCCTTGAAGGTGCTGGAGAAAACCGGCTTGCGCGTCGATTGCGCCGAACTCCGCGCCCCGCTGGCGGCCGCCGGCGCCAACGTGGATGAGGCCAGCCGCGTCGTGCGGTTCCCGCCCACGCTGGTCGAGCAAACGATCGATTACCTCCGCCGGGAAATCGCGTCAGGGCGCCGCCAATACGCGTTCAACGGCGTAACCAATCCCCGCTGGACGCCGCCGCTCGGATGCAAATTCGGCGGCGCGTGCATCGAGTATCTGGACCCGCTGACGGACGAAGTCCGCCCGCCGACGGAGCAAGACCTCGTCCGGCTCTTGCAGTTGGGAGAGGCGCTCGACGGGGTGGGATTCGTCGGCAATCCCGTGGCCTGTCTGCGCGACGCCGCGGGGCAAAAGGTTTCCGGCCCCATGCAGCGCGTCAAAACCGCGGCGCTGGTCGCCAAATACACCACCAAATGCGGCAGCACGGAAGTGTGGAACGAACGAGATTTGGAATTCTTGATGGAGATCGGAGAGATCGTCCGCGGCAGCCGCGCTGCGTATCAGGCGCAGCCGTGCTTCGTGACCGCCAAGGAGACCATCGCGCCGTTGCAATTCCCCGAGGACGACGGCCGCGTCTTGTTGATGCTGGCGAAGCGCAATCTGCCCTGCACCATCATTCCCATGCCGCTCACCGGCGGGACGTGTCCTTGCTCGCCGGTCAGCAATGTCGTGATGGCGAACGCGGAAATTCTCGGCGCGATGACCGCGCTGCACGCGGCGGCGCCGGAGGCGATGCTGGCCGGGGGCGTGATCAGCGGCATTATGGACATGAAGTTCGGCTCCGCAAGCTTTTCCGCCCCCGAGGCGCTCTTTCAGGACGCGGCGATCGCCCAACTCTACGACCGGCTTTACGGCCAGGACTTCGCGATCGGCACCGGCTACATCGACGCGAAATATCCGGGCGTGCAATCGCTCGCCGAAAAGGCGATGAAGATGCAGGCGGCGGCGCAACAGGGGAGATTCAACTTCCCCGTGGGATTGCTGGTCGGGGGGAAACGATTCTCGCCCGTCGAGGCCGTTTTGGAACTCGACGTCGCGAAGTGCCTGAAACGTTTGCACGCTCGCGTGGAAGTGGATGTAGAAATGATGGCCATCGACATTATCGACGAGGTCGGCATCGGCGGCTCCTTCATCGCCCACGAGCATACCTACCGGAATTTCCGCAAGAATCTTTGGAATCCCGAGTTGTTCGACCGCACCGCCACCGGCGAGATCGCGGCCGGGAAAATGACCGGCATGCTGGAACAGGCCAAGCGGAAGGTCGCGGAAGTTTGGAAACGAGACGACCTCTATAAAATCGACGAGGAGCGAGAGCGAGCCATCGACGACGTGGTGGCCCGCGCCGAACGGATTCTCCTCAAGTGAACGCAGCGGTAAGGCGGGCTTTGCCCGCCACGTAAACTCATTCCGGTAAAGGAAATTTGTCATGCGCGCAGCAGCAATCGGTTTTGGGGATCCCGGCTATTCGGAAGATTTGGCCCGCACGCGCCACGGGCAAGCCGTAGCGCAAGTCCGCCGCAGCGTGGCGGACCTCGTGGACGTCGGCTTGCATTGCGACGAACGACTCTCGCTGCCCGCCGTGGAGCGGCTCGTGAAGGAACACGCCGAAAAACCGTTCGACGCCCTGTTTTTAATGCAGGTTTCGTGGGCCAGGCCGGCGGTGCTGCTGCAAGTGCTCCGCGCGCTGCCGCATCTGCCCATGATCCTCTATTCTCCGGGCGGCACGACCGAGCAGGGCGTCATCCGTTCGATTGCCCCCGCGGCCGGCATGGGTTCCACCTTGCCCATCCTGCGGTCGAGCGGCATCAAATACAAGTACGTCTGGTCGGTGCCCGACATGCCGATCGAGGAAGCGGCGTTCATGCCGTTCCTGCGCGCCGCGGCGGCCGTCAATAAAATTCGCGGGACGAAGCTGGGCATGATCGGCTTCGGCGACATGCGCTTGCAAGCCACGTCGTTCGACGTCCAGAATCTCCACCAGACCTTCGGCATCGAGGTCGAATCGCTCGACATGCTCGAATTGAGAAAGGAGATGGACGCGATCGAGCCGCGCGTTTTGGCGGAACAAACGCGGGAGTTGACCGCCTCGTGGAGCTACCACGACAATAAGACGCCCAGCGGCGAATCGCTGGACAAGGTCATCGCCGCCTACCTCGTGCTGGACCGCTGGGCCGTCGATCGGAGCTGGATCGGCGTCAGCATCAAATGCCCCACCGGCGTTTCGGCGCACCTGGGATTCACGCCGTGCATGGTGGGAAATCTGCTCGCGCGAAAGTATCACTACATTTGCGAGAACGACGTTCCCGGCTTGCTGACGCAAGTCATCCTCGGTTCGCTCAGCGGTTCGATGAGCACGTACTGGGAACTGTACGAAATCCTCGGCAAGGGGATACTCCTGGGTTGCTGCGGTTTTTGCCCCGAGTCGTTCCTCGAAGAACCGATGAAGGTGCGGGTGATCGAAGAATTTTTCAGTGGACTGGGCTGCTGCGGACAGCCTAAAATGGGAGCATACACCTTAGGCCGGCTGGGGAAGAATCCGCGGGGCGAATACCTCTTCCATTGCGTCGAAGGCGAAACGGCCCCTCCGCCCGCCTGGTGCGAGGTCGCCATCGGCCCGCCGCAGCACCCCTCCGTAACGTTCCTGCCCGACGGCTCCACGGCGGAAATGCTCGAGCGCGTGCTGGCCCAGCATTTCTCCGTCGTGTCCGGGCGCTGGAGAAGCGCGGTGGAAGAATTCGCCCGGCTGCTGGATATCCCGTTGATTTGATCTCGATTTGACGTAAGCCTTTACACCCCGGTCGGGGACTGGTCCATTTTTCGGCGGGATAACGTATATTGCGGACAAACGGTAGGCCGAAAACATGGACCTGTCCCCTTCCCGCGGCGCGAGGGGGACCGTCCCATTTTCGCGGCGATTGAGCATTTTTACGGCGCCATCGTCTTTTGCGCCGCGAAAATCGGGACAGTCCCCTGTGAACGGTTACGATTTGGCAAGGAACATTAGCTTCCGGGATCGTATTATGCCTTCCATCAATACCTCCATGGGAAAATTTCGCGATTGGGGCCTGCTGCTCCTGTGCAATTTTTTCTGGGCCTGCCAGCCGACATTGGTCAACCTGGTTCAGAACGAAATGGGGCCGTTGTTCGCCACGTTTTTCCCGATCTCGATCGCCACCTTGCTGTTGATTCCGATCGTCGCGCGGGAAAGACGCGGGTGTTCCGCGCCGCCGTCGCGGATGACCCGCGCGGACCTTCGCGATTTCATTCTTCTGGGGATTTTCGGGCAGGTGGCGGCGCAGCTTCTCATTACCTGGGGCACGGCTCCGAAATGGTCTCCGGCCGCCAATACCTCGCTCTTGTTTCTCGCGTTGCCGATCTGCACCTGCGTAATGGCTTACTTTATCTTAGGCGAACGCATGACGCCGTTGCGATTTTTCAGCTTCGCCCTGGCCATCGCGGGCGTGGCGATGTGCTCCAGCAAGGATTTGAAAGGCTTGAGCCTCTCCAGCGGCAAGATGTTCTGGGGGAGCATCCTCGTCTTTCTCAGCGTCAACGGCAGCGCTTTTTACAACGTTTACTGCAAGAAGGTCTTGGAACGTTATTCTCCGCTGCAAGTGATGCTTTATAGTTATTATGTCTTGCTGATCTTCATGTTTCCGATTACGCTCGCCTTCGAGCCGAAGGGCTTCCTCGACCTGCCGCACTACAGCCTCAAAGCATGGTGCGGACTCCTGTTTTTAGCCGTTTTCGTCTATGCTTTGGCCATGGTCATTTTTTTGAACGTGCTCACCCGCCTGGACGCCACGCAGGCCGGTTTGTCGAATTACTTGCTGACCTTCTTTGGCGTCCCGATCGCCGCCGTCGTGTTGAAAGAACGGTTGACGCTCCCCATGATCCTCGGCGGATTGCTGGTCTTAGGCAGCACCCTGTTGATTACCGTATATGAAGAATATCAAAACAAACGTTCCGAATCCTTGAAGGAAGAATCGCATGAATAACCGCTTTGAACCATTAAAATCAATCTCCACGCGGCGGGAATTTTTGCTCGTTGCCGGGACCGGCGTTCTCTCGGCGACCGCCCTGAACGCATTCGCCAAGGATTCTTCGCGCGACGGAACCTCGGCAGTTCAGGGAGAAAATCTCCCGGCGGGAGATAGCTCGAAGCGGCGCGCCGCAGCCGTCGTTTGGAAAAACGACGTCGAAGGCGGCGAAGTCGAAGTAACCTATGCCGCCTTGCACGCGCTCGACCGCCCGGCGAAGGAAAACGGGGCGGCGGATTCCCCCGGCGATTTCTCGCTCGTTCCGGGCGTAAAACGATTGGAAATCCGCATCGACGACGCCCATACCGAGTCGGGCGCCCGCGCCACGCGCGTTACCGTTCGCTTCCGCAAGCGCAACGCGGGAAGCGAACTACCGGCCGCCGGTTTCACCTTCTTCCTCCGCGATATCGCGCCAAATACGCCGATCCTCGTGCGCGGATTGCAGGTCGCGGTCCTGGCGGCGGACGATCGGCGAACGTACGAGCAGGTCGATGCGGCCGTCCGCGCGAAGAAACTGCAATCGGAGCGCGAGCTGATCGACGCCGCGCCGGAGGAGACCTACGAAGGCGCGTGCCGCGGCACCAAGGAAATGCGCTGCCCGACCTGGCTGGGCCTGGGGCGCGATATGCGCATCTTTCGCGTGATGCCCCTCGATTCGGTCGGGTACTGGGGATACGTCGAGCCCTACGATCTGGTGCGGTCGGCGATTCCCGCTGAAGGCCGCGATCCCGGCCGCTATTATTTCATCTTGGGACGCGGCGCGCGATGCAGCGTCGATATCGTCCGCCGCCTGGAGGACGGCGTGCTGCCGATCGTCAAATCGACGCAGCGCGACGGCGACATCGAGTATTCGCTGACGCTCTTCGCCACGCTCGAAAAGGAGCCGCTCACGGCCGACAACGTGCGCGGCACGCATTGGCTGGCGGCTTATGCCAACTCCTCCGGCAAGATGCTCACCAAGAACGAGACGGCGCAGTACGATCAAATGCTGCCCGCCGAAGTTACCCAGCGCGAGCAGGAATTGATCTGCCGGGTTCGCGTCGAAGCGGTGAATCGCGGGTCCGTGCCGCGCTACGCCTACGCGAAGGCCGGCTACATCAAGGCCAATGCCCTCGAGGGAGTCGGTACCGCGAAATTCATCGAAGGCCGGCGGACCAACGCGGAGGGCAAAGTCATGGCCGTGAATCTGTTGAACGGTGAGCCTATGCCGCAAGAGGAGATGGCCATCCTCATTCAGCCGGGAGAAAAGGAGACCTTCGATTTCATCTTTCCCCATCGTCCGCTTACGCACGAGCGCGCCGCGGCGGCCGGCAAACAAAGCTACGAAGCGCATTACGGCGCCTGCAAGGCGTTTTGGCGCAACAAACTGGCCCAAGGCGCGCGGATCTCGCTGCCCGACGCGGTCATCGAGGAACGCCTTCGCGCCGGCCTGCTGCACCTGGACATCGCCACGCTGGGCTTGAGCGAGAGCGGCCCGCTCGCCGCCTTCGTGGGCTGGTACGCCCCGATCGGCTCGGAATCCGCGCCCATCATCCAGTTCTACGATTCGCTCGGATATCACCGCTGGGCCGAGCGCTGCATCCAGCTCTTTCTCGACCGCCAGCGCGACGACGGCTTCATCCAAACCTGCCTCGGCTACCAGCTCGAGACCGGCCCCGTGCTGTGGACGATCGGCGAGCACTTCCGCTACACGCGCGATGTTGCCTGGGCGCGCCGGATTGAGCCGAACGTACTCAAGGCCTGCCGCTATCTTCTCGATTGGCGGCGCCGCAACATGAAGGAAGAATTGCGCGGCAAGGGCTACGGGCTGCTCGAAGGCAAAGTCGCCGATCCGCAGGATTTCTACCACTCCTTCATGCTCAACGCCCTGACCTACCTGGGACTTAAGCGCGTCGTCGAAATGTACGCCGGCATCGACCCGGATGCCGTGGCCGAGGTGCAGCGGGAACTCGCTCCCTATCTGGCCGACATTCGCAAATCCTATGCGGAGAACGTCGCCCGCAGCCCGGTGATTCCCTTGGGGAACGGGACTTGGATTCCCTCGTTCTCCCCCTGGGCCGAGTATGCCGGACCGGTCTCGCTCTACGCGGACGGCGGAAGTTGGCTGAGCCATTACATGTTCGCCTCGCGCGATTCGCTCATCGGCGCGCTGTATCTGGGAATCGGCGAAGTGCTCGATCCCAACGAGCAATTGTCCGAATGGCTGCTTTACGCGCATCAAGAGCTGATGACTCACCGCAACGCCGGTTTCAGCCAGCCTTACTACTGCCGCCACGATTGGCTGCACCTGCGGCGCGGCGAGGTGAAGCAGTACTTAAAAACGTATTACAATCAATTCGCTTCATTGCAGGATCGCGAGACCTACACCTTTTGGGAGCATTACGTCGGCGTCGGCGAAAGCCAGCACAAGACGCACGAGGAAGCCTGGTTCCTCATGCAGACGCGCTGGATGCTCTGGGAGGAGGATTACGATTCCGGCACGCTGCGGTTGCTCTCGATGATTCCCCGCGCGTGGTTGGAGGCCGGAAAGGAAATCGTGTTGGAGAAGTGCAAAAGTTACTTCGGGGAATTCGACCTCCGCGTTCGCTCGATCGCCCCGGACGGCCGGGTCGAAGCCGCGGTGCGGTTGCACGGTCCGGCAAAAAACTGGCCGAAAACCGTCGTGTTCCGCCTGCCCCATCCCGCCGGCCTTCAACCGAGCGAAGTGCGCGGCGGACAATTCGACGTCCGCACCGAATCCGTGATCCTCACGCCTGCTAAGGAATCGATGAGCGTTGTCTTACGCTATTAATAACGATGTTGGAATCCAAGTAAACGAACACAACGAAGCCCCCAGCTTAGATTTTACCGCGGCGATCTTGACTCGAATCCGCATCTCTCTGGTCCCATTCATCTCGCATTGCTTGAAGATCGGTGTCGATTTCTTCCTGGGAACGCCCTCCGGCGACCGTTTGCGATTTCCGCGCATCCAAAATCGCATCGAGTGCCTGCCGTGCGCTCGTCTTCTCGATTTCGACGGTAATAGGCGCGACCGTGATTTCAACTCGGCCTGGCGGCAAGGGAAGTTTACGATCCAATTCCAAAGTGCCGTCGGGCATGATGGAACCTTGTAAAGTTAGCGGCTGGCCGTGCATGATTTTCGCTCCACGCCAAAAGATCTACCGATTGAAAAGTCCCTCGAATCCATTATAGCGCGAAAGCGATTGGGAATCCAGCGGTAGTCTTTGACGCCGAACATTATTTACTCGATCCGTAAACGGCGCCACCGGCTCTTTAGTAGCCTATTCCGCCTTCTGCGGCACGTCTTCCAACAGCTTCAAGAGCACGGTGTCGGGTTCGATGCCTTCCGCCTGGGCCTCGAAATTGAGAATGATGCGGTGCCGCATGGCGGGCAAATAGGTGCGATGCACGTCCTCGAAGCTGACGTTGTAGCGGCCGTCGAGCAAGGCGCGGACTTTCGAGGCCAAGGCCACCGTTTGCGCGCCGCGGGGACTCGCGCCCCAGCGGACGTATTGATTGGCGATCGCCGCCGCGAATTCCCCTTGCGGATGCGTGGCCAGCACCAGCCGCACGATGTAATCCTGCACGTGGGACGCCAAAATCACCTCGCGGACCAGCGCCTGCCATTCGAGAATCTCCTTGCCGTCCATGACCTTCGCCGGCTCGACGACCTCGCCGCGCGTGGTCCGATCGACGATCGCCGCCAACTCTTTCCGCCCGGAATAGCCGACCAGGAGCTTGAAGAAGAAGCGGTCCAACTGCGCTTCGGGCAGCGGGTAGGTGCCTTCCTGCTCGATGGGATTCTGCGTGGCCATCACCAGGAACGGCTTTTTCAGCACGTACCGCGTGCCGGCGGCGGTGATCGCCCCTTCCTGCATCGTTTCGAGCATCGCCGATTGCGTTTTCGGCGTGGCGCGGTTGATTTCGTCGGCGAGGCAGATTTGCGTGAAGATCGGCCCCCGTTGGAACTCGAAGAACCGCTTGCCGTCGGGCGACTCCATCACCATGTTCGTGCCGAGGATGTCGGCGGGCATGAGGTCGGGCGTGAATTGCACGCGGTTGAAATCGAGGCTCAGCGTCTGCGCGAGCGTGCGGACCAGGAGCGTTTTGCCCAAGCCCGGCACGCCTTCCAAGAGGCAGTGCCCGCCGGTGAAGAGGCACGTCAACACGCCGTGGACGATTTCGTCGTGCCCGACGATGACCCGCTGCACCTGTTCCCGCACCGCCGCGTAGCGATCGACGAATTGCCGCGCCCGCCGTTCCATGGATTCTGCAATGCTCATCTGAAATGGTTCCCGGGGTAATAAGGATTTTGACTACATAATATCTTCCGCTTTCTTCAACTCCTTCACCCGCACGTTGCGGAACTGCACCGCGGTGCGGTGGCCGAGGAAGGCGATGTAGCCTTTGGCGTTGTGCAAGCCGGGGTGGTCTTTTTCGTCCGGCGTCTTCTTAATCTTACCGATATCCGCGTCGAGCACCACCTTGCCGTTCACCGTAACCTTGATCTTGCCGCCGTCGGCGACGATTTCCTCCTCGTTCCATTGGCCGACGGGCTTTAGCGCGCCGCGCTTCGCCGGCAAGACGCCGTAGATCGAGCCGTGGAACTGATACGGGGCGAGCGCTTTGTGCTTGGGATGGTCGTCGTCGAGAATCTGGATTTCCATGCCCGCCCTGCTGGCGCGGCCGTCGTCGGGCGTGCGCAGGCCGACGCCGTTGTTGCCCGCCGGAGGGAGTTTGAACTCGAAGCGGAACACGAAATTGTCGTATTCCCGATTCGTATAAAGATTGGCGCCTTTGCAGGTGATGACGCCGTCCGCGACGGGATAACGTTTCACGTCCCCGTGCCAACCGTCCAAATTCTTGCCGTTGAACAGCAGCGTGAAGCCGTCTTTGGCTTCTGCGGGCGAAAGGACGTTCTGCTGGACTTCGGCCGCGATGACCGGAGTTACGCTGAAGAGAAACAGGGAGGCGGTAATCATCGATCGCATGAGAGGCATTGGATTCATTGGGGGATTATTTTACGGAAACTCGATTAGGTGGCTGAAGGGGCAATATGACGATCGATGGGTAATAGATGACTCAAATCCAAATGCTCGGAAGCGGAGAGAATCTCAATACCGATGATTTTATTGTCGAGTCCGACATCCAATACGACATCTTCGGCGACTTGCTTGTTGACGACCTCTTGCCGGCGCGGGTCGAATCGGAAATAGAGGAGGTCCAGTTCGGCGTCATAATTAATTTGCATGGTTCACCTCCATTTGCCGTAAAAAAGCAAATCGAAAATCTCTCGACAAAGTTGGAATCGTGGTTGCACTATAATCCCCCTTCCCTCACCCCTCGCCCCGCACCCCTAATTTCCGCAAATCCTCGGTCGTTTTCATCGAGCAGAATTTCGGGCCGCACATGCTGCAATAGTGGGTTTTTTCCGACCCGGCTTCGGAGAGCGTCTCCGCGCGCATCCGTTGGGCCGTTTCCGGATCGAGCGACAGCCGGAACTGTTCGGGCCAATCGAAGGCGAAGCGGGCGCGGCTCAGCGCGTCGTCCCGGTCGCGGGCGCCGATGCGGCCCCGGGCGACGTCGGCCGCGTGGGCGGCGATCTTATACGCGATCACCCCTTGATGCACGTCTTCCAAATTCGGCAGCCCGAGATGCTCCTTGGGCGTAACGTAGCAGAGCATCGCCGCGCCGTGCCAGGCCGCCATCGCGCCGCCGATGGCGCTGGTGATGTGGTCGTAGCCAGGTGCGATGTCGGTTACCACCGGACCGAGCACGTAGAAGGGGGCCTCGTCGCAAAGCTCCATTTCGAGCTTGATGTTCCGCTCGATTTCGTGCATCGGCACGTGGCCGGGCCCTTCGATCATCACCTGGCAGTTCCGCTTTCGGGCGCGATGCGTCAACTCGCCCATCACTTTAAGCTCGGCGAATTGCGCCTCGTCGCAGGCGTCGGCCAGCGAGCCGGGGCGCAGACCGTCGCCCAGGCTCCAAGTTACATCGTACTCGCGCATGATGTCGCAAAGGTCGTCGAAGCGCGTATAGAACGGATTCTCCTCGCCGTGCAGCATCATCCACTTGGCCACCAGCGAACCGCCGCGGCTGACGATGCCGGTTACGCGCTTCTCGGTCAGCGGCACGTGCTCCTTCAAGAGCGCGCAGTGGATGGTCATGTAATCGACCCCCTGCCGGGCCTGCTGCTCGACCACGTCCAGGAAATCTTTCGGCCGCATATCGCCGATGTCGTCGAGCTGCTGCACGACCTGATACAGCGGCACCGTCCCGACGGGCACGGCCGCCGCCTCGATAATCCGCGCGCGCACCGCGTCGATGTCCTCGCCCGTCGAGAGGTCCATGACCGTGTCGGCCCCGTGCTTCAGGGCGACGTACAGCTTTTCCAATTCGCAGGTGGTGTCGCTCGACAGCGCCGATTTGCCGATGTTCGCGTTGATCTTCGTCCGCGCGGCGATGCCGATGCCGATCGGCTTCAGCCCCTTCTCGATATGCACGCGATTCGCCGGAATCACCATCCGCCCCCGCGCCACCTCGTCGCGAATCCGTTCCGGCTCCAGCCCCTCGCAACCGGCGACATACTGCATTTCCGGAGTGATCGTGCCGGCTTTGGCCTGTTCGAGCTGAGTCATCGGATATCGCTTACCTCTAGCGGGTGGTTTCGGGCGATGGATTCAATTCGTTCGATGGTAATAGTATATCGCCCGCGGCGCGAGGGGGACAGTCCCATTTTCGCGGCGATTAAGCGCTTTTATGACACCATCATCTTTTGCGCCGCGAAAATCGGGACAGTCCCCTGCGACAGGTAGAAGCCTTTTTCGGGAAAGCGCATGGCGCGCCAAAGACCGTGAAATCGAGAAACGACGCCGGGCCGGGAACCGCGGGAAAGTTCTCCCCGAATCCTCTCAGGGAGCCGTGGAGATCGCTCGGTCGGAAATCGACCATTCCAAGATTTTTTTCCGCGGGCGGGCGACTTCCAGCGAAGTGCGCTGGACGCCGTCTTTCGCTTGCGAGATCGCCGAAAGCTGCCGGACTAGTTCCGGCGATGCCTTGTCGAGCATGATGACTTCGCTCTTCGCGCCGAGCACGTTGCGGGGACGGATCACGCACACCACTTCGGCGCCGTCTTTCAAGTGCCGTCGTATCTCCTCCAACGCCGCTCGTTCGCCGGCGCTCATCCCCGCGGAAGAATCCGCCGTCAACGGAGGCGCGGCAAGCGGGCCGCCGCCCGCGAAATTTTCGGCGGAACCGGCGGCGGCGTTGATCGACGCATTCATGTCGGGCATCGCCGCGGGCATGGAAGGCACGGCGTTCGACGCCAACAAAATCGAGGGCTGCCCCGCCGTCGTGTTCTCCCAACCTTGCGGCGATTGATAGACGAAGGAGAGGCCCGCCTTGTCGAGTTCCGCGCAGATTCGGCCCATGGGGGCGTACAATCCCTCGCGATCGCGGGGATCGCAGCCGTTGCACACGCCGATCGCGTAACCTTCGGCCGAGAACAGCCCGCCGCCGCTGCGGCCTTCGGTCGGTTGATCGTCGATCCACAAGTTGGCGGCATTGGATGCGTTGACCCGGTTCCGCCGCACCGTGGGATCGGCGCCGTGATCGCAGCCCACGCTGGCGACGGCGTCGCCTTGGCGGACGGCGTATCCGACGGGCGCCAGACGCGCCGCCGCGATCGGTTCCGGCATTTGCATCGAAACCAAGCCCACGTCGCGTTCGTCGGCGTCGTACGATTCCAAGCGGCCTTCGACTTTTTTGCCGGCGTGAGGGCCGAACAGTTCGATCTCGATTTTTCCCCGGCCCTTCGAGTCGCGGAAGATATGTCCGCAAGTCAGCACCAGCGCCTTGCCTCCGCGGGCGTCGATGATCGTGCCCGATCCGCAGGAATTGCCGGTGGGATCGGCGACCCTGATCCGCACGCTCGCGGCGATCAGCCGCGCGTCCGAAATCGGTCCGCCGGTTGGTGCGCTTGGCGGATTGAAATTGCCCGCCGGCGGCAACGCGGCGTTCGCCGGCGAAACGTGCGGATCGTGGAAAGCGCCGGCCGGCGGCAGCGAAGCCGCGGCCGCCGCCGCGGCCGGATGGCGCGCCGGCGCGTCGTTCGCCGCGAAGGCGCGCGGATTTTGATTCGCCGCCGGATCGCGGCCGAAGCCCGCCGTTTTGAACATTTTTTCCAAGCGGCTGAAACTCGTGCCGCCCGACACCCGCTCGACTTCCTTGCCATCGACCAACATGACGTAGCACGGCACGCTTTGCACGCCGTATTGGGCGGCCAGTTCGCGCTCCCGGGAGATATTGACTTTTCTGATCGGATAACCCTTCGCCTCGAGGGCCTCGATCGTGGGCTGCATCGCCCGGCAGGGAGCGCACCAGTCGGCATGGAAATCCAGCAGCTCGACTTGGCCTGGATTCGACAAGAGCATGGCCATCATGGCCGCTTGCAGCGTGACCATCGGTTCCCTCCTTGTGGTCCTCGCACAATTACGCACGGGATTCGCCGCGATCCTTGCAGCGCTTTGCCCGCCGCGGGCAGGCAAAAGTCCCCCTGTCTGGTTTCAGGGGCCTCGCGCGTTCCGGCCGCACTACGGCGGCTCGCTTTCTAAGTTGCGTCATTGTGCTACGTTTGTCAATTTCACACAAGAGCGATTTTCACGAAGCACGAGCATGGGAACGCGAACCCGGGCTGTCGCGGCAGTCCGCAGGTATGAGAGAGGAACGTTTTGCAACTCCCGAAGCGGGGGGGGTGCTATGAAAAAGAAGTCCGCTAGGGGTGCGATAAGTGCTTGGCTCGCATGGATTTACCGGGTACTGCCAAGGTTGCTCGCCATTTCCTTCGGCTCGGCAGGACCGCGACGGCCCCTTAGGCGTTGCCCGACAATAAGTTGCCGGAATCGTAGTAGGCACACTCCGTGTGCCGTCCGCGAATTACGGCACACGGAGTGTGCCTACTACATAGGAATTCGGTAGTTTATTGTCGGACGGTCCCTTACCCGTTTTCGTGCGGTTTCTTCAGCAATTTCCAGTTCCAGTCCTTGGCCTGGTCCGCATCCTTCAGCCGCAGGCGGAGAAAGGGGAATATGATATTGTCCGCCGCGCGAATGTTTTTCGTCTCCAGGATTTTCGTGCCTTGAAGCTTGGTGCCCAAGGGCTTGAAAAAGAAGGTGGTCTCTTCGGGATTTTTCGGCGGAGGACGCTTAAAGAGCTTGGAGACGCGCTCGGACTCGTCGAAGCTCTTCGGATCGTCCTTGCCGACGAGGATCAGCACGGGAAGGTTTTTCCGCAGTTCTTCATATAAGGGAACGAGCGGCAAACCCTTGAAGGATACCTCCGGCGAGAGCAGCACGAGGGCCTTCACGAACCGTCCGAGTTGCAAGGGGCCGTAATAGGGTCCGCGGTCCGAATCGCCGTAGCCCACGGCGTCGAACGCGGTGAAATTCATGGCCACCGAAGCGCCCATCTCCGCGCCGACCGCGCAGAGCTTGTTGAGGTTCAGTTCCTTGGCGTTGTTCCGCGCCCACAGAAATTCCTTTACCGCATACATGTCTTGTTCGACCATCAGCTTATACTGTTGCACGGGCAGCTTGGCGGCGCTCAGCGCATGTTCGACGCCGTTGACCTTCTGCTTCGTGCTGTCGCCGTGCCCCCGCAAATCGGGCACGACCACCGCGTAGCCTTGCGCTTGAAGCGCGGCGGCCAGATGCTTGTAATCGGTCCGGTTGCCTTTCGACGTATGCAGCAGCACGACCGGGATGGCTTCCCGGCCGCGGTTGCTGGGATAGTAGGTCAGCGCCAAACGCACGCCGTCGCCGGTCGTCAAGCCGACGTCTTCCGGTTCGGGATTTTTTTCCTTGTCCGTTTTATCGGGCTTTTTCGCGTCGGCCGCAGCGGGCGCTTTGGCGGCTGGCGGGGCCTTCGCCGGCGGCGATTTCTCGGGGATTTTGGCGGGAGGCGTTTTATGGGCCGCTTTGGCGGGAGGTGTTTGGACGGGCGGATTCTGGGCCGCCGCGAGGGAACCGCACATCGCCAAAACGAGGACCGCCAAGGCGGCTTCCACGATGATCGCCCGGCGCGGCCGATGACATAATATCCCCCGCATCCGCGAAACGTTCGATAGAGCCGGCATGGTAATTTCCTTGCCAAAAAGGTTGATTCGAGAATGGAACGGCGATGCGCCTCTCTCCATGTTAAAACATACCTTGGAAAAAGCAAGTCGGCGGGAGGCGCTGTTGCTCCCGCGAAAACAACGCGCGCGCCGGGCCGTCCCCGGCCCCGCCGGTTCGACGGATGTCGCCGCCGGCTCGCCAGACCGTGATGCGAGAGAGGCGTTAGCTGCGCGTTGAAAAAGAAAACTATTTGGTTTAGGGTGCCATGCCCACGCTTGCCGTGGGCATGTTTTCGCGGGATTCTCATGCACACGCAAGCGTGAGCATGGCGCCCCGGGACTTTTTCATAGGGTTGCCAGAACGGCCGCGCCGACATCGAAGTTTATTGGACCGTCGGGGCTTGAGAATTCAACGCTTGCGAAACGCCCGCGCTCGCAGTCACGGCTCCCGAAATCGCGCAAGATAATTCGAAAAAACAAAGACGCGGCTATCTCGACAACATTAGGTCCCTCCGAAGCGATTGAAACCGATCGAATTGCGGCAATTGGTTTTTCATGCATTGCGCGGCCGGATAATCGTCATGCGCCGCGTAATGCCAACCCGGTTTTCGATCGGCAATTTAGCAAGCCGTTGAAGAAGTCCGATGCTGGGGTGGCAGTTGAAATGCCACCCCCGAAAATGCCGCAGAATGAGGGATGGCAGTACAACTGCCATCCCAACTTGGGACGAAATGCCACTTTTCCAACGGGTTGTTAGCCCGGAACCGGCGAGCGTCGGCTAAGCCCGGCGAAATTAGAAGATCCCCAGTTCATCCCGGGCATTTTCGGTCATGCGGTCGGGAGTCCACGGAGGAGAGAGGGTAATTTGCACTTCGACGCGGCCCACGCCTTCCATGCGGCTCAGCACTTCTTTGACTTCGCGGATCAGTTCCGGGCCGAAGGGGCAGGCGGGCGTGGTCATGGTCATGATGACGTGAAGATTCGATTTGCCCTCCACTTCATCGACGCCCACGCCGTAAATCAAACCCAAATCGACCACGTTGACCAGCAACTCGGGGTCGCGGACTTGTTTCAAGGCGGCAAGGATGGTTTCTTCGGCAAGGGGCATGGTGGAAGGGGATAGGGGATAGGGGATAGGGGATAGGGGATAGGGGATAGAGATTAGGGGATAGAAATTAGAAACTCCGAAATTTCGACATTCTCGTTGCTTTGGATGTGTTTTCCTTGCCCTCGCCTATCCGCCCCCGTGTTCTATCCCCTATCCCCCATCCCCTATCCCCTCAATTTCACGAACACCCGATCGCCATCGATCTTGACTTCATGGGCGGCCGTCGCGCGGACGGCGGGCATGGTGAGGGCCTGGCCGGTGCGAATATCGAACCGCGCTCCGTGCCGCGGGCAAATGATCTGGAAGCCCTCGATCCAGCCTTGGCCCAACGGTCCGCCGTCGTGCGTGCAGCGGTCGTCCAGCGCGTGCCATTCGCCGTCTAAATGAAATACGACGATAAACCTTTCCTCGACCTCGAACACTTCCTTGCCGGGATCGGGGATGTCGAAGGTTTTGCAAACGGGGATGAAGTCGGCCATGGCGATCGTGCTTGAGTTTCCATTGCGGAAAGTCCGGCGCCCTGCCCACGACATGCGTGGGCAAGGCGCCCTCTAAATCTGTTTTTTGCAACGGCAATTAATTATACCACAAACGCCCAGTAATGAAATAATATTGGTTCAACCGGAAAGAGCGTACCTGAGTTGGCGAGGTATCATGTTCATGAGAAAAAAATCGAGTAAATGATTCTCATGGAACGGATTCCCTTGATTCGGGCCGAAGGCCCAGCCGTTCACCCAGCCCAGGGCAGCGCCCTGGGGAATGTTGCTTCACGACGCATCCAGAGGCCCAACTTTCCCGGCCGTTCGCCGACAGGAGGAGAACGGTTGGCCCGTTGGGCCGAGACAAAAATTCTTCGCGATATCGCTAATCCCAGGCGATGCCTGGGGCTGGGCGAACTGCCGGCCCTTTGGGCCGCGGCGGCTTCCTGCCGCGAGATCCATCGAACAAGTACGCTTTAACCGGATGAACCCTATTTTTCCGTCCAGATATCGATCTTTTCGGGTTTGCCTGTTATAAAAATTCACGCCAAGGACCGCGCATCGTATAAACTCTCCAGCAGCTTGCCGATCATCGCCGGCGAATGGGCGTAACTTAGGCTGATGCGCAGGCAGGCTTCCCCTTCCGGCACCGTGGGGGGGCGAATGGCGGGCACGAAAAGGCCGCGCGCGCGCAGTTTTTGGGATAGGGCCACTGCCCGTTCCGATTCGCCGACAATCACGGGGAGAATTTGGCTCGCAGAATTGCCCAGCCGCCAGCCTTGCGCGGAAAGTTCGCGGCGCAAATCGGCGGCTTTGACGAGTAGTTCGCCGCGCCGAAAAGGTTCGTTCTTCACGATCTCCAAGGCCGCCAGCCCCGCGGCCGAAACCGCCGCCGGCAAGGCCGTGGAAAACACGTAAGGCCGGGCACGGTTGACGAGCCAATCGACGAGCGTCCGGCTGCCGGCGACGAATCCGCCGATGCCGCCCAGAGCCTTGCTCAACGTGCCGATGCGCACCGGCACGCGGTCTTCCACGCCCAGCATTTCACACGCGCCGCGGCCGCGATCGCCGAAAACGCCCGTCGCGTGGGCTTCATCGACCAGGAGCATGGCGCGACGTTTCTCGGCGATTTCCGCAATTTCCTTGAGCGGCGCGAAGTCGCCGTCCATGCTGAAGAGCGAATCGGTAACGATTAGCCGGCGGCGGTATGCCGTCGTTTTTTCGAGCAGATCGTCCAGGGCTTGCGGGTCGGCGTGCGGATAGACGCGGATATCGGCGCGGGACAGTCGGCAGCCGTCGAAGAGACTGGCGTGATTTTTGCGGTCGGAAAAAACGGCGTCGCCCGGCCCGACCAGGGCGGCGATGGTTCCCGAATTGGCGGCGAAGCCCGAAGTGAAGAGCAGGGCGGCTTCGACGCCTTCGAACTCGGCGATTTGCTCTTCCAAACGGCGGTGCAATTCGGCGTGTCCCAAAATGAGCGGGCTGGCGCCGCTTCCCCAGCCGTATTGGTCAAGGGCGGAAGCGACGGCCTCGGCCAACCGTGGATCGGCGGCCAGTCCGAGATAATCGTTCGTGCCGAAATTGACGTACTCCCGGCCGTCGAGCGCGATGACCGCCGCTTGGGCGTTCGACCGCGAAAGCAATTTCCGCCGCCGCCCCTTGGCTTCCAAGGCCGGCAATTCTTCGTCGATCCAACGCAGACAATCGAAAACCATGCGAATCACCAGCCGATTTATCGGGATTTAAGGATCGGTAAGCGTTCACGCCCCGGTCGGGGACTGGTCCATTTTTCGGCGTGAAAACGTATTTTGTGGACAAACGGTAGGCCGAAAACATGGACCTGTCCCCTTCCCGCGGCGCAAGGGGGACAGTCCCATTTTCGCGGCGATT